>NZ_LDSL01000051.1 GCF_001476815.1 Pseudacidovorax intermedius | reverse complement strand
CGGGAGGGACCCGGCGCACCCCCCCCGCACGGGTCCCTCCCGGGGGGGCACCAGTGCGGGTAATTCGCACCGCGGCCTCGGACTGTTCACCGAGGTTGCTAAGGGGGTTAAGTGAAGGTCATCCCTCTCTTGGAGCAGGCCATTTCTCAGGCGGAGTTCGCTCAGCTGATCGGCGTCAGCGAAGCCCGCGTGAGCCAACTCGTGAGTGAAGGTGTCATCGCGCGTGGCGACACGGCCGCGGCATGGCTGCTTGGCTACTGCGAGCGCCTGCGCGACCAGGCGGCCGGCCGCGCGGGTGCGGAGGCCGGCGGTCTGGACCTCGTGCAGGAGCGCGCCGCGCTCGCGCGCGAACAGCGCATCGGCCAGGCCATCAAGAACCAGGTGGCGCGCCGCGAGTTCGCCGCGGTGGGCCTGTTGGCCGACGTCCTGGCGCGCGCCGCGAGTGCTGTGGTGGATCGCTTCGACCAGCTGGAGGGCACGCTCCGCAAGGCGGTGCCCGACCTGCCCGACGAGGCGAAGGTGGCGGTGCTGCAGGTGATCGCCAACGCGCGCAATGAGTGGATTAGGGGCACGGCGCGGCTCGTGTCCGACGAGGTCGACGGCATGCTGGCCGAGGACAACGAGGGCGCGGACGAGGGCGACGCCCGCGACGTGGAGGGGTACTGCGCGTGAGCATGAATCCACCCGTCCTGCATGCGGAGACGGCCGAGGCCATCAAGGCGGCGGTGCGCTTGGGCCTGGACAGCCTGCGCGCCGATCCACCGCAGCGCCTGGGCGACTGGGCGCAGGACGAATTCAAGCTGGCTGGAGAAAGCAGCCACACGAAAGGCGCCTGGGTGGCCTGGGCCTTTCAGGTGGGCATCCTCGACTTCATGAGCGATGACCGCATCGAAGAGCTGGACGTCATGAAAGCGAAGCGTGTCGGCTACACGAAGATGGTCACCGCCTTCGTCTGCTACAACATCGCGCACCGTCGCCGCAAGCAGGCGCTGTGGCAGCCCACGGACGACGACCGGGACAGCTACGTCAAGAGCGAGATTGACCCGCTGCTAGATCCGCAGACGGGCGTGGCGGCCGTCAACAAGGCGCGCAAGCGGGGCAAGAGCACCGCGGACGAGACGATCAAGCTCAAGAGCTTCCGCGACAGCGTTCTGCACCTGTTGGGTGGCAAGGCTGCGCGCGCGTTCCGCCGGATCACGGTCGCCGTGTCCATCCTCGATGAGATCAGCAAGTTCGATCGCAGCATCGAGAAGGCCGGCCCGCCGCGCGGCCTGGCGCGAGGTCGCCTCGAAGGCGCGCCCTATCCGAAGCTGGTGTGTGGCTCCACGCCACTGCTCAAGGGCCTTTGCCACATCGAGGACGCGGCCGAAGAGGCAGAGGGCTTCGTCCGCTTCTACATCGAGTGCCCGTGCTGCGGCGCGGATCACCCGCTGACTTGGGGCGGCAAGGACAAGCGCCACGGCTTCAAGTGGGACCGTGGGCACCCGAAGACGGTCCATCACGTCTGCCCGCACTGTCACGAGCCCATCACGCAGGCCGACTACCTGCGCGGCGGCGTGCCGCTGCAGGGTGAGTGGGTCTGCGAGCGGACCGGCAAGCGCTACGGCCGTGATCGCGTGTGGCGCGACGCGGCGGGCAACCTATGCTCCCCGCCTCGCTCCCTGGCCGTTCACGTGTGGACGGCCTACAGCCCGCAGCGCGCATGGTCCGACATCGTGGAAGAGTTCGAGAACGCGTTGAAGTCGCTGGAGAAGGGCGACGCCGGCCCCATGCAGCTCTTCGTCAACGAGACGTTGGGCGAGACGTGGGAGCTGGCGGGGGAGCGCACGGATGAGCACGCGCTCCAGTCCCGAGCGGAAGCCTACAAGCTGCAGACCGTCCCGCAGGGTTGCCTGGTCCTGACTGCTGGCGTCGACGTGCAGCGCAACCGCTGGGAAATCACGGTCTACGGCTGGTGCCGTGGCCTGGAGTCGTGGGTGATCGACGTCACCGTGATCGAGGGCAATCCGGCCGTGGACGAGGAATGGGCGCCGGTCACCACGCAACTGCAGCGGCGCTACCGGCAGGACTGGCACGGCGGCAGCCTGGGCCTCAGTGCAATCAGCATCGACAGCTCCGACCAGACGCAGGCCGTCTACAACTGGGTGAGCAAGGCGCAGCACGTGCTTCCGCAGCTGCGCGCCATCAAGGGCGACGGCAACGAGGCGACCAGCATCCTCGGGCCGAGCAGCCTGCAGGAAGTCAACTGGCGTGGCCGCAAGATTCCGCGGGGCATCAAGCTGTGGCGTGTCGGCACCGATGCCGCGAAAGATTTGTTGCTCGGGCAGCTCGCCATCGAACGTCAGGGGCCGGGCTTCGTGCACTTTTCCGACGAGCTCCCGCGCGAGTTCTACGAGCAGTTGACGGCGGAGCAGCGCGTGCTGGCGAAGCTCAATGGTCGGGACGCATACCGCTGGGTCAAGCGCCGGCCCCGGAACGAGCAGCTGGACAACCGCAACTACGCCTTGCACGCAGCCCTTGGCCTGGGCCTCGACAAATGGTCTGAGGACAAGTGGGCCAAGCTGGAGGCGGCCGTGCAGCCGCCCAAAGATCTGTTCTCAATCGACGCGCCCGCTGATGAGGCGAGCAGCGAGCCCGTCGATGCCTTCGCGCCGGAGCCCGCGAGGGTGGCTCCGCCGCGGCGATCCTCGTCGGAAGAATCTCTTTTCGACCCCATCCAACTATGAAAAAACCCGAAGCGGTCGCGGAAGACGCGCTATCCATCATCGAAGACGAGGCGCGTGCCGTGGCTGTTTGCTACGGCGCTCAGTGGTGCGACGAAGCAGCGGCAACGCTGGTGCGTCGCATCGTGACGCGGCTGGGCGGCTCACAGGTGTACGTGCCCCGCCAGACCGTCGCTGATCGCGCGTGGCGCGACGCGCAGATACGCGAGCGATTCAACGGGTGCAACATCCGAGAGCTTGCGAGAGACTATGGCATCGCCGAGCGCACCATTCGCCGTATAGTCAACGCAGAGTAGGCCTGACGGCGATGGCATGGACAAAAGTTTGTGACATTGCCTCTGTGACTTGTCCATGCGTAACTGGTCTCATGCATGCATGGGCCTGTATCGCAACTCCTCGGACGAAGAACTCAAGCAGCTTCGCGCAAAGCTGTTTGCGTCGCTGCATGAGCGACTGACCGGTCCCACCTCCGCCACCGTCAACGGCCGTGGCGTGCAGTACCAGCAGCGCACGGACGAACTGCGCACCGAGCTGGCAGCGATCGATGCAGAGATCACCCGTCGCACGGGTGGCATGCGTCGCGGCCCCATCTACATCGTCTGAGCATGGGCCGCCGCGTAAAACGTTCCACGCGAAACGCTGCCGTGCATGCGCCGGCTGTTGGCGCAAGCATGGCCGCTTATCAGGCGGCCGGGCACGACAACGCCATGTTCGACTGGCACCCAGGCGGCGGCAGCGCCGATGCTGATCTGCTGCCGGACCTCGATCTGCTCACCGCGCGTTCGCGCGACCTAACGCGCAACAACGGCCTGATGGCCGGTGGCATCCAGACGCTACGCGACAACATCGTGGGCGCGGTGCTGCGGTTGTCGTCGACGCCGGACTACCGCCTGCTCGGATGGACGCGCGAGAAGGCGCGCGAGTGGGGCAACACGACAGAGGCGCATTTCCGTTCGTGGGCCGAGACGACGGAATGCGATGCCGGGCGCTCGCTCAACCTGCTTGGGCTGACCCTGCAGGCGCTGAGCGGAAGCATGGTGAACGGCGACGGCCTGGGCCTGCCGCTGTGGCTGCCGCGGCCGGGCAGTTCGTGGGCCACGCGCATCATGATGGTGGAGTCCGACCGGCTCGCCACGCCGCCGATCAAGGCGGCGATGCCCAACATCCGCGGCGGCATCGAGTTTGACCAGTACGGCGCGCCGACCTTCTACAACGTGCGCCGCACGCACCCCGGCGACGCCCTCGGCGCGTGGGCGGCTGGTGCCGATGAGTGGGAGCGCATTCCCGCGTTCACCGCCTGGGGCCGCCGCCGCGTGCTGCATCTGCACGATAAGGAACGAACGGGCCAGTCTCGTGGCAAGCCCATCGTCGCGGCGGTCATGCGCGAATTCCACATGGCCGGCAAATACTCCAGCAACGAGCTGGAGGCCAGTGTCGCCAATTCGCTGGTTGCCGCGTTTCTGGAATCGAACCTTGACGCCGAATCGGCCAGCGAGCTGTTCGGCGAAGACCCGCGCAGCGCCTGGGGTGAGTCGGTCAAGCAGGCGCGCAACCTGCGGCGCATGCAAGGCGCGGCCATCATCCCTCTGCCCGTGGGCGCCAAGGTGTCCAGCTTCACGCCGGGCCGCCCGAATGCGGCGTTCGAGGCGTTCATGCTCGCCGTGCTGCGCCACATCGCAGCCGGTCTCAACCTTCCCTATGAGCTGCTGCTGAAGGACTTCAGCAAGACCAACTACAGCAGCGCGCGTGCGGCGCTGCTGGAGGCGTGGCGCTACTTCCACGGCCGCCGGCGCTGGCTCATGGACTACTGGCTGCGGCCCATCTACGAGCTGTGGCTGGAAGAGGCCATCAATACGGGCCTCGTGGAGGCGCCCGACTTCTACGCCAAGCGCTACGCCTACTCGCGTTGCCGCTTCATCTTCGGTGGCCGTGGCTGGGTGGACCCCGTCAAGGAGGCCAACGCGGCACAGATCCGCATGGCGGCGGGCATTTCCACGCTGGAGCAGGAATGCGCGGAGCAGGGTTGGGATTACGAAGAAGTCATGGACCAGCTCGCGCTGGAGAAGCGCATGCGCGCATCCCGCGGCATCCCAGAACCGGGCGTGGTGCAGATCGCCGCGCCGGCTGAGCCAGCCGAAGAAGAGGCCACGGCCGGAGCCACTGAATGAACCACTACCCCCATCTTGCATCGCGCGTGTTCAACACGCCGCTGCTGATCCACCCGCAGAAGCTGGACGCCATCGTGTCGGGCCTGGGCTCGCGCCTGCTCGGCACGTCGCTGCCACCGCTGGCTGCAGCCGCCGCAGGGGCCGTCGCGGACGGCGACCTGTCGCCCTTGATGTTCAGCACCCGCAAGGGCCCGCGCGCCGAACGCGGCTACATGGTGACGGACGGCGTCGCAGTCCTCGGCGTGCAGGGCGCGCTGGTGCATCGCTCGCAGTTCGTCATGGCCGACAGCACCTTCCTGCTCGGCTACAACCAGATCGCCGCCGATCTTGAGGACGCAATGGGCAATGCCGATGTGCATGCCGTGCTGCTGGCTTTCGACTCGCCCGGCGGCGAAGTGGCCGGCGCGTTCGAGCTGGCCGAGCGCATCCAGGACATGCGGGGGCGCAAGCCCATGCGTGCCATCGCCGACAACCTCGCGGCGAGCGCGGCCTACCTGGCCGCCAGCGCTGCCGACGAAGTCGCCATCACGTCGACCGCCTACGCCGGCTCGATCGGTGTGGTGATGCGGCACGTGGACTTCTCGCGCGCCCTGCAGAACGACGGCGTGGCCGTCACGCACATCTTCGCCGGCGACCACAAGGTGGACGGCAACCCCTACGAGCCGCTGCCCAAGGAAGTGCGCGCCGCGCTCCAGGCCGACATTGAGGGCCTCTACACGATGTTCGTCGACGCCGTCGCCAAGCAGCGCGGGATCGACGCCCAGCAGGTGCGCGGCACGCGCGCCGGCGTGTTCCGCGGCGCCGCCGCCGTGGACGCGCGTCTTGCCGATCGCGTCGCCACGGCCGATCAGCTCATCACCGAATTGGCCGCCCTTCGCGGGCGGTCGTATCCCGCCGGGCCTGGTGCCCGCGTCGCAACCGCCCTCACCACAGGAGTCTCCATGAGCGGCAATTCCAAAGAGCAGGGCGGCGCCCCGTCCGCCCATTCGCCGGCCACGCCGGTAACCGCTGCCGATGTCGAGCGCGCCCGCGCCGAGGGTGCGCAGGGCGAGCGCGCCCGCGTCACCGCCATCCTCGGCCATGCCTCGGCCGCGGCGCACATGCCGCTCGCGCTGCAGTGCATCGCCACCGGGCTGAACGCCGAGCAGTCGACCGCCATCCTCGGCGCGGCAGGCCCCGCGGTGCCGGCTGTCGCCGCTGCGGCTGCTCCCGCCGTGCTGAACGGTGGTGAGTTCGCGCGCGCGATGTCCGCCATCGGCAATCCCGGCGTCAGCGGCGTCGAGGGCGCCCAGGGCCAGGCCGAGCAGCCCGCCGCGGTGTCCGCCACGTGGGACCGCGCCTTCGGCGTCGGAGGCGCGAGCCGCTGAGTCCGAGCCCCGCCCACTTCCCAACCAATCGGAGTCATTCCTATGACCACTCTCGTAGAAGGCCGCCACGCGGCCGAACACCTCGTGAGCGAGGCCAATGGCACCCGCTCGCGCGACGTCGTCACGCTGCTGGCCGGCGTGGCATACCCGGCCGGCGCCGTGCTCGGCAAGGTCACTGCCTCGGGCAAATTCAAGCTGCTCACGCCCGCGGCCAATGACGGCAGCGAGGCCGCCGCCGCGGTCCTCTTCGCGCCCGTCGACGCCACCACGGCCGACAAGCCGGGCGTGGTGAACAGCCGGGACACCGAAGTCCAGGGCACGGCCCTGGCCTGGCCCGATGGCATCGGCGCCCCGGAGAAGGCCGCCGCCCTGGCCCAGCTCGCCGCTCGCGGCATCGTCGCGCGCTGATCCAGCGCGGGGCAAACCAATCCGTCAACGACAAGGAAATCAGATGGCCCACATGGACGTCTTCCGTCAGCGCGCATTCGGCATGGTCGAGCTCTCGGCCGCCGTGCAACGCGCTCCCTACAAACCCAACTTCCTCGGCTCGCTGAACCTGTTCGCCACGAAGCGCGTCCGTACGGCTACCGTGTCGGTCGAGGACAAGGGCGGCGTGCTGTCGCTGATCCAGACCAGCGAGCGCGGTGCGCCCATCAGCGAAGGCGAGCGCGAGAAGCGCAACATGCGCGACTTCCGCACCACTCGGATCGCCCGCGGTCACACGCTGTACGCGCACGAGATCGACGGCATCCGCGCCTTCGGCACGGACAGCGAACTGCAGATGGTGCAGAACGAGGTGGCAGAGATCATGAACGGCGACACCGGCCTACGCGCCGCCGTCGACCTGACGCACGAGAACATGCGCCTGGGCGCAATCCAGGGCATGGTGGTCGATGCGGACGGCTCCACGCTGTGGAACTGGTTCGATGCGTTCAATATCGCGCAGCCAGCGGAAATCGACTTCGACCTCGACAACGCCGCGCCCGCGTCTGGCGCGGTACGCGCGAAGTGCAATCAGGTCGTGCGGGGCATGCAACGAGCCGCGCAGGGTGCCTGGAACCCGCAGACGTCGGTGGTCGGCCTGTGCGGCGATGCGTTCTACGACCAGCTCACCGGGCACGCCGAAGTCCGCAGCACCTACCTCAACCAGCAGGAAGCCGCCGACCTGCGCGGCGCAGTCGGCCGGGTATTCAGTTCGTTCACCTATGGCGACATCACCTGGATCAACTACCGCGGCAGCGACGACGGCGCGGTGGGGGTCGGCACCGACAAGGTGAAGTTCTTCCCGGTGAACGCCCCGGGCGCATTCGTCCAGGCGTTCTCGCCGGCCGAGTTCCTGCCGTTCGTGAACACGCCCGGCCAGGACGTGTACGCCATCGTGGTGGAGGACCGCGAACGCCAGGCGTGGGTGCGGCCCGAGATCTACAGCTATCCGCTGTTCATGTGCACTCGCCCCGGCATGCTGCTGCGCGGCAAGCGCACCTAAGCCGAGGCCGGACGCTGTGAGCATCGTTGCGCCCTTCGCTGGCATCGAACGCATGGTGAATGCGGGCGCTGCTGCGCTACTCGCCAACGCCATCGCCCAGGTCGCTGGCGGCGAGCCCTTCGGCGTGGTGTTCGAGCGCTCGCCCGCCGTCTTCGACGGCATGGCCGAGACGGTTGGGCCCACCGTGCAGTTCGACCTGGCGAAGGCGCCCGGACTCACGATGGATGCACCCATCGTGATCGACGGCGAGACGTGGCTGGTGGCGGGTGGCCTGATGCCGGAAGCCTCTGGCTGGGTCACGGTGCGGCTGAGTAAGGGCCTCTGACATGCACGCACAGCAACAGATTCTTGAGGCGCTGCGCGCGGGGCTGCTCGGCGCCACCGACGCCGGCGACCGCGTCTATCTCGATCGCGTTCGCGCGCTCGATGCGACTCAGCTGCCCGCCATCCTGATCCGCGAGCACGAGCAGGGCGAAGAAGTGGACCCGCCGGTCGCCGGCCGCGCGGAGCAGCGCCGCCTGCGCGTGCTGCTGCGTGCCGTGGTCGCCGACGTGGACGAGGCGCCCGGCAAGGCCCGCGCGCTCGGTCTGCAGATCGAACGCGTTCTGGGCGCGCCCAGCTTCAAGGCCATCAAGGCCAACCGTGTGCGCCTGCTCGCCAGCCGGCACATGCCTTTCGACGGTGGCGAAGTCCCCATGTCTGCGCGTGAGCAGCTGTGGGCCGTCACTTACTTCCTTCTTCGGCGCGAGGCGCCGGACCAACCTTCCTGACTGGAGCGCACATGGACGTGCAAATCTGGGCTGACGTGAGCGTGGCGGTGCAGACCGTCCTGGGTGCCACGAAGGCCGTCACCGGCGTCACCAAGGGCGCCGACACCATCATTCTGTGCGTGGGCCATGGGCTGCAGGAGGGCGCGCCCGTCTTCCTGCGCATCCGCGGCATCGGTGCGCTGGACTACGCCGTCGGCATCGTTGACGACCCCACCGTCGACGGTTTCAAGCTGCGCGGCGTGGACTCCACGGGCTTCCGCGGCGCCCTGGCAGATGGCAGCACCTTGCAGCTCATCACCTTTGGCGCCGAGGCCGAGACGCTGCAGGAAATCACGCCGAGCGGCGGCGAGGCGCCGGACGTGAACATCAACACCATCCATCCGCGCCCGGACCATTCGGTCCCGGGCAAGCCCTCGCCGATCGTGTATTCGTTCGGCTCGCTGTGGGTGCCCACGGACCCGGCGCTCTTGGCCCTCAAGGCCGCAGCGATGAAACGCAGCAGCTGCGCCGTGCGGTTCACCTGGGCCGACGGCACCACGCTGCTGTTTGCGGGCATGCCCAGCGCCTCGATGGCACCGGGCGGCGCCTCGGGCCAGCCTGTGACCACGCCGATCAAGATCAACGTGCGTGGCCCGCTCGCCACGATTGCGGGTGAGGGTGCCTGACGCCATGACGAAGTCGATCAAGGTCAGCAACGCGTTCCGTGACGAGGTGGGCGCGCAACCCGCAGTGCTTGCAACGGTCGGCGGAGCCGGCGCAGGTGCCGTTGCCTTCGCGGGGGTGCCGGATGGCGTTCCCGCCGAAGAGGTGCCCTCGGCCACCCTCGGCAAGGTCATCGTGCGCGGCGCGCTCTTCACCGAAGTCCTGGCCGATGACGTCATGGCCTCGCGCGAGAAGCCGCGCGCCGGCGAGGACGAGCGGGAAGCCGCAGTTCGTGCGGCAGTGGAAAAGACCGTGCGCACGCTCGCCCGCCAGGTGCTGGGCGTGGATGGCGCACCGCTCAAGACCTATGCCGAATGGAACGTGTTCGGCGTGCGGCACCGGGAAGAGGCGCTGCACCTGTTCAACGTCGCGCGCCGGCTGAATGGCTCGGCGGAGGACGCGGAAAAAAACTGAGGGAGCACCCCGCACTTCGCGATGCCTATGTGCTCGCGAAGTTGCTGGGGTGCACGTTGGCCGGCCTGGCAGGCCGCAATCTGAGTGCGCAGGAGTTCGAGCATTGGCGAGTCATGTTGAAAGCGGAGCAGCTGCATCCCCGCGTGGCGCAGTTGCGGCATGCGCAGCTGCTGGCGGCGGTCTATCAGGGGCCGTCGACGCGCAAGGGTGTGCGCCGGCCGTGGCTCGCCTCGGACTTCATGGCGCCCGACCCTTGGGCGGATTCGCCCGTGCCCGGTGCCGGGCAGGTGCGGCGCGTCACGAAGGGCCGGGACGTCCTGGCGCTCGCGCGGGCCAGCCAGGCCGGCAGGCGGCGGTAATGGAAGGGGGCGGGCGCGATGACCGCTGAAATCTCGATCCTGCTGACGGCGAAGAATGCGACGAAGGGCGCGTTCGACGCCCTGAATCGCGAGGTGGACGGCGTCATCGCTGGCGTCGGGTCGCTGCAGGGCGTGCTGGCAGGCGCGTTTGCGGGCCTGTCCGTTTCCAGCGTCATGACGAAGTTTCTCCATGAAACGCGTGACGCCGAGCAGGAGCAGGCCCAGCTGGCGGCCGTGCTGCGCTCCACGGGCGAGGCGGCCGGCTGGTCGCTCGACCAGCTCAACGACATGGCCGCCGAGCTGCAGAAGAACAGCGTGTTCAGCGACGGCGACATCAACAAGGCCCAGACCCGTCTGCTCAGCTACACGGGCGTGGTCGGCGAGCAGGTGCCCAGGGCGATGCAGGCCGTCATCGACATGTCGGCCCGCCTCGGCATGGACCTGAACCAATCGGCCGAGACCATTGGCAAGGCCCTCGATGTGCCAAGCCAGGGCCTCACGGCGCTGTCCAAGCAGGGTTTTCGCTTCACCGACGACCAGAAAGAGCTGGTCAAGCAGCTGGAGGCCACCGGCAAGACGGCCGAGGCGCAGGGGATCATCCTGCAGGCGCTGGAGTCCAGCTATGGCGGCGCCGCGAAGGCCGCGCGCGACACCTTCGGTGGTGCCCTCAGCGCGCTGCAGAACAACATCGACAGCCTGCTGACCGGCGACACCGGCAGCATGCGGCAGCTCAAGGACAGCGTCGAGCAGCTGAACCAAACCCTTGAGTCGGATGACACGAAGCGTGCGTTCCAGACCCTTTTGGGCTGGATGACGCAGGTGTCCAAGGCAGCCATCGAAGCTGGAACGGACATCGTTGCCTTCGCATCGAGCCCGGCCAAAGGGCGCATCTTCTATGACTATGTCGCGTCGGAGTTCGGGATCGGTGGCCGGAAGAAGGGCGAAACGCTTGCAGGCACGAACATTGTCGCAGCCAACAAGGACATCGAGCACGCGGAGCGCTTTTTCAAGGAGGCACAGACTGACGAGCGGCGCGCCGCTGCACGGAAGTACCTGGAAGAGTCGATGGCGACCAAAGCCTACTGGCAGCGGCAGCAGCGCGCGCAGGCTTTGGACCTGGTGGATGACTACGCCGATCAGGTGGACCGCCGCACTCGCAAGGCGGAAGAGCCGAAGCTCAAGAGGGCCGCCGGCGGCGGCTCGGGCGGGGGCGGAAAGGACGAGAAGGCGAAAGACCCCGAGGCCGCGGCGAAGCGCTACCTGGAAACGCTCAACAAGCAGCTGGAGAGGGCCGAAGACCTGAGCCAGGTGGAGCAGGCGCTGACTGAGATTCAGCGTATCCGCGCCGCAGGTGGAGTCGTCACGGAAGAGGTGCTGCAGCGAGTGCTGCGCGCGTCTGCAGCCGTCGATGCGGCGAACGAGCGCAAAGAGAACGCCAAGAAGGAAGAGAAGGAGCGCGCAGAGCGCGAAAGCGCCTGGCAAAAGCAGCTGGAGGAGGGCAGACGGATCATGGAGCAGACCCGCACGCCGCTGGAGGCTTACACGGCCGAGGTGGAGCGCCTCAACGGCCTGTTGGCCTCCGGTGCCATCAATCAGGAGACGTACACCCGAGCGGTTTCCGGCGCGTGGGGCGCCTATCAGGAAGGTGAGAAGGCCCTTAAGAGCCTCGGCAGCGAGGCGGACGAGTTCGCCAAGCGTGCCGCCGGCAACATTCAGGACCAGATCGGCCAGGGCCTGTATGACGCCGTCACAGGCCAGTTCGACAACATCGGAAAGGCGTGGCTGCAGCTGGTCTTGCGCATGGCCGCCGAGGCCGCCGCGGCGAAGCTGTCGCGGGCCATGTTCGGCGACCTCGTGGAGGGCGGTTCGGGCTCGGGCACCTTCGGCGCCGCGTTGAAGGCCATTGGCGGCGTGCTGGGCCTGGTCAGCGGGGGCGGCTACAGCGCAGCCACTCAGGCCACGCTGGACGGCGCCGTCGCCGGCCTCGGCGCCGCGAAGGGCTTCGACGTCAGCGCGCTCATCAACGCGCCGCGCATGGACACCGGCACCAACTACGTGCCGCAGGACATGCTGGCCGTGGTCCACAAGGGCGAGAAGATCACGCCCGCGCGCTACAACCGCGCGGCCGACCCCGACGCGCAAGGCGGCGGCGTCACGTTCGCGCCCGTGCTGCACACGAACGTGGATGCGCGTTCGGACCGCGCATCTGTGATCGCCACGACGCAAGCCGTGGTGAACAACGCCCTGCGCCAGTTCGCCGAGCAACTCAAGCGCGCGGGGGTGATGCCGTCATGAGCCGCGTCATCCTCTTGGACGATCTGGTCAACATCGCGTCGATCACCTGGGGCCTGCTGTCCTTCGACCTGACGAAGAGCAACCCCGATACCGGCTCAACCCAGGTCGCGGTGCGCGGCCCCATGCGCCGCACGTGTGCCATCGTCAGCAACGAGCGCGAAGAAGACCCCGAGGTCATCGCGCACTGGCGCGCCCTGCAGCACGCCATGAATGGCCAGGTCAACCGCCTGGCCGTGTGGGACTTCGGCAATCCCGAGCCGCGCGGCACCGCCCGCGGCGAGTGGCGCACCGCGGCGCGCGTGCCCGCCGGCGCGTCCTCAATGCTGGTCGAGGTCAGCGCTGGCCAGAACGGCCGCACGCTGCTGATCGGGGACTGGATCGGGGTCGGCCAGGACAGCGAAGGCCCAGGCCGCCAGCTGCTGCACGTGCAGGCCAGCACGGTGGTTGCCGGAAATCAGATGGCGATCGAGTTCGCGCCGCCGCTGCGGCTGTCCGTGGCGGCTGGTGCGGCCGTGGTGTGGGATCGGCCCTCGTGCCTCATGCGGCGCACGACCGCCGAGGCGAGCTGGAAGGCGACGCCCGCCGTGTGGGCCCCGTTCGAGGGCGGCCACAGCCTGGACCTTGCGGAGAGCTGGGAATGACGGTCGGCGTTGATGCCAGCTTTGCCGCACTCGCCGGCGCCGGTGCCTACGGGGAGCTGGCCCTGGTGGAGCTGCGGCCCACGACGGGCGTGCTGCGCCTGACGACGTGGCCGATGGACGTCGAAGTCATGGGCTACACGTGGAAGGGCGTCGGCGCCCTCGGCAAGGTGGGAGAAATGCACGAGAGCGACGACGGCGCCGGCGAGAAGTTGGAGCTCGAGCTGTCACCTGTGCCCTTGGACCTACGCGCCTTTGCGCTGAGCAGCCCACACGAGTACCGCGACCGCCCGGCCCGGGTCTGGGTCGCGCTGCTGGATGCCCACACGCTGCAGATCAACGGCGCGCCGGTCCTGCGCTTCGCTGGCGTCATGGACCAGATGGGAATCGGCGCCAAGGACGGTGGAGCGGCCATCAGCATGACGTGCCGGACCGTCAGCTACGACGTGCGCAGCAACCCGTCCAGCCTGCGCATGAACCACACGCAGCACGTGCGCCGCTTCGCCGGCGAACGTGGGTTCGAGTACCTGCAGAGCCTCGTGGGCAATCCCACGGTTTGGGCTGGGAAGGCATTCCAAGCCTATATGTACATCCGAAACATGCTGGGCTACCGGTGACAGAGTTAGACGCCTTCGTGAACGCGCGCCGCGCGGTTCCCTTCGAGTATTTCCAGCACGATTGCGCCCATGTCGCTGCCGATTGGGTGAAGCTGCGCACGGGGCACGATGCCCTCGAGCCGCTGCGCGGCAGCGGCGCGCCGCTCGATGGCGGCAGTCTGCTGCGCGCGCTGCGTTTCGTGCGCCAGGCCGGCGCCGGCGCGCCTGCGCGGGAGTCGTTCATTGCGGCGGGTGAGTTCCTGCTTGGCCCGTCGCGCCATGGCCTGACCGCTCGCCGCGGCGACGTGGTGCTGGCCCGCAGCGGCGGCAGAGTGGGCCGGGTGTCTGGCTACAGCTTCGGCGTCTGCACGGGTTCGCACATCGTGGCGCCGGGCACGGATCGCCTGGAGTTCCTGCCGATCACCAGTGCGGAGGCCGCATGGTCGCTGTGATGCGCGCGCTGCTCCTGTTCGCCCTGGCGGTGGCGGCGCTGCCGGCGCGGGCCGAGCCCGTGTCGGCCATCGTCGGCAGCATCTATTCCTGGGCGGCTTCCGCGGTCGCCGCGGCTTCCTGGGGCACCATCATTTCCGCGGCGCTGACGGTGGTCAGCATCGCCAGCACGGCCTACTCCACCGCTCAGCAAAAGCGCCGTGCCCGGCAGGAGGCCGCCAGCAAGCTACAGCAGGACATCGCCAACCTCGCGGACCGTCGCGTCACGCTCCTGCAGAGCGATTCGCCGCATGCCGTGGTCTATGGCTCGCCCGGGCGCATTGGCGGCGCCATCGTGGGCATGGTCACGACGGGCGCCGGTGCGCAGTGGACGCACATCGTGATGGTGTTCGCTGCCCATCCCTGCGAGGCCATCGAAGAAATCTACATCGATGACGACGCGGTGCTGGCCGGCGCCGACGGCTGGACGACCAACGAAGCGTTGTTCAAGCAGCCCGGCGGCTTCATGGACTTCGACCACGGGCCGATGGTGCACGTCGGCATCCACCTGTCGCCGGGCGGCGTGGACGTGGCGGATCAGTGGCTGATCGACCAGTGCAATGGTGCGATCGGCGGTGCGCCTGGCATGTGGACCGCCGATCACAAGCTGTCCGGCTTCACCTATGCCATCGTGTCCGTCAACAAGATCATGGACCGCTTCCAAGGTGGCCCGCCGACGATCACGGCGAAGGTGCGAGGCAAAGCGTCCATTCTGGACATTCGCACGGGCCTGCGCGGCTACTCGCGCAATCCGGCGCTGTGCCTGGCCGACTTCATCACGTCGGAGCAGGGTTACGGCGCGAGCTGGGACCAGATCGACGCAGCCGCCCTGATCGCCGCCGCCAACGCGTGCGACGTCGAGGTCTACGGCGGCGAGGCCGACGGCGACGCGGAGAACTACGGCAACAGCCGTGCCCTGTACGTGTGCGATGGCATGTTCCGCAGCGATCAGGACCGTGACAGCACTCGCCAGCAGCTGGAAGAGTCCATGGCGGGATTCAGCATGCAGAGCGGCGGCGTCTGGCGCATCCACGCCGGCGCCTGGACCACGCCGGTCCTGTCCTTGGGCGATGTCGACATGCTCCAGCCTTCCGAGGTGGTGCAGACGGCCAACCCGGGCGAGCGCGTCTACAACACGGCACGCGGCACCTACGTGAACGCCGCGCAGAACGGCGTCAGCTCGGACTTCGCGCAGTACCAGAACGCGACGTTCCTCGCCCTTGACCCGCGCGCCAAGATTTGCGACATGGCGCTGGCCTTCACGGGTGCGCACGTGCGCTGCCACCAGCTCGCGCGCGTGCGGGTCGAGCGCAGCCGTGGCGGTCTGGTGCTGCGGATCTATCCCAAGATGCTCGCATGGCACCTGCAGCCGGGCGATCGCATCTTGCTTTCGAGCGACTTCCTCGGGTTCGAGAACAAGCCGTTCACCGTGACGGATTGGCTGTACGGCGGTGCCGCGCCCTTGACGCTGGAGGTGGAAGAGGATGAGTCCGCCTTCTACGACACGGCCGACGAGGTGCTGGCCGATGCCGCGCCGAATTCCAACCTGCCCAACCCCTACGCGCCGCCGGCGCCGCCGCACAGCCTCAAGGTCGAGAGCGGGCGCGACCAGCTGGCGATGCAGGTCGGCAGCGCGATGGTGCGCGCCCGGGTCAGCTGGGCGCAGTCGGCCAGCAGCTACGTCCTGTTCGGCGGCCGTGTGCGCGTGCAATGGCGCACCGGGGCGACCGACCCGGGCCAGGCGGACGCGCCGGACGCGCCGCCCTGGAACGACGTCGAGCTGGCTGGCGACGCCGTAGAAACGTTCCTGCTGGGCCTGGACGTGGGCGAGGACTACACGGTCCGCGTTCGCTTTGAAACGACCTTCACGGCCTCGGCATGGGCCTACGCCGGCCATACGCTGGAGGGCAACACCGGCAACCCGGCCGAGGTGCAGGGCCTGGCCTTGTGGGTGGCCGAGGACGGCATTCGTGCGCGCTGGGGTGCCCCGGTGGGCGTCGATCAGATCGAGTGGGACGGCACGCAGGTGCGCCGCGGCGCGACCTGGCCCGCCGGCGCGGCCGACGTGCGATTTGACGGCCGCGCCCTCACGGCGTCGCTCGGCTGGTTCCCTGCCGGTGCGCAGAGCGTGTGGGCGGCCCATCGCTCCATGACGGGCCGGTGGTCCTCGCCCATTTCCGCCGGGATCGCGATCCTGCCGCCGGCGGCGGCGGTGCCGCGGTTTGAACTGACGATGCAATTCGTGCAGCTCACGTGGGCGGACTGCCGCACCACGCAGCCCGTGTCGCACTACGTCATCCGCCAGGGGGCCGCTTGGGAGACGGCCGAGACGGTCGGCCAGGCCACGGGCACGTCGTTCTCCCTGCAGGGTCGCGTGGGCGCATCGACCTATTGGGTTGCGGCCGTCGACGTCGCCGGCAACGCCGGCGCGCCTGGCGCCGTCAATGTGACGGTGGATCAGCTGATCGAGGGCGCGCTAGAGGTGCTGGACAAGCAGCTCGGCGATGCCTTCGAGCTGCTGCAGCAAGACTTGACCGACACGAACCGGGATTGGGCGGCTGCCGTGGCTGCCGAGGCGCAGAACCGCGCCGCGGCAGTGCTGCAGGCCGCGCAGAAGTCTGCGGGCGATCTTGCGATCGAAGCGCAGGCCCGCGCGGCGGCGATCACGGCGGCATCGGCGGCCGAGGCGCAGCAGCGCGCGGCAGCCATCGGAGCCGAGGCGCAGGCCCGCGCCGCCGACATGGCCGCCGCTGTGGTGGCCCGTAACGCTGCCATCCAGCAGTCTGCCGCGGCCCTGCAGGCCAGTATTGACGCACTGCATGTGCAGCTGGGCGACATCATCGGCGCCGCCGAGTACGACCCGGCGCAAGCCTACGAAGTGGGCGAGCTGGTCAAGTCCGGCGGCAAGCTGTACCGCTCGATCGCCGCCACGGTCGGCAACGCCCCACCTAATGCTGTTTACTGGCAGCTGGTCGGCAACTACGACTCGCTGGGCGAGGCGGTCGCGGCGCTGGCAGCGCAGACCGAGGACCACAGCGCGCGCATCCAGCAGACGGAAGAGGGCCTCACCGCCCAAGCCAGCCAGATCGGCGGCGTCGCGAGCCGCCTGCAGACCGTGGAGCGCGACAGCACCGCGCACAGCGGTGCGATCGTCGGGCTGCAGTCCTTCACCTCAGACATCAACGGCCGCCTCACGAGCGCCGCGCAAAACGTTCTCGACTTGCAGGCGCTGACCCGCCTTGACCTGGGCGGGCTCGTGCGCGATGGGCAGATGGATCGCGCGGGGACGTGGCTGGGCGTCGCGCGCATTGCGCGCAGCGCCGCCGGCGTGCCGGCAGGAGCGCCGACACCCTATGTCGGCTTCCTGACCGGCCGCGATTCCTACGAGTACGGCCAGGCGTTCAACGTGCGCCGCGGGGATCGCTATTGGGCGACGGCGACGGCCGCCAGCGCTAGCGCGGCCCTGCCTTTCACCGTCGGCTTCCACTTCCACAACCCCGAGACGAACCAGCACCACTGGCACGCCGCAGACGCCATCTATTCGACCGCCGGGGCTTGGAGACGCTTGGAGGGGGAGGTGCCTGCCCCGGATTGGGCAACCGTGGGCGAGGTGTGGCTCCAGATCAACGGCAGCGGCGACCTGTCCGGCGAAGGGTGGTACGTCACCAACATCGACGCGCGCAACATCGCCAGCCAGGGCGTCACCAAGGCGGCGATTCAGGCACAGGCGACGGCCAACCAAGCGACCAGCGCCCGCGTCGACCAGCAGGGCAGCACGCTCGCCAGCCATTCGAGCGACATCCTGCGGCTCACGGGCGACGTCGCCGGCAAGGCGGATGCCACCGTGGTGCAGTCGATACAGCAGACGGTGCAGCAGCACGGCGCGGACCTGACTACGCAGTCGGGCCAACTGGTCAGCCTAGCCAACCGCATGACGGGCGCGGAGGGCACCACTGCAGCTCAGGCGGGCCTGATCGGCGAGCTGCAGTCCAACGTCAGCAGCATCAACGGACAGCTCACGGCGCATACGCAGCGCCTCGACCAACAGCAGGCCGCCATCGGCACCAAGGCGAGCGCCTCGGCGCTGGATGCCACGAATGTGACGGTGGGAACGCTGACCGGCCAGCTCGGCAGCGAGGCTGCCCGCACCACGGCGCTGACAGCCCGCATGGACAACCTGGCAGTGGGCGCAGCCAACCTGCTGACGGGAACGCGCGATTGGACATCGCTGGGCCTGCGCTCCGGTGGCACCACGCTGGACGGGGAGTTCCGCGGCCTCAAGGTGCTGCGCTCGGATGGGGCGTGGCAGTACGGCACATTCCCGCTGCGCGTGGACGCCGGGCAGACCTACGCCCTGAGCTTCTGGGGCCGTTCAACCGCAGAGAACCCGGCCAGCGGCGGCGTCTACTGGTTCAACGGCACCAAGGAGGTCGATTGGGTGTTGACGGGCGAAATGCGCCGCTACGCTTGGCTCTTCACGCCCGGTGAGACGGTGGATGTTCAGGTCCGCATCGAGTCCCACAACGCCTCGCCGGCGCATCCCATCTGGATCGCTGGCCTCAAGGTGGAGCGCGGCAATGTCGTGACTGATTGGGCGCCGTCTGCGGGCGATCTGTCGGCGGCCGATGCTAGGCTGATCGCCGAGTCCAGCGCCCGCGTCGACGCGGATTCCGCGCTAAGCGGCCAGCTCGTGAGCATGGCCGGCCAGGTGGCAGGCAAAGCCGACAGCAGCGCGCTGCAGGCGGTGCAGCAGACCGTCCAGCAGCACGGCAGCGACATTGCCGCCCAATCCACTCGTTACGACGGCCTCGCTGCCCGCGTTGGCACCGTCGAGAGCAAAGAGGCCACCAACGCCGGCGCCATTTCGCAGCTGCAGGCCGGTGCCACGCAATTCGATGGCCGCCTGAACGCCCAGGCACAGGACGTGGTGGTCCTCGATGCAAAGTACGACCGCAGGACCAGCAACGACGGCGCGAACTGGATCGACAACCCTGCGCTGATCGCGACAGCAGACGGCTGGTCGCTCACCGAGCGCCGGGCCGCCACTGACGCCGATGTGCCGGCGGGCGCGCCCAGCGCTTACGTGGCTCACCTGCAGAACCGCGACGTGTTCGTGGGTCGCAGCGTGACGGTTAGTCCGGGGGGCAGGCTGTATGCGAGCGCCTGGATGGCTCGCGGCGCGCCGGCAACCTACGGCGCCGCGGTGGGCTTTGCGTTCCTCGACCGCAATGGCATCGTGATGGACTTCCGCGCGGTCGGGGGCTTGGGCGGCGCCGTGGGCCAATGGGAATTTGTTGCCGGCGAGGTCGACGTGCCGGCCGGTGCCGTGGCCGCGCGCGGGTGGTTCCAGATCGGCACGTTCTCCGACTATGCAGCTCAGAGGGTATTTGCCGCGCTGCCCGAGTTCCGCAGCGCGTCCGTTACGGCCGCGGTGCGTGGCACGCTCGCCGCGCAGGCCCAGGCGCTGCAGCAGACCACAGCCCGACTCGATCAGCAGGGCAGCGACATCGCCAGCCAGTCCGGCCAGCTCGTGAGCCTCACGAACCGAATGACGGGTGCCGAGGGCACCAGCACAGCGCAGGCGGGTCTGATCGGCGAGCTGCAGTCCAACGTCAGCAGCATCAGCGGCCAGCTCACGGCGCATACGCAGCGCCTTGACCAGCAACAGGCCGCCATCGGCACCAAGGCCAGCGCCTCCGCGCTGGACGCCACGAATGTGACGGTGGGCAACCTCTCGACCCAGCTCGGCAGTGAAGCGGCGCGCACCACGGCGCTGACGGCTCGGATGGACAACCTGGCAGTGGGCGCCGCCAACCTGCTGACAGGAACCCAGGATTGGAGCGGCGCCGCCTTCTCGTGGGGCGCGAACGCCCTTGACGGTGAGGTCCACGGACTCAAGGTGCTGCGCTCGGATGGCAATTGGGCGTACCGGTCATTCGCCGCGCGGATCGAGGCAGACCAGCCCTACGTTTTCAGCTTCTGGGGACGCTGCCTGCCCGGGGCGAACAATCACGTGGGCATCTTCTGGTTCACGGGCCACGATGAACAGTCATTTCTGCTCACTGGTGAGTGGAAGCGCTATAGCTGGGCATTTAGGCGCTCACAGCTAGCTGACGTCTATGTGCGCATCGAGCCCTGGGACGCCGCTGGCGACCGGCCGGTGTGGGTCGCGGGGCTCAAGCTCGAGCGCGGCACGGTCGCAACGGACTGGACGCCTTCGCCTGGCGACTTGTCGGCTGCTGATGCGCGGCTGATCGCCGAGGCGAAGGCGCGGGCGGACGCCGACACTGCGCAAAGCGGGCAGCTCGTGAGCCTGGCAGGGCAGGTGGCGGGCAAGGCCGATAGCAGCGCCCTGCAGTCGGTGCAGCAGTCGGTCCAGCAACAGGGCGCGGACATCGCGGCGCAGTCGCAGCGGTATGACGGGCTTGCGTCCCGGGTGGGGACGGTCGAAGGCAAAGAGGCGTCGAATTCGGCCGCCATCGGCGTGCTGCAGGCCAGCACCACCGACATCAATGGCCGGCTCATCAGCACGGCCGACAACGTGGTCAACCTGCAGGCACTCACGCGGCTCGATCTCGGCAGCCTCGTGCGCGATGGCCGAATGGATCGTGCGGGCACGTGGACCGACCTGATCCGCACGCCGCGCGATGCCGCCGGCGTGCCGCCCGGGGCGCCAACGCCCTTCGTAGGTTTCAAGGTCGGCCGCGACTCCTACGAACACGGGCAAGGCTTCTACGTGAAGCGCGGGGAGCGGTATTGGGCTGCCGCGACCGTTGCATCCAGCCAGGCCGCGCTGCCGTTCACCCTGGGCTTTCACTTCTACAACCCGCAGACCAATCAGCACCATTGGCACGCGGCCGATGCGACGTACACCACCGCCGGTCAGTGGAAGCGCCTGGAGGGCGAAGTGCCGGTGCCGGATTGGGCAGTCAGTGCGGATCTGTGGATGCAGATCGGCGGCGGCGGCGACCTGTCCGGCGAAGGCTGGTACGTCACTGATGTCGACGCGCGCAACATCTCCAGTCAGTCTGTGACCAAGGCCGCCATCCAGGCCCAGGCCACGGCCAATCAGGCGACGAGCGCCCGGGTGGACCAGCAGGGTAGCGACCTCGCAGCGCAGGCCGCCAGCGTGACGACGTTGAAGGCCCGCGCGGACGGGTTCGACAGCAAGGCGGCCACCATCGAGCAAAGCCTTTCCGTGACGGCGACGACGGCGGGGAAGGCGCTGGCCCGCTACACCTTCCGCCTCGATGTTGACGGCCGCATCAGCGGCATGGTGAACGACAACGACGGGCAGACCAGCCGCATGGCCTTCCTGACCGACGTGTTCTCGATCACGTCGCCCGGCTATGCCGACAAGCCCGTGTTTACCGTGGGCACGGTCGGCGGCGCCGGTGCGCTGGGCTTCCGCGGGGACATGTACCTCGATGGCTCCATCACGGCGCGGTCGCTGAGCGTGCAGCAGCTGTCGGCCATCACCGGCAATCTCGGCACGATCTACTCCGCGAGCATCGTCCTGCAGAGTGGAACAGACGGCGGCGGCGAGTACTGGGGCACGTTCCGCACGCCCGGAAAGTGGTTCAACGATGGGCAGTGGGGCTTCGTCTTCGGTCGCCGTGGCACGGATGGCGCGGTGGGTGTGGACATTACCGGGCCCAACATGGGCTTGCAGATGTTCACTTGGGCGAATCACTTCCGATTCTTTGGGCCTGGGTTCGAACTGAACTCGTGGTCAGGCCTCACGATCAACGCGGTGGACGTCATCGACACGCTGACGGTGCGCGGTGGCGCCATCACAACGGCGATGGGGTCCGAGGGCACGGACTACCTGCAGGTGAATTTCAGCGTGCCAGCCGGCCAGACCTGGCGCGTGGCCTGCCACACGCTCGCGCTCAACGGTGACGGTAGCCACTTCGTTCTGCTGCGGCGGCACAACGACGGCGCGGCGCTGCAGTACTCGGGTTCCGAGCGCGGCAACCTGCGGCTGTGGGACTTGGGCCCGGGCAGCTACGGCGTGCAGGTGTCGGTCAAAAACTTCTGGGGCGGCATCGGCACGGGGAACGAGCGTCAGAACGGGCACGCCGGCTACTACGCGGATTGGGGGCCTCCAGCCTTCTACACGCAGGACGGCGCATACCAGAACCGCGGCTATCTGACGGCCGTTCTCCACGTGTGCAAGAGAGCGTGATGCAGATTCAGGATTACACGATCGTTGATGCGCACGGGCTCGTGCGCTCGTTCGGCCAGACGGCCGAGCCGCAGTACCTGTCGACGCCACAGGGCTGGCGCGTGCTGGTGGGCGTCAAGCCGCTGGACGTCAATTGCTGGTGGGACTTCGCAGCGCGATGCTTCTACGCGCTGCCGGCGTCGCCCGGGCGCGGCTTCGACCTCGACCCGGTGGCGAAGGTCTGGCGATGCGTGCAGACGCTGCAGGACTTGCGCGACCAGAAGCTGGCCCAGGTCAATGACGCATTCGAGTCCGCATCGGCACTGCTCACCGAAGGCTATCCGACATCGGAGCGGTTGACCTGGCCCATCCAGCAGGGTGAAGCCCTCGCGTGGGCCGCCACCGGTGCGCCGACACCCTACCTTGACGGCCTCGCGCTCGCGCGCGGCATCGACGCCGCGGACCTTCGCGCCAAGACGCTCGCCAACGTGCAGGCGTGGATGGCCGCGAGTCAGCAGCTGATCGGCCGTCGGCAGCAGCTGCGCGACCTGATCGCCGATGCGCAGACGGTGGACGCCATCGCTGCCATCAGCTGGGAAGGGGGTACGTAGCGAACAGCCCTTCTCATCCTCTCCCGCTTCTTTTCCTTTCCATCTTCAAGACACCATGACTCACAAGATCATCGCCCTGCACAAGCCGCTGACCGACGCGGCCACCGGGGCACCCGTCACCCATTTCGTCATCAGCCAGTACACCGTCGTGGTCGATGGCACGAAGAGCCAGGCCGTGCTGCAGGGCTACATAAGCGCCGAGGCCAAGGCCGCCGGCAAGCGGCCCCTTGCGCACATCGCGCAGGACGTCGCCGGCACGCCCGAGGGCGACACGCTGCAATGGCTCTACGGCGAGCTGCTCAAGATCGAGGCCGGCGACCTCGCAGGCGCGACCGCCGTGCTGGCTGCCGACGAGGCGACGCAAGCCGATGCCGCCTGAGCCCGCTTCCAATGCAATCGCCGGCATTGCCGCTACCGCTTCCACGCTCGTGATGGCCATGCTCGGCGTCGACTACTACGCCCTGATCTGGGGCCTCATCGGTGCGCTGCTCGCGCTCTTCCAGGCCGAGCGGATGGGCCGCATCCGCTCGCTGGTGTTCGTGGCCCTGTCCACGCTCGTCGGTGCTGCGTGCGGCACCGCCGCAACCGAGTTCATCGGCAGTTCGCGGCCGGCGCTCATCGTGCTGTCGCTGATCGCCGGCTTCGGTGCGCAGGTGCTCGTCACCGCGCTCCTGCGCGCGCTGCTGAGCCACGTTGGACGCCTGGAGAGCAAGCCATGACCGCCGCCATGCAACTGACCGGCGTGGTGGCTGCGCTCGTGGTGCTCGTCGTGTGCGTGCTGCGCGTCGACCTCCTGCGTGCCGGCGAACATCGCGTGAGCGTCTTCGGCGTCTACCTGCTGTGGGCGGTCTTCGCCTTCGGCGTGCTGCTGGAGCTGCTGCGCGGTGCGGATCTGGACTGGTACGAAGCCGCCGGCCTTGCGGGCCTGCTCATGCACCTGGGCGCGTCCCGCAAGCACTGGCGCGGGTGTGCGCCGCGTGATGCGCAGGTGAGGGGGCAGCATGGATAGCGCCGTCGACGTCATGCGCGCCGGCCCGGCCTGCCACGCGCTGAACCACTGTTACGAGGCGTGCAAGCTGCTCGCGTACCCCGATCCGGCCTCGCCGCTCTTTGCGGCGCTGCGCCGGGCAGGCTTCGACCCGTACAACCTGCCGGCCGTGCCGGCGCCGTTCGCGCGGCTGAGCGGCGCGCCGTGGACCATCGGATGGGGCGACACGCTCGATGTGCGGCCCGGCCAGGTCATCACGCAGCTGG
This sequence comes from Pseudacidovorax intermedius, assembly GCF_001476815.1. Lineage (GTDB taxonomy): Bacteria > Pseudomonadota > Gammaproteobacteria > Burkholderiales > Burkholderiaceae_C > Xenophilus > Xenophilus intermedius_A. The sequence continues at coordinate 169,434 of NZ_LDSL01000051.1, read as the reverse complement.
AGGCGGACGTGCGCTACGCGCGGCGCCTCGCGCGGGACTTCGAGCCGCCGGCGCGCGAGGCCGTCCGCGTGCCTGTGTCGCAGTGCCAGTGGGACGCCATCGTCTCCACGGTCTACAACACGGGGCCGGGCGGGCGAGGGCGGGACGGCATCCTGTACCTGGCCGATGGCCGGCCCAGCACGTTCCTGCGCAAGCTCAACGCCGGCGACTACACCGGCGCCGCGGATGAGTTGCCGAAGTGGGTGAGGGCGGCGGGCCAGGTTCTCAAGGGCCTGCAGCGCCGGCGGGCCGCCACGCGGCTGGTGTTCCTGGGCTGGCCAGTCGGGAAGGCGATCGCGGCTGGAGAGGCGGCGTTTCCATGACCGCGGCCACGCAGGCGCTCGCCCTCGCGCTGGTGCTGAGCGTGGCCGGCAATGCCGGCCTCGGCTGGGCCTGGCTGCGCGCCCGGGATGCGGTCACGCGCACGACGGGCGAGCGGGACAGTGCCCGTGCCGACGCCTCGGCCTGTAGCGACGGTGTCGCCGACCTGCGCGACCTGGCCGACGAGCGCGCCCGGCGTGCGAAGGCGGCGCAGGCCGCGGCCGCGGAGCGGCGCCGGCAGCAGGAAGCCATGGCGCAGCTCATCCTGTCCACGCCGGCCGCCGTGCCCGGCGACGTGTGCGCGAGCGCTCAGGCGCGCGTTGACAGCTGGATGCGGGGAAGGACGGCGCCATGATGCGGGCGGCGCTCCTGGGCCTGTCTGCGGCCCTGCTGACGGGATGTGCGGCGGGCCCGTCGGCGCGCGCGAACGTGCCTGTCCCTGTCGAATGCGGTGCGACGGAGCCTGCGCGGCCAGCGATGCCCACCGAGGCCCTTTCGCTCGGCGTCGACGTGGACCGCTGGGTCGCCGCCGCACAGGCCGAGTTGCTTTTACGTGAAGGCTACGAGGGGGAGCTACGCGCCGCGCTGGCGGAATGCGTCGAGCCTGTTCGCTGACGTCAATGTGGCTTGCGGAGTTGGCGGACTTCACAGATATTTGCTATCACAGCGCATCGCTGTCCTCATTGTTTTGGCTGAGCTTGTGCCTCACAATGCCTTGACATGCGAGGTATCAGCAGATGAAGGCAACCCAAGTATTCACGCCCGGCAAAGAGCCGGAAGTCACGTATACGGATGACCACCTGAAAGAGCATGCGCGCATTTTGCGAGATGCTTTGGATGCTGGTGCGGCAGTAATTTCTCTTTCGGGTCCATCTAAATCTGGCAAGACTGTTTTTATCGAAAAAAATGTCGGCCACGCAGCTCTTGTCACTGTGACCGGCGCCGGCGTGACTAGCCCCAAAATTCTTTGGGACCGCGTTTTCGACATCATCGGCACGCCCGTTTCGAAAAGTACAACCACCACCGACGGAAAGGAGTCCGCCATAGGTGGGAAACTCGGTGGGGAAGCGGGGGTGCCGTTTCTTGCAAAGGGCTCCGGCGAGATAAACGCCGCATTTAAGACCTCGGGATCTACAGCAGATAAAGTGGATATCGCGGTAGACTATCTGCAACTTCTCATTAGAGAGCTTTCGGGGACCGGTCTTGTCGTCTTTATCGATGACTTTCACTACATTCCGAAGGACGTACAAACCGAAGTATCAAATCAGATTAAGGAGGCAATACGACATGGCGTTGTATTTGTTGTGGCGTCGGTTCCTTATCATTCGGATGACGCGGTTCGTGCAAATTCTGACCTCCGGGGTCGAATAGTAAAACTTGATTTTGACTACTGGCGGCCAGAAGAGCTGGCAAAAATTGCAAACAAAGGATTTGCCGCGTTAAATACGGCAGCCTCCCCGGCTTACGTTGAAGCACTTTCAAAGGAGGCGGCTGGTTCTCCCCAGCTCATGCAAACCTTGTGCCTGAACACGTGCTTCGAAAACGATGTCCGCGAGAAGGGTTCATTCAAGCAGCTATCCTCTAACAGAGAAGCGATCAAGTCGGTCTGTACTCGCACTGCGGCAACGGCAGACTATTCTTCTACCGTTGCGAAAATGATTGAGGGTCCTAAGACACGGGGCACCGATCGAAACTCATATTTGATTGCAGGCAATGAGATAGTGGATGTTTATCCGCTGATACTTCGTGCAGTCGCTTCTGATCCCCCTGAGTTGACTCAAAGATACTCTAATCTGCAGAAAAGAATTCAGGCTATTTGCATAGCCGGAAATCCTAGTGGTTCAAGTGTGACAGGAGCGTGTTCGCACATTGCGAACATCGCAAATTCTGCAGAAGGCAGAAATGTGATCGAGTGGGATGGCGAAAACGACGTGCTGGACATTCGTGACCCCTATCTTCTCTTTTTCCTTCGGTGGAAGGATTAATGTAGAAGTTGCGGTCACAGACTGATTTTCTCATCCTCGCATACTGACGCTGAAATGGGCCTCTCCAACGTCGCCCAGTTCTCGCAGGCTAAAAAGCCTGGCTTTATCGAAGGCCGCGGCCCAGAGGCCGGCCAAGCGAATCTCTTCCTTGCTGAGGTCTTCGGCGCTGCTGTCTTGCGCGGCCTCGAACGCGCGCAGGGCGGGCGCCAAGTCATCGCCAAGCAGCTTCTCCAACTCGCGCGCGAAGCGGCCTTCTGCGCTTTGCAGAATGTCGACAGGCGTGCCGACAGGGGTGTCGTTGAGACGGGCAGTGATGGACATGAAACCTCCGATCAGAAGGGGGCGGGGGAACGGACAACGTCGACGGGCCCGATGCCGTCGTACACCACGACGCCGCTGGAACTGGTGACGATCCACCGCTCATTGATGCCCTCGCCGGGCGCGATGTCGTAATCCTCGGGCGCCAGAGGCAGCACGATTTCATCTTTGATGCGGTCGCTGTACCAGGCAGGGACGCGGAGCAGGGTCGGGTGGCCGAGGGTCATGGTTCAAGGTGTAGGGATGAACTTCGCGAGCTGCGTCCACTGCACCGGATCTAGCTCTTCGTCCCCTTGGCACGGACGCAGCAGCCATAGCTGGGAGAACTCGTGAACCCGGTTCTCGATCGCCTCCAGCTCTATGCCGGCGATTAGCAGGCCGAGACTGGCCGGGCAAGGCAGCAGGACAGGGTCAGCCATCATCAGCGGCGTTCGGTGTGTGCTGATGCCGACCCCTACGCGAACCTCAATGCGCCGGATGAAGCGCTGAAAGTTGTTGTGCGGCCAGACGGCCACCTCCACGCGTCCTCGCACGGGTGCCGGGTATTCGGACCGTCGCAGGCGCATGCCTTTCGAACGTAGAGTGCGGATTTCGCAGAACACTGGGCAAATATACAGTAGTTCGCTAGACTGGCGCCATGGACAAACGAGACGACGAAATTTGGATCGCGGCGTGCGCCCACCGCCTGCAGCAGCACTGGCGCACGGTCGAGTCAAGCGAGCTGGCGGCCACGGCAAGGCAGATCGCCGACGACCCTGAGCTGCGCGCCATGGCGCCCAGCACCGCCGCGGCGCGTTGGCTCGCGCCCGTGGAGGCGCCGGCGCGTGGGCATTGACCAGGCGCTGATCCTCGTCTGTGGCGCGCTGGCCGCTTGGCTGTCACAGGACATGAGCCGGGCCCGGGCGCGTTGGGCGTGCGTGTTCGGTCTGGCCTCACAACCCTTTTTCCTGGCCGCCACTTGGCAGGCCGGTCAGCTGGGCATGTTCGCTCTGGCTTTGCTGTATACGGCGGCATGGGCGCGCGGAGCATGGTCCTACTGGCTGCGGCCGGCGCTGCGCCGCAGAATGTGACGAATGTGCAATCGATACGTCGCGCCCACTGAACTGGAAATGGAACGGCTCTTTCACATCGGCCGCGCCAATCCCGTCCCCTGGCCTCGGACGATCTTCCCGCGCAGCCCTGGCCCTTTCATTCGGCGGACCCGCGAGGACGCCGGCTACTCCCGCGAACTGGTCGTAGGGCAGTGGGGCCTGATCCCATGGTTCGCCAAGGAGCCACGGTTGAAGTATTCGACCAACAACGCGCGCAGCGAAGAGCTGGAAGCCAAGGCCACTTTTCGCGACCCGTGGAAGCGTGGACAGCGCTGCGTCATCCCGGCCCTGACCTTCGACGAGCCGAACTGGGAGACGGGCAAAAACCAGTGGTGGACGTTTCGCCGCGCCGATGGCGCGCCGTGGGGCCTGGCTGGACTGTGGAACATCTGGACAGATCGGTCCACGGGCGAAGTCCATGAAAGCTACACGATGCTGACCATCAACGCGGACGCCCATCCGCTGATGAGCCGCATGCACAAGCCCGACCCCAAGCTGCCGCCGGACCAACAGGACAAGCGAAGCGTGATCCCTCTTGAGGCGAGCGATTGGGACCAGTGGCTCGCCGGCACCACGGCCGATGCGCGCGCCCTGCTGCGCCTGGCGCCCGTCGACGTCTTCGATGCACGACCAGCAGAGGAATCAGCATGAATATGCAGCTCGATGTCTTCTATCCGCCGGCGCCGCCCGCGCAACTGGAGGCGGCGCGCGCGGCGGCGCTGGCGGTCTTTGGAGCAGCCGACGTCGATCCCTACAACGCGTGGCTGGCGTGGGCCGAAGAACTGAGGTGGCTGGAGTGCGGCTGCGATGACGCGTACCGCCCCAGCGACAACGCGCGCCGGCTGATGGATCTGCATTCGCGCGCGCAGATGGCAGCGAATTCGGTGCTCGGCGTCTCGGATGGCGAGGTCGTCACACTCGACTTTGTGGAGCGGTGAAAGGACGCCTCCGGCTGCGGGAATGAGAGTCCGCCAGGGCGCATGCGGACGCGCTCGGAATGCAGCCAAAAATTCCCACGAACACGCCGCAAACCCGCATGGATGCTGGGTTGCGCCTCTAGATTGTGATTCCTGAAGTCGCGGGGAAAGCTGAAGCTCTTTGTGAGCGAGTTGGTCTGCGTCTGCTCCGAACGCAGCCTGACCGGCCACTTTGGGCCCAACTCGGTCTTTCGCTCGGAGGGCGGGATAAACCGGAAGCTGTCACTCAACGATTCAATGATCGTTGTATAGTTGATCTATGGAAGAAGCTGACGCCGTCCGATCTCTCGCCGCCTTGGCACAAGTCCTGCGCCTGCGCCTGTTCCGCGCGTTGGTCGTCGCCGGGCCCGAAGGCCTGACCCCAAGTGCACTGGCCGACCACTTGGACGTAGCCGGCAACACGCTGTCGTTCCATCTCAAGGAGCTGACGCATGCCGGCCTGGTGACGCAGGAGCGGCAGGGCCGCAACCTGATCTATCGAACCTCGTTCAACACGATGAACGAACTTATGGAGTATCTCAGCGAGAACTGCTGTGGGGGCGAGGCGTGCTCCACCACCGACGCGGCAGCTTCCTGCCGCTGCTGATCACACCTAACGATGACCATGAACGCAACCGTGCGCCCTTTGAACGTCCTGTTCCTCTGCACCCACAACTCGGCCCGCAGCATCCTGGCCGAAGCCCTGCTGAACGGCATGGCCGGCGACCGCTTCCGCGCCTTCTCGGCCGGCAGCAGCCCGCGCAACAACCAGCGGCCCAACCCGCTCGCGCTGGAGGCGCTGCAACGGGTCGGCATGTCCACCGAAGGCCTGCGCAGCAAGAGCTGGGACGAGTTCGCCAAGCCCGACGCACCCCACATGGACCTCATCATCACCGTATGCGACAACGCGGCCGGCGAGGTGTGCCCGATCTGGCCAGGCCACCCCGCTATGGCCCATTGGGGCTACGCCGACCCGTCCGAGGTGCAGGGCAGCGCGGAGGAGAAACAGGCCGCGTTCCGCAAGACGCTGCACGCCATCCGCCACCGCGTCGAGCTGTTCATCAACCTGCCTGCTGCCGCCATCGACAAGCTGTCGCTCCAGCGGTCCGCACGCGATCTGGCCAAGCGCTGATCGCGCGCGGCTAACCTCTCCTGCGGCCCTGCCGGGCCGAAGCCCCGTCCCCTTAAGAGGCCCCTGCCATGCTCGCGGCTATCCTGATCTTTCTCTTCACGCTGGTGCTGGTCATCTGGCAACCGCGAGGCCTGGGCATCGGCTGGAGCGCATCGCTGGGCGCGCTGCTGGCCCTGGTCTTCGGTGTGGTGCACCTGGCCGACATTGCCGTGGTGTGGGGCATCGTCTGGAACGCAACTGCCACGTTCGTGGCCGTCATCATCATCAGCCTGCTGCTGGACGAAGCCGGCTTCTTCGAGTGGGCCGCGCTGCACGTGGCGCGCTGGGGCGGCGGAAACGGCCGCCGGCTGTTCGCCTTCATCGTGCTGCTGGGCGCAGCGGTGGCGGCTTTGTTCGCCAACGATGGCGCCGCGCTGATCCTCACGCCCATCGTCATGGCGATGCTGGTCGCGCTGGGGTTCTCGCCGGCCGCAACCCTGGCGTTCGTCATGGCGGCCGGGTTCATCGCCGACACCGCCAGCCTGCCGCTGATCGTGTCCAACCTCGTCAACATTGTGTCGGCCGACCTCTTCGATATCGGCTTCAACCAGTATGCGGCTGTGATGGTGCCGGTCAACGTCGCCGCCGTGCTGACCAGCCTGTTGGTCCTGCTGCTGTACTTCGGCCGGCGTGTGCCGGCGCGCTACGACCTGGCCCAGCTCAAGACGCCAGCCCAAGCCGTCCGCGACCCGGCCACGTTCCGAGCCGGCTGGGTGGTACTGATCCTGCTGCTGGTCGGCTTCTTCGGTCTGGAGCCACTGGGCGTGCCGGTCAGCGCGGTCGCAGCCGTGGCCGCCGTGGTGCTGCTGGCCGTTGCGGCCAGGGGCCACGTTATCAGCTCACGCAAGGTGCTGCACGGCGCGCCCTGGCAGATCGTCGTCTTCTCGCTGGGTATGTATCTGGTGGTCTACGGTCTGCGCAACGCTGGGCTGACCGACCGCGTCGCCGCGCTGCTGGATGTGTTCGCGCAGGGCGGCATTTGGGGCGCGGCCATCGGCACGGGCGTGCTTACAGCCCTACTGTCCTCGGTCATGAACAACATGCCCACGGTGCTCATTGGGGCGCTGTCCATCGACGCCTCGCAAGCCAGCGGCCTGGTCAAAGAGGCCATGGTTTACGCCAACGTCATCGGCTGCGACCTCGGCCCCAAGATCACGCCGATCGGCAGCCTGGCCACGCTGCTATGGCTGCACGTGCTCCAGAAGAAGGGGACCACCATCGCCTGGGGCTACTACTTGCGCGTGGGCATCGTGCTTACGTTGCCCGTGCTGCTGGTCACGCTGGCGGCCCTCGCCCTGCGCCTCAGTGTGGCTTGAGCCTGGGCCGAGCGCTTGCACCAATCAACAAGAAACCGACCATGAGCAACATCACGATCTATCACAACCCTGCCTGCGGCACCTCGCGCAACACGCTGGCGATGATCCGCAACAGCGGCGTTGAACCTCAGGTCATCGAGTACCTGAAGACGCCGCCCGACCGCGCCACGCTGGTGCGGCTGATCGGCGCCATGGGCATCACGCCGCGCGAGCTGCTGCGCAAGAAGGGCACGCCCTACGAAGCACTCGGCCTGGACAGCACCTCGTGGACCGATGCGCAGTTGATCGACTTCATGGTGCAGGAGCCCATTCTCATCAACCGGCCCATCGTCATCACGCCGCTGGGCACGCGCCTGTGCCGGCCTTCGGAGGCCGTGCTGGACCTGCTGCCGCAGCCGCAGCAAGGCGCCTTCACCAAGGAAGACGGCCAGGCCGTCATTGACGCCAAGGGAGCACGCATTGCAAAGCCCTGAGCTGCCCAACATCGAAGCGGACCACTTCCGCAGGCCCGACCTGGCCCAGCTGCTGCCGGCCGAGCGCGCGACCCATCCACCGCGCATCCTGCTGCTGTACGGCTCGGTCCGTGAGCGCTCCTACAGCCGGCTCGTGATCGAGGAAGCGGCGCGGCTGCTGCAGGCCATGGGCGCCGAGCCGCGCATCTTCGATCCGCGCGGCCTGCCGCAGCCCGATGGCGCGCCAGAGGACCATCCTAAGGTGCAGGAATTGCGCGACTTGGCGGAGTGGTCCGAGGGCATGGTGTGGTGCTCGCCCGAGCGCCACGGGGCCATGACCGGCATCATGAAGTCGCAGATTGACTGGATTCCGCTCTCCAACGGATCGGTGCGACCCACGCAGGGCAAGACCTTGGCTGTCATGGAAGTGTCCGGCGGCTCGCAGTCCTTCAACGCGGTAAACCAACTGCGCGTGCTCGGCCGCTGGATGCGTATGCTGACCATCCCCAACCAGTCGTCCGTGGCCAAGGCCTTCGCCGAGTTCGCCGAAGATGGCCGCATGAAGCCCTCGCCTTATTACGAGCGCGTGGTGGACGTGATGGAGGAATTGGTGAAGTTCACGCTGCTGACGCGCGACTGCGCGAGCTACTTGGTCGACCGCTACAGCGAGCGGCGCGAGAGCGCTGAGGCGCTGTCCAAACGGGTCAATCTTCGCAGCATCTGACGCCAAAACTGCTGCTCGACAGCGGACGCAGGCGGTCGACCGCTTGTGGCCGATTGCGGCCATGTAGGTGGCGTGTCAGATGGTCTCACAACGTTCTCATCCGCGGGAATCAACAGCACAGACACGCTACCAGCAATTACTCCCACTGCTGCTTAGTTGCCTCCGCTGCGAGCAGCTGGCCCTGAGCATTTATTTGGAGCAGGCGACCCACGCCGCCCTTTGCCACCAGCATGATCTCTATGATGCCTTTTGGAGTTTCTGTCGGCCGCACCCCGGCGCGATAGATGACGATCCGTTGAAAGGTATCCGCGACCAGTTGACGAGCCCGAACGCGAGCGTCGTAATCCTGTGCCTCGACGCCCTCAGCTAGTCGTTGCCAGGCGGCATCCGCCCCCGCCAAGTCAACGCGCGCCAGCGCGGCCAGTTCACGCTCGGCGGCGCTCAAATCTTTCTCTGCCTCTACTTGCTCGGCCTCTAATGATCGTGCGCGGCGGGCGAAAGTTAGTGGCGCGCCGCCATCCGCCCCAGCCTGCAAGATCGCGTCGGTGAGCCGTTCAATTTGCTGAGTCAGTTCGGCGAGCTTTGCGCGGGCGGCTGCCACGCGAGCCCTGGGGCCGCTGGAGCGATCACCGCCGTACAGCGCCTGAAGGTTGAGCATGTCGCTGCAGTAAGTCATCAGGGCGCGCTCAATCGGTGCAACCGAAATGGTCATAGGTTTGATGGTGCAGTCAGCGTTCTTGTACGTGATGCAGTTCAACCGTCGGTGCCCATCGTGAATGCCGCCGTCGGCTCGGCGGTTACGGGTGCCGATGTTCTGGCCGACCATTGCATGGCCGCAGTACCCGCATACAGCAATGCGAAGGCCTGTGATGAGGTGCGGCACAACGGACTTGCCAGCCCGGCGCACGCGAGAGTGAGCTACCGCCTGAAGGTCATCCCATTCCGCCGGAGTCAACAGAGCGGGGTAGTAACCAGGCAGTCGGTATGTGGTTCCATCGACCGCAATCTCTTTCTCGCCCAGCAAGGCGCGCTGCTGTATGAGGCGGTAGATCTGCAGCGACTGCGGCCCCGAGTCCGTCATCTGTAGGCCCTCGTTCGCAAGGTGCAGTGTGATGCGCCGGGGGCTGTAGCCGCGGCGGTACAGGTCCAACGCAGTGCGAACGGCTTCTACCCGCTCAGGGACCAATTCAAACTTGCCATCGACAAGCCGCGTCCATGCCGGATCCTTCCCGTTGCGCACTATGCCGCGGAAGGTGCCAGCGAGCCAGCCCTCGCACTGCTTGCTAATCGCTGCCTTGACGCGCTTGCTCTTCGTGTCGGATTCCTCGTGTGCGCGAATCATGACCAGCAGCGAGTAGACAAGGTCCATCGGGTTGGCCTTGAGTCGTTCCCGGCTGTAGGCCTTCCCGTCGCTGGCCGTCACCACGGTGATGCCGGCATTTACAATTTGGGCCAGTTGGGCCTGGGCCTGGATCGGCTCGGCCCGGGAGAGTCTGTCCAGGCCTTCCACCACAAGCACGGAGCCGGCCGGCACCTTGCCAGACTCGACAGCGGCCAGAAACACCCCAAGCGCACCCGACTTCACGTGCCGTTGGTGGTAGGCCGAGAGCCCCTCATCTTGCAGCGTCAACGATTCGTCGAGCCGCAGACCGTGCTCTGCGGCCCAACGTGCCGCATAGGCCGCCTGACGCTCTGCACTCGTGCCCTTAGCTTGGCGCGGGTCCGAAAAACGCGTGTAGCTATATACCAGTCCTGACAATGAACACCCCAACGATGACCGACGAGCAGAAGCGCGCCCCGAGTGTAGGTTTCATATCGCTCGGGTGCCCGAAGGCCCTGACCGACTCCGAGCTGATCCTCACCCAGCTCAGCGCCGAGGGCTACCAGACCTCCAAGACCTTCCAGGGCGCCGACCTGGTGATCGTCAACACCTGCGGCTTCATCGACGACGCGGTCAAGGAAAGCCTGGACACCATCGGCGAGGCGCTGGCCGAGAACGGCCGGGTGATCGTCACCGGCTGCCTGGGCGCGAAGAGCGGCGGCAGCGGCGGCAACCTGGTGCGGGAACTGCATCCTGCGGTGCTGGCCGTCACCGGCCCGCATGCCACGCAGGAGGTGATGGACGCCGTCCATGCCAACCTGCCAAAGCCGCACGACCCCTTCGTCGACCTGGTGCCGCCGGCCGGCATCAAGCTCACGCCGCGCCACTATGCCTACCTGAAGATCAGCGAGGGCTGCAACCACCGCTGCACCTTCTGCATCATCCCGTCCATGCGCGGCGACCTGGTGTCGAGGCCCATCGGCGACGTGCTCAAGGAGGCCAAGGCGCTGTTCGAGGGCGGCGTCAAGGAACTGCTGGTGATCAGCCAGGACACCTCGGCCTATGGCGTTGACATCAAGTACCGCACCGGTTTCTGGGACGGCAAGCCGGTGCGCACCCGCATGCTGGACCTGGTGGCGGCGCTGGGCGACATCGCCGAACCCTACGGCGCCTGGGTGCGGCTGCACTACGTCTACCCGTACCCGAGCGTGGACGAGATCATCCCGCTGATGGCCGAAGGCCGCGTGCTGCCCTACCTGGACGTGCCGCTGCAGCACAGCCATCCGGACGTGCTGCGCCGCATGAAGCGTCCCGCCAGTGGCGAGAAGAACCTGGAGCGCATCGCGCGCTGGCGCGAGATGTGCCCCGAGCTGGTGATCCGCAGCACCTTCATCGCGGGCTTCCCGGGCGAGACGGAAGCGGAGTTCGAGCACCTGCTGGACTTCGTGCGCGCCGCCGGCATCGACCGCGCCGGCTGCTTTGCCTACAGCCCGGTGGAGGGCGCCACGGCCAACGACCTGCCGGGCATGCTGCCCGCCGAAGAGCGCGAGGCGCGCCGCGCCCGCTTCATGGCGGTGGCCGAGGCCGTGTCGGCCCAGCGGCTGCAGCGCCGCGTGGGCGCCACGATGCAGGTGCTGGTGGATTCCGCGCCGGGTCTGGGCCGCAAGGGCGGCGTGGGCCGCAGCTATGCCGATGCGCCCGAGATCGACGGCGTGGTGCGGCTGCTGCCGCCGGAGAAGGTCAGCAAGACGATGAAGGTGGGCGAGTTCACCAAGGCGCGCATCGTCGCCGCCGAAGGCCACGACCTGGTGGCGCTGCCAATCTGAGGCGCCGGCAGGGCGGGGCGGTGCAGCCCCTTGCCCGATGCCTTGCGCGTCGAACGCCTTGAGCGCCAAAACAAAAAGGCCACCCGAAGGTGGCCTTTTTGCTGTGTCTTGGTGCCCAGGAGAGGACTCGAACCTCCACGATGTTACTCGCTAGTACCTGAAACTAGTGCGTCTACCAATTCCGCCACCTGGGCTCAATATTCTTCGCTTTCGCGAAAAACATATCCGTTTCAGGAAAGCCTGCGATCATAACAGCATTTTGAAGCGGTAAGCAACTCTGCGCCGTCGATCATCTGCGGTGCCATTCGAAGTGGCCTGGCAGCGAACCGCCTGGGCCGTCGAGCGCCGCAGAGGCTCTCACAAATAAGAAAGCCGCCGGGGTTGCCGGCGGCTTTGCTGTGTGTTGGTGCCCAGGAGAGGACTCGAACCTCCACGATGTTACTCGCTAGTACCTGAAACTAGTGCGTCTACCAATTCCGCCACCTGGGCCAATTTCTGTCGTACCCTAGAGGGGTTAACGTCAAAAATTTCGTATGCGTTTCAGGAAAGAAGGAGATCATATCAAAAATCCCGCAGTTGCCAACCCCCTGTTGGAAGAGTTCGAGGGAACGGTGCAAGGCCACCGTGACGGCCACGGTTTCGTGCAACGCGACGATGGAGAAGCCGATGTGTACCTGCCGCCCAACGAGATGCGGGCGGTGCTCCACAAGGACCGGGTCAAGGCGCGCATCGTGCGCACCGACCGGCGGGGCCGCCCCGAGGGGCGGGTGGTCGAGATCGTGGAGCGTCCGGCCCAGCCCATCATCGGGCGGCTGCTGAACGAAGGCGGCGTGTGGCTGGTGGCGCCGGAGGACAAGCGCTACGGTCAGGACGTGCTGATTCCCAAAGGCGCCACCGGCACCGCCAAGACGGGCCAGGTGGTGGTGGTCGAGTTGACCGAGCCACCGGCGCTGTTCGGCCAGCCGGTGGGGCGCGTCTCCGAGGTGCTGGGCGAGATCGACGACCCCGGCATGGAGATCGAGATCGCGGTGCGCAAGTACGGCGTGCCGCATGTGTTCTCCGACGAATGCCTGGCCGAGGCCAAGGCGCTGCCCGACAAGGTGCGGCCCACCGACCGCCGCAACCGCATCGACCTGCGCGACGTGCCGCTGGTCACCATCGACGGCGAGGACGCACGCGACTTCGACGATGCGGTGTACTGCGAGCCCATGAAGATGGGCCGCGGCAAGACGGCCAAGACCGGCTGGCGCCTGCTGGTCGCCATCGCCGACGTCAGCGCCTATGTGAAGACCGGCTCGGCCATCGACATCGATGCCTACGACCGCGCCACCAGCGTGTACTTTCCGCGCCGGGTGATCCCGATGCTGCCGGAGAAGCTCTCCAACGGCTTGTGCTCGCTCAATCCCGACGTCGACCGCCTGTGCATGGTGTGCGACATGGTGATCACCGCCGACGGCGAGATCCACGCCTACCAGTTCTATCCGGCCGTGATGCACAGCCATGCCCGCTTCACCTACACCGAGGTAGCGGCCATCCTGGCGAACACGCGCGGCCCCGAGGCCGGCCGCCGCAAGGAGCGGGTGCAGGACCTGTTGAACCTGGCCGACGTGTACCGCGCGCTGCTGGCCCAGCGCAGCAAGCGCGGCGCCGTGGACTTCGAGACCACCGAGACGCAGATCGTCTGCGACGAATCGGGACGCATCGAGAAGATCGTGCCGCGCACGCGCAACGAGGCCCACCGCCTGATCGAGGAGGCGATGCTCGCCGCCAACGTCTGCAGCGCCGACTTCATCGCGCAGAGCAAGCACCCGGGCCTGTTCCGCGTGCACGAAGGCCCCACGCCGGAGAAGAAGGAGATCCTGCGCAACTACCTGCGCGCCATGGGTGTGGGCATGTCGATCACCGACGAGCCGCATCCCTCCGAATTCCAGGCCATCGCCGAGGCCACCAAGGGCCGGCCCGATTCGCAGCAGATCCACACCATGCTGCTGCGCTCCATGCAGCAGGCGATCTACACGCCGATCAACAGCGGCCACTTCGGCCTGGCCTACGAGGCCTACACGCACTTCACCAGCCCGATCCGGCGCTATCCCGACCTGCTGGTGCACCGCGTGATCAAGGCCATCCTGGGCGGTTCGCGCTACCAGCTGCCGGCCCTGCCGACGCCGGGCGAGGCGCATGCCAAGCTGGCCAAGCGCCTCGCCTCGCGGGTGAAGGCGCCGACGCAGGCGCCGGCCAAGCTGCCGGCCGCACAGACCAAGGAGACGCAGGCCTGGCAGGCCGCCGGCCTGCATTGCAGTGCCAACGAGCGCCGCGCCGACGAGGCCAGCCGCGACGTCGAGGCCTGGCTCAAATGCAAGTACATGCGCGAGCACCTGGGCGAGGAATTCGGCGGCGTGGTCACCGCGGCCACCACCTTCGGCATCTTCGTCACGCTGGACGCGATGTACGTCGAGGGCCTGGTGCACATCACCGAGCTGGGCGGCGAATACTTCAAGTTCGACGAGGCCCGGCAGGAACTGCGCGGCGAGCGCACCGGCATCCGCTATTCCATCGGCACGCGCGTGCGGGTGCAGGTGAGCCGCGTCGACCTGGACGGTCGCAAGATCGACTTCCGCCTCGTGCGCGAGGGTGACGACCTGACGGCCCGCGCCATGCGCGACAAGGGCGTGGCGCCGCAGGGCGTGCCGGCCAAGGCGTCCGACAAGCGGCAGTCCCGGCAGCGGGCGGAATCGCGCTCGGCCACGCGCACCAATCCGGTCACCTCGCCCATCCAGGCGTTGAAGTCGGCCGTCAAGAACGCGGCGGGCAAGGTCAAGAAGAAGCGCAGGCCGCCGCGGCCCTGAGCCCTGAGCCCAGTTCGCTTTCCGTCCAATCCTTTCAAGAGACTGAACGCCCGTCATGCGCTCGTATCTTCGCCGCCTGCGGGTGGCGCAGGTGGCGGGCGGACCACGCGGGCGCCGATGCCATGAACGACAAGACATCCTCTTCCGCGGCCCGCGCGCCGCGCATCGCCATCGTCACCGGCGCGGGCACCGGCATCGGCCGGGCCGCGGCGCTGGCGCTGCTGGCCGACGGCTGGTCCGTGGTGCTGGCCGGTCGCCGGCCCGAGCCGCTGGAGTCGGTGGCCGACGAGTCCGGCGCCGGCGCGCGCGTGTTCGCCGTGCCCACCGACGTGACCCGGCCCGAATCGGTGGACGCGCTCTTCGCCGCCACGCTGCAGCGCTACGGCCGCGTCGACCTGCTGTTCAACAACGCCGGCGTGAGCAACCCGCCCGGCCCGTTCGAGGACTGGACGCCCGAGCAGTGGAAGGGCGTGGTGGACATCAACCTCAACGGCATGTTCTATTGCCTGCAGCGCGCCTTCCGCGCGATGCGCGACCAGACGCCGCGTGGCGGCCGCATCATCAACAACGGCTCCATCTCTGCCCACACGCCGCGGCCCAACTCCATGGCCTACACGGCCACCAAGCATGCCGTGGCCGGTCTGACCAAGACCGCGGCGCTGGATGGCCGCAAGTACGACATCGCGGTGGGCCAGGTGGACGTGGGCAACGCCCTCACCGAGATGGCCGCCAAGTTCCAGCGCGGCGTGCCGCAGGCCACGGGCGAGATCGCGGTCGAGCCGACGATGGACGTGAACGTGGTGGGCCAGTCGGTGCTCTACATGGCCAACCTGCCGCTGGAGGCCAATGTGCTCTTCCACACCGTGATGGCGACCAAGATGCCCTTCGTCGGGCGAGGCTGAGGCCGGGCGTCACCGCACCTGCTGCGGCACGGCACGGCCCAACGGATGCGGGTCAGCGCTGCACCAGGCCCCGGCCGGCTTCCCGTGCGAGCTGCGTGGCACTGAAGGGCCGGCCTGCCGGCCAGCCATCGGCCACCGCGCCATGCCACCACACGGCATGGGCGGCCGCGTCGGCCGCCGCCAGGCCGGAGGCGAGGGCGGCGCCCACCATGCCGGCCAGCACGTCGCCCGTTCCGCCGGTCGCGAGCCGTGCGTTGCCGGTGGGGTTGATGCGCGGCGTCGAATCCGGGCTGGCGATGACGGAGCCCGATCCCTTGAGCACGACGGTGCAGCGGAAGGCATCCGCCAGCCGGCGGGCGGCGCCAAGGCGGTCGTCCTGGACCGCCGGCGTGTCGGTGCCCAGCAGGCGCGCGGCTTCCAGCGGATGGGGGGTGAGCACCGTCGGGCGGCCGGTGGCCGCCCGCGCGCGCAGGGCATCGTGCAGTCGCCGGTCCGCCGCCAACGCGTTGAGTCCGTCCGCATCGAGCACCAGCGCGGCGGCCTGGTCGATGGCCGTGGGCAGCAGGTCGCCGAGCGCCGTCCCCGCGCCGCAGCCGCACACGACGGTCAGCCGGTCCAGCGGCAGCGTGCCGGGCGCCCGCAGCATCAGCGCATACTCGGAGGCCAAGGCGGGGGCGTCCGCCTCCAGCAGGCCGACGAAGACCCGGCCCGCCCCCGCATGCAGCGCCGAGGTGGCGGCCAACAGGGCGGCACCAGTCATGCCCGGCGCACCGCCGATCACCGCCACGTCGCCGAAGCTGCCCTTGTGGCTGTCGTGCGGCCGGGCGGCCGGCGCCGGACGGCCCGACAGGAAGGCATCCGGCGGCGTCGATGACGGGTCGATGCCCAGGTCGTCGAACCACACCTCGCCGGCCAGGTCGCGGCCCTTGGCGGTGAAGAGGCCGGGTTTGACGGTCAGCAGGCTCAGGCAATGGCGCGCAGCGGCGCCTGCGGCACCCAGCTCGGCGGCGAACTGGCCGGTGTCTGCATCCAGGCCGCTGGGCAGGTCGACGCTCAGCACCGGGGCGGTGCCGGCGTGCATGCGCCGCAGATGGGCGAGCAGGGGGCCTTCGGGGGGGCGCGTGGCGCCCAGGCCCAGCAGGGCGTCGATGGCCAGGTCGAATTGCGCGGGCGCCTGCGCGGCAAGCGGCACGCCGGCCTGCCGCAGGCGTTGGCCGGCGTCGGCCGCGTCGGGCGGCAGCCGCGCAGCGTCGCCGTTGAAGCTCACCGCGACCGGGCGACCCAGCCGGTGCAGTTCGAGGGCCGCCTCGAAGCCGTCGCCGCCGTTGTTGCCCGGGCCGCAGGCGATCCAGATGCAGCGTGCATGCGGCGCCAGTGCCATCGCCAGGCGCGCGACCGCCACGCCGGCACGGCGCATGAGCGTGTGCGAGGGCAAGGCGCCGGCCGCCGCGCGCTCGATGGCGCGCGAGGCGGCCGTGCCGTGCAGCGGTTGGGGGAGGGTGAGGTCGAGGCGATGCAGTCCCATGCCGGCGAACTTACCGCGTCCGGGCGCCGCGGCCCAGTGCCGGGCGGTCGTCGGCAGGGCGGCGCTGCCCGGCACGTCGCGTCGGACAACAGGCCGTCAGCGGCGCAGCAGGCGCTCGATGCCCAGGCCGTCGATGTCGATTTCGGGCTCGCGGCGGGCGATCTGGTCGGCCAGCACGCGCGCGCTGCCGCAGGACAAGGCCCAGCCGCTGGAGCCGTGCCCCAGGTTCAGCCAGACGCCCGGCACGCCGCTCGCGCCGACGACGGGCGGGCCGTCCGGCAGCATGGGCCGCGCGCCTTTCCACTGCTGCACGCCCATGGACAGGTTCGCGCTGCCGGGAAACCAGTCGCTCAGCACCTTGTAGAGCGTGGGCAGGGCGGCCGGGTGGATGCGGTCCGCATGGCCGCCCAGTTCGGCGCCGCCCGCCACCCGCAGGCGCTGGCCCTGCCGGGAGATGGCAACCTTGTAGCGTTCGTCCATGACGGCGCTGCGCGGCGCGTTGAGCGGCTCGCGGATCGGCGCGCTGATCGAATGGCCGTAGACCGGCGCCATCGGCAGGTCGATGCCCAGCGGCGCGAGCAGATGGGCCGAACCCAGGCCGGCGCAGACCACGATGGCGTCGTAGGCCACGGCGGGCGAGCCGGCCGACAGGCTGAGCGAACGCGGCTGGGCGCGCGACAGCGGCGCGATGTCGCAGCCGAAGTAGAACTGTGCGCCCAGCGACTCGGCATGGCGCTTGAGCAGCATGGTGAACTGTCGGCAGTTGCCCACCTCGTCCTGCGGCAGGTGGATGGCGCCGGCCAGCGGGGTCTGGGTGGACAGCCCGGGTTCGAGCGCGCGTGCGGCATCGGCGTCGACCAGTTCGAAGACGGCCCCGGCCTCCCGCAGCAGTTCCAGCCCGGGCTGCACCAGCTTCTGCTCGCGGGCGCCGCGCAGCAGCACCAGGTAGCCGTCGCTGCGCTCGTAGACCAGTTCGCAGGCATCGACGATGCCGTGCAGTCGCAGCCGGCTGTAGAAGGCCAGGCGCTGCATGCGGCCACGGTTGGCCAGGTAGGTCTCCAGGCGGCAGGCGCGCTGCCAGGCGCGCATGAAGGCGAAGTCGCGCCCCGCCAGCGGCCAGCGCAGCTTGACCGCCCCGTGGGCGGACAGCAGCGATCGCAGCACCTTCATGCGCATGCCGGGCGCCGCCCAGGGTGTGACGTAGCCGGGCGCGACCACGCCCGCATTGGCGAAGCTGGATTCCTCTGCGGCCGCCTGGCGGCGTTCGAAGACGTCGACTTCGTGGCCGTCGCAGGCCAGTTCCCAGGCAGTGGTGACGCCGATGATGCCGGCGCCCACGATCGCGATTTTCATTGGAGGCGGAGAGGAGGGCGGTGGCGCCCCTGACGACGCGCCGATGAGCGGAGCATAGTGCAGCAACGTGCAGCCGCCCGGCCCGGCGGACGCCGCGTCGCATGAAATGTTGCGACAGCGTCAAGAGTGTGGCGGCCGGACGTCGAAAGGCGCGGCCGCGCCGCCGTGGTACACTCCCGCGGTTTCGCCGGCCAAGGTCTTCGCCTTTCTTGACGACCTGCCGAGCGCCTGCCACCCCCGGTGGCGGGCCTGCCGGCGGAATTCATCCGCGAACCAGCCCATTCAAGGTGTTCGCCGCCCGGCCCTTTTGCTGCCGGTCGCGATATGCGGGCTGGCTTCAAGACCCAACCTTTGGAGAACTGCAATGTCCACCACCATGCGTGAGATGCTGGAAGCCGGCGTCCACTTCGGCCACCAGACCCGTTTCTGGAACCCCAAGATGGCACCGTTCATCTTCGGCCACCGGAACAAGATCCACATCATCAACCTGGAAAAGTCGCTGCCGATGTTCCAGGACGCGCAGAAGTACGCCAAGCAGCTGGCTGCCAATCGCGGCACCATCCTGTTTGTCGGCACCAAGCGCCAGGCCCGTGAAATCGTCTCCGACGAAGCCCGCCGCGCCGGCATGCCCTTCGTCGAGACCCGTTGGCTCGGCGGCATGCTGACCAACTTCAAGACGGTCAAGACCTCCATCAAGCGCCTGAAGGACATGAAGGCCCAGCAGGAAACCGGCCTGGAAGGCATGTCCAAGAAGGAACAGCTGACCTTCACCCGCGAGATCGAGAAGCTCGAGAAGGACATCGGCGGCATCCAGGACATGAACGCCCTGCCGGACGCCATCTTCGTGATCGACGTGGGCTTCCACAAGATCGCCGTGTCCGAAGCCCGCAAGCTGGGCATCCCGCTGATCGGCGTGGTCGACTCCAACCACTCGCCCGAAGGCATCGACTACGTGATCCCCGGCAATGACGACTCCTCCAAGGCGGTCGCCCTGTACGCCCGCGGCATCGCCGATGCTGTCATCGACGGCCGCAACAATGCCGCTGCCGACGTGGTCAAGGCCGTCGCCGAAGGCGAAGGCGACGAATACGTCGAAGTCGAAGACAACGCTTCCGCCTCGGCCTGATTTCCAAGGCGGTCCGGAGAAGGGGCTTCGTGGCCCCTTTTTCGTTCCTCTGGCTACTGAAAACGATCTACGGAGTTAAGACATGGCAGCAATTACCGCAAGCATGGTCGCCGAGCTGCGCGCCAAGACCGATGCCCCCATGATGGAGTGCAAGAAGGCCCTGACCGAGGCCGAAGGCAACATGGAAAAGGCCGAAGAGCTGCTGCGCGTCAAGCTGGGCAGCAAGGCCGGCAAGGCTGCCGCCCGCATCACCGCGGAAGGCGTGGTCGCCGCCAGCATCGAAGGCAATGTCGGCGCGCTGGTCGAAGTCAACAGCGAAACCGACTTCGTGAGCAAGAACGACAGCTTCATCGCCATGGCCCAGGCCGCGGCCCAGCTGGTCGCCAAGCACAACCCGGCCGACGTGGCCGCCCTGGGCGCGCTGGCGTACAGCCAGGACGGCTTCGGCCCCACGCTGGAAGACGTGCGCAAGGGCCTGATCGGCAAGATCGGCGAGAACATGTCGATCCGCCGCTTCAAGCGCTTCGACAGCGGCGCCAAGCTGGCTTCCTACCTGCACGGCACCCGCATCGGCGTGGTCGTCGAGTACGAAGGTGACGACACCGCCGCCAAGGACGTCGCCATGCACGTGGCCGCCATGAAGCCGGTCGCGCTGTCGTCGAACGACGTGCCCGCCGAGCTGATCGAGAAGGAACGCGCCGTGGCCGCGGGCAAGGCCGAGGAAGACCGCAAGGCCGCCGAAGCCGCCGGCAAGAAGCCGCAGCCCGAGGACATCGTCGCCAAGCGCATCGAAGGCGGCGTGCAGAAGTACCTCAAGGAGGTCTCGCTGTTCAACCAGGCCTTCGTCAAGAACGACAAGCAGACCGTCGAGCAGATGCTCAAGGAAAAGGCAACGACCGTGAAGGGCTTCACCCTGTACGTGGTCGGCGAAGGCATCGAGAAGAAGGTCGACGACTTCGCGGCCGAAGTCGCTGCACAGGTGGCTGCCGCCAAGGCCGGCGCCTGATTGCCCGCGCAAGCGGTGGCGTGCCCTGTAACGGGGCGTGCCACCGCTTTTTTCTTGCGCCCCACCACGTACACTCCTTCCCGCCTTCACTTTCTGCACCAATTGCCTATGCACGACGCCGCCCCCGCCCACAAGCGCATTCTTCTCAAGCTGTCGGGTGAGGCGCTGATGGGCGACGACGCCTTCGGCATCAACCGCGCCACCATCGTGCGCATGGTCGAGGAAGTGGCGGAAGTGGTGCACCTGGGCGTCGAGGTGGCGGTGGTCATCGGCGGCGGCAACATCTTCCGCGGCGTCGCAGGCGGTGCCGTCGGCATGGACCGGGCCACGGCCGACTACATGGGCATGCTGGCCACGGTGATGAATTCGCTGGCCCTGGCCGATGCCATGCACAAGCAGGGCCTGACCGCCCGCGTCATGTCCGCCATCGCCATCGACCAGGTGGTCGAGCCCTATGTGCGGCCCAAGGCGCTGCAGTACCTCGAAGAGGGCAAGGTGGTGGTGTTCGCCGCCGGCACCGGCAACCCCTTCTTCACCACCGACACGGCCGCCGCGCTGCGCGGTGCGGAAGTGGGCGCAGAACTGGTGCTCAAGGCCACCAAGGTCGACGGCGTGTACAGCGCCGATCCCAAGAAAGACCCGTCGGCGACGCGCTATTCCTCGCTGTCCTTCGACGAGGCGATCTCCCAGAACCTCGGCATCATGGATGCGACCGCCTTCGCGCTGTGCCGGGACCAGAAACTGCCCATCAAGGTGTTCTCCATCTTCAAGCCGGGCGCGCTCAAGCGCGTGGTGTTGGGTAAAGACGAGGGCACGCTGGTGCACGTCTGAGAACAAGAGAAGACATCATGACCATTGCCGACATTCGCAGCGGGACCGAAGCCAAGATGAAGCAGACGCTGACGGCGCTGCAGGGCCATCTGGCCAAGATCCGCACCGGCCGCGCCAACCCGGCGCTGCTGGACAGCATCCATGTGGACTACTACGGCTCGCCGGTGCCGCTGTCGCAGGTGGCCAACGTGTCGCTGCTCGACGCCCGCACCATCAGCGTCCAGCCCTGGGAAAAGGGCATGGGCGCCAAGATCGAGAAGGCCATCCGCGAGAGCGACCTGGGTCTGAACCCGGCCAGCATGGGCGACCTGATCCGCGTGCCGATGCCGCCGATGAGCGAGGAGCGCCGCAAGGAAATGACCAAGCTGGCGCGCAACGAAGGCGAGAGCGCGAAGGTCGCCACCCGCAACCTGCGCCGCGATGCCAACGAGGCCGTCAAGAAGCTCGTCAAGGACAAGGCCGCCTCCGAGGACGACCAGAAGCGCGCCGAGGCCGAGATCCAGAAGATGACCGACCGCTACATCGCGGAGATCGACAAGCTGGTCGCGGCCAAAGAGGCCGACATCCTGGCCGTCTGAAGCAGCGTCCACCCGCCGCTCGCTGCCGTCGTTCACCGCCTTGCCCGCGCCGCCGGGCCCAGGAACTGCCCCGCCCATGAAAGCCCAAGGTCTGCCGCGCCATGTCGCCATCGTGATGGACGGCAACGGGCGTTGGGCGACGCGCCGTTTCCTGCCCCGCGTGGCGGGCCACCGGCAAGGCGTCGAATCCCTGCGCCGCTGCGTGCGTGCGTGCGCCGAGCGGGGCATCGAGGCCCTGACGGTGTTCGCCTTCTCCTCGGAGAACTGGAACCGTCCCAAGGACGAGGTGTCCGGCCTCATGGACCTGCTGCTGCTGGTGCTGCAGCGCGAGGTGCCGCGGCTGGCCGCGGACGGGGTGCAACTGCATTTCGTCGGCGACCGCACGGGCCTGTCGGCCCGCCTGGTCTCGGGCCTGGCCAAGGCCGAGAGCGACACGGCGTCCAACACCCGGCTGGTGCTCAACATCTGCTTCAACTACGGTGGCCGCTGGGACATTGCCCAAGCCGCCGAGCGGCTGGTGCGCGAAGGCCTGCCGATCACCGAAGTCAACCTGAACCGGGCCATGGCGCTGGCGCATTGCCCGGACCCGGACCTCGTGATCCGCACCGGCGGCGAGCAGCGGCTGTCGAACTTCCTGCTGTGGCAGAGCGCCTATTCGGAGTTGTACTTCACCGACTGCCTCTGGCCCGAGTTCGACGAGGCCGCGCTGGACCATGCGATCGAGGCCTTTCGCAGCCGCGAGCGGCGCTTCGGCAAGACCTCGGAGCAGGTCGGGGGCGCGCAGCCGCTACCGCTTCAAAGCCAGGTAGCCTGACCCAGCACCGACATGCTCAAGCAACGCATCATCACGGCGCTGGTCCTGCTGGCCATCCTGCTGCCGGCACTGTTCTATCCGTCGCCCGAACCCTTCGCCGTCGTCATGCTGGTGCTGGTGGCCGCGGCGGGCTGGGAATGGGGGCGGCTCAACGGCTACCGCCAGGGCATCGCCGTGCTGTTCGGCGCCGAGATGGTGCTGCTGTGCGGGCTGTCGTGGTGGCTCGGCCTGCTGTCGCGGCCGCTGCCCATCTTGTGGTCGGTGGCGGGGGCGGCGTGGGTGCTCGGTGGTGCCGCGCTGCTCAAGCTGGCGGTGCCCGGCTGGCCGCACATTCCCAAGGCGCTCCGGGTCGTCGGCGGGCTGCTCGCCCTGTGGGCCGCCTGGCTGGCGGCGGTGCAGGCCCGCATGGTGGGCATCAACTTCCTGCTGTCCATCCTCGTGCTCGTGTGGGTGGCCGATGTGTTCGCCTATTTCGCCGGGCGGGCGTTCGGCCTGCGCTTCACGCGCAACAAGCTGGCGCCGGCCATCAGCCCGGGCAAGAGCTGGGAAGGCGTGTGGGGCGGCATGATCGGCGTGGTGGTGCTGGCCCTGTGCTGGGTCTGGGCCGACCGCGCGGCGGCTGCCGCGGTGCCGAGCCTTTACTCGCATCTGGCGGGGCGGGGCTGGTGGCTGCTGCTGCTGGGTGTGGTCTTCCTGGCCGCCATGAGCGTGGTGGGCGACCTGGTCGAGTCGCTCATCAAGCGCAGCGCCGGCGCCAAGGACAGCAGTGGCCTGCTGCCCGGCCACGGCGGCGTGCTCGACCGCATCGACGCGCTGCTGCCGACCCTTCCGCTGGCGATGATGCTGGCGTCCCTGGCCTGATCCTCAAGGTATTCCGGTGAGACAACGCGTGACGATCCTCGGGGCCACCGGCTCCGTGGGAACCAGCACCCTGGACGTGGTCGCGCGCCACCCCGAGCGTTACGAAGTCTTTGCGCTGACCGCCGCCCGGCGGGTGGATGAGCTCGCGGCGCAGTGCCTGCGCTTCCGGCCGCGCTTCGCGGTCATGGCCGACGAGGCCGCGGCGCGCGAACTCGCGGCCCGGCTGGAGGGGGCGCAACTGCCGACGCGCGTGCGGAGCGGTGCCGCCGCACTCGACGAAGTCGCGGCGCATCCCGAGGTGGATGCCGTCATGGCCGCCATCGTGGGCGCCGCCGGCCTGGCCTCCTGCCTGGCGGCCGCGGCGGCCGGCAAGCGCCTGCTTCTGGCCAACAAGGAGGCGCTGGTGGTCGGCGGCGAGTTGTTCATGGCCGCGGTGCGCCAGGGCGGCGCCACGCTGCTGCCCATCGACAGCGAGCATTCGGCCATCTTCCAGTGCCTGCCCGAAGACCCGGCCGCCTGGCCGGCGCGGGTGGACCAGATCATCCTCACCGCCTCCGGCGGGCCTTTCCGGCAGCGCGATCCCGCGACGCTGGGCGATGTCACGCCGGAACAGGCCTGCGCCCATCCCAACTGGGTGATGGGTCGCAAGATCTCGGTCGATTCCGCCACGATGATGAACAAGGCCCTGGAGGTGATCGAGGCGCGGCACCTGTTCGGGCTGCCGTCCTCGCGCATCCAGGTGGCGATCCACCCGCAGAGCATCATCCATTCGATGGTGCAGTTCGTGGACGGCTCGGTGTTGGCGCAGTTGGGGACGCCCGACATGCGCGTGCCCATCGCCTGCGGCCTGGCCTGGCCGGAGCGGGTGGAAAGCGGCACCCGGCGGCTCGACTTCCGTCAGATGGCCGCCATGACCTTCGAGGAAGCGGACCCTGTGCGCTTTCCGGGCCTGCAACTCGCGTGGCAGGTGCTCGAGGCGGCCCCCGGCACGCCGGCGGTGCTCAATGCCGCCAACGAGGTCGCCGTGGCAGCCTTCCTGGAAGGGCGGCTGCGCTTCGACCGCATCCATGCGGTCAATGTCGAAACTTTGGCGGCGGTGACGCCCTCCAACCCGCAGTTCCTGGCCGACCTGCTGGCGCTGGATGCGCAGTCCCGGCGTGCCGCCGAGCAGGCGGTCGGCCGGATGTCGTCCTGACCCGCCTTCCTATTTTGCCGCCATGCTCACTGTCGTTGCCTTCGTCGTCGCGCTCGGGCTGCTGATCGCCGTCCACGAATACGGCCACTACCGCGTGGCAGTGGCGTGCAACGTGCGGGTGCTGCGTTTCTCCATCGGCTTCGGCCCCACGCTGTTGCGCTGGAAGCCGCGGCGTCAGCATCCGGGGCAGGACACCGAGTTCGTCGTCGGCGCGTTGCCGCTCGGCGGCTACGTTCGCATGCTGGACGAGCGGGAGGCGCCGGTCGCCGCCGAGGAGCGCCACCGGGCCTTCAACACCCAGCCGCTCAAGTCCCGCGCTGCCATCGTCGCCGCGGGGCCCATCGCCAATCTGCTGCTGGCGGTGCTGCTGTACGCCGTGGTCGGCTGGATCGGCGTGCAGGAGCCGGCCGCCGTCATCGGCAAGCCGGCCGACACGTCCCTGGCCGCCGAGGCCGGGCTGCGCGGCGGCGAGCGGGTGCTGAGTGCCGGCGACAGCGCCGAATCGCTCTCGCCCGTGGCTTCCTTCGAGGACCTGCGCTGGCAGGCCACGCGTGCCGCGCTCGACGGCCGCGACCTGACGCTGGAGGTGGCCGTGCAGGGTGGCGGCGGCCGCGAGGTGCTGCTGCCGCTGAGCCGCCTGGGCACCCGGGACGCCGACCCGCAGATGTTCGCCAGAATCGGCCTGGCCGCGCCCTTCACCCGCCCGGTGCTCGGCGAGGTGATGCCCGACGGCGCCGCCCACCGCGCGGGCCTCGAGGCTGGCGACCTGGTGCTGTCCGTGGGCGGCAGGCCGGTGGCCGATGGCGCGCAGTTGCGCGAACTCATCCGCGCCTCGGTCGACGGGCGCGAGCCGCGCACGCAGGCCTGGCACATCGAACGCGGCGGCTCGGCCTTGACCCTGGATGTTCGGCCCGATGTGCGCGAGGACGGCGGGACGGCGGTGGGCCGCATCGGCGCCTACGTGGGCTCTGCCCCGGAGATGGTCACCGTGCGCCAGGGCCCGCTGGACGGCCTGGCCAAGGGGGTGCAGCGCACCTGGGAGGTCTCGGCGCTCACGCTCAAGATGATGGGCAAGATGCTCGTCGGCGAAGCCTCGATCAAGAACATCAGCGGTCCGCTCACCATTGCCGACTACGCGGGCAAATCCGCCAGCCTGGGCCTGACGCAGTACCTGGTGTTCCTCGCCCTCATCAGCGTGAGCCTGGGCGTGCTCAACCTGCTGCCGCTGCCCGTCCTCGATGGGGGGCACCTGATGTATTATCTTTGGGAGGGCCTCACCGGCAGGAGCGTGTCTGACGCCTGGATGGAACGCCTGCAGCGCGGGGGAGTCGCGCTGCTGCTGGTGATGATGTCGATCGCGCTCTTCAACGACGTGAATCGGCTCTTTGGCTAACCTTCCTACCGAGCCTTGGCGGCGCCGGGTTTTTTCTTCTCACATGAACCAACAGATCAGTCGCTTCCGCCTGCGCAGCGTGGCAGCCGTGCTCACCAGCGCGCTGGCCGCGACGGCCGCCTGGGCCATCGAGCCCTTCACCGTCCGTGACATCCGCATCGAAGGCCTGCAGCGCGTCGAGCCCGGCACGGTGTTCGCGTCGATCCCGCTGCGCGTGGGCGAGACCTACACCGACGACCGCGGCTCCGCCGCCATCCGTGCGCTGTTCGACCTGGGCCTGTTCAAGGACGTGCGCATCGACGTCAACGGCAACGTGGTCGTGGTGATCGTCGAGGAGCGTCCCACCATCGCCGACGTCGACTTCGCCGGCACCAAGGAATTCGACAAGGACGCGCTCAAGAAGGCGCTGCGCGAGGTCGGCCTGACCGACGGCCGTCCTTTCGACAAGGCGCTGGCCGACCGGGCCGAGCAGGAACTCAAGCGCCAGTACATCTCGCGTGGCCTGTACAACGCTGAGGTCGTCACCACCGTCACGCCCATCGAGCGCAACCGCGTCAACCTGACCTTCACGGTCACCGAAGGCGCGCCCGCGCGCATCCGCGACATCCGCATCGTGGGCAACAACGCCTTCAGCGAATCCACGCTGCTCGGCCTGTTCGACCAGGACACGGGCGGCTGGCTGTCCTGGTACACCAAGTCCAACCAGTACTCGCGCACCAAGCTCAATGCCGACCTCGAGACGCTCAAGCAGTACTACCTGACGCGCGGCTACATGGACTTCCGGATCGATTCCACGCAAGTGGCGATCTCGCCCAACCGGCAGGACCTCTCGATTACCGTCAACATCCAGGAAGGCCCCAAGTACGTCGTCTCCGGCGTCAAGCTCGAGGGCAACTACCTGGGCCGCGACGACGAGTTCAAGTCGCTCGTTTCCATCAAGCCCGGCGAGCCCTACAACGGCGACCAGGTGACCGAGACCACCAAGGCCTTCAACGATTACTTCGCCAGCTTCGGCTACGCCTTTGCGCGCGTGCAGGCCAAGCCGGAGGTAGACAGGGCCAACAACCGGGTCGAGCTCGTGCTGCAGGCCGACCCGTCGCGCCGTGTGTACGTGCGCCGCATCAACGTGGCCGGCAACAACAAGACGCGCGACGAGGTGATCCGCCGCGAGTTCCGCCAGTTCGAAGCCTCCTGGTACGACGGCGACCGCATCAAGCTGTCGCGCGAGCGGGTGGACCGTCTGGGCTACTTCACTGAAGTCAACGTCGACACGCAGGAAGTGCCGGGCTCGCCCGACCAGGTCGATCTGACCTACAGCGTGGTCGAGAAGCCCACCGGCTCGCTGCAGCTGGGCGCCGGTTTCTCGAGTGCCGACAAGATCTCGCTGAACTTCGGCATCACGCAGGAAAACGTCTTCGGCTCCGGCAACTATCTGGGCCTGAACGTCAACACCAGCAAGTACAACCGCACGATCTCGGTCACGACCACCGACCCGTACTTCACGCAGGACGGCATCTCGCGGTCGATCAGCCTGTTCCACCAGACCAGCCGGCCGTACTACAGCACCGATGGCGACTATTCGCTGGTGGCCGAAGGCGGCTCGATCCGCTTCGGCGTGCCTTTCAGCGAGGTGGACACGGTGTTCTTCGGTGCCGGCCTGGAGCGCTACCGCTTCAAGCCGGGCGAGGTGCCCGACTATTCGCTGTTGCAGCTGATCAACCCGACGCTGGCCAACTTCTATCGTGCGCAGTACGGCAAGTCGGTGCCGCAGGCCTACCTGGACTACTTCCGCTGCGGCTTCTCGAACACCGCCAGCGGCTACCCGGGTGCGCTCACCTGCAACCGCGACTCCGTGTGGGGCGTGCCGCTCACCGTGGGCTGGGCCCGCGACGACCGCGACAGCGCGCTGGTGCCGACCAAGGGCCGCGTGCAGCGCGCCAACCTCGAAGTCGGTGTGGGCGGCGATTTCAGCTACGGCAAGTCGAGCTACCAGTTCCAGCAGTACGTGCCGTTGTCCAAGCAGTACACCCTGGCCTTCAATGCCGAACTGGGCTACGCGAAGGCCTTCGGCGGCAAGGACTTCCCGATCTTCAAGAACTTCTACGCTGGCGGCCTGGGCTCGATCCGCGGCTTCGAGCAGAACTCGCTCGGCCCGCGCGATTCCGTCACCACCGCGGCGCTGGGCGGCACGCGCAAGGCCGTGTTCAACATCGAGCTGAGCACGCCGTTCCCCGGCGCCGGCAACGACCGCACGCTGCGCCTGTACACCTTCCTGGACGCCGGCAACGTGTTTGCCGACCGCCGCGCGGGCCAGACCGACGAGCAATGGAAGGCGCAACAGCGCATCCGTGCCTCCTTCGGCCTCGGCGTGAGCTGGATCTCGCCGCTGGGCCCGCTGCGCATCGCCTATGCGGTGCCGATCCGCCAGCAGAAGGAAGTGCCGGATCCCAACAACCCCTTCGTTCCGATCGTGCCTGCCGACCGCACGCAGCGCATCCAGTTCCAGATCGGGACGGCATTTTGAGTCAGTCAATGAAGAAGATGTATTCGTGGTCCGGGGCACTGCTGCTGGCCGCCGGCATGCTGGCAGCCGGCGCCGCACAGGCCCAGGAGACTTTCCGTTTCGGCGTCGTCAACCCCGACCGCGTGATGCGCGAGGCGCCTGCCGCCAAGGCCGCGCAGACGCGGCTGGAGCAGGAATTCCTCAAGCGCGAGAAGGACCTCAAGGACCAGGAAGCGGCGCTCAAGGCCGCCTCGGACAAGCTCGAGCGCGACGCGCCCACGCTGTCGGAGAGCCAGCGCACGCAGCGCCAGCGCCAACTGGTCGATCAGGACCGCGACTTCCAGCGCAAGCGCCGTGAGTTCCAGGAGGACCTGAACCTGCGCCGCAGCGAAGAACTGCAGAAGGTCTACGAAAGCGCGCAGCGCGCCATCAAGCAGGTGGCCGAGGCCGAGAAGTACGACGTGATCCTGCAGGATGCCGTCTACGTGAACCCCAAGCACGACATCACCGAGAAGGTGATCAAGGCCCTGAACGCCGGCGCCGGCAACGCCACCGGCGGCACGGCCGGCAAGTGACGACCGCGCCGTGAGCCTGTCACTGGGGGAGATCGCCGCCGCATTGGGTGGCGAACTGCTCGGCGACGCGGCGCTCGTGGTGGACCGGCTGGCGCCCCTGACGTCCGCCGGGCCGGAGGCGATCAGCTTCCTGAGCCATGCCCGCTACCGCAAGGAACTGGCCGCCACCCGGGCGGCCTGTGTCATTGTGGCGCCCGCCATGCGCGACGAAGCCGCCGCTCGCGGCGCCTGCCTCGTCGTCGACGATCCGTACTTGTATTTCGCGCGGCTGACGCAGCTGTGGAAGGCCCGCCATGCGCGGGCGGTGCCGCCGGGCATCCATCCCACGGCGGTGGTGGACGCAGAGGCGCGCATCGACCCGACGGCCACGATCGGGCCGCTGTGCGTGGTCGAGCGCGGCGCAGTCATCGGCGCCGGCACGGTGCTCAAGTCGCGCGTCACCGTCGGCGAGGACTGCACGATCGGGGCGCGCTGCCTGCTGCATCCCGGCGTGGTGATCGGGGCGGACGGCTTCGGCCTCGCACCGCACCAGGGCGCCTGGGTCAAGATCGAGCAACTCGGCGCCGTGCGCATCGGGGACGACGTCGAGATCGGCGCCAACACCTGCATCGACCGCGGCGCGCTCGAGGACACCGTCATCGAGGACGGCGTGAAGCTCGACAACCTGATCCAGATCGGCCACAACGTGCGTGTCGGCCGCAACACGGCCATGGCCGGTTGCGTGGGGGTGGCGGGCAGTGCGGACATCGGCGCGCAGTGCACCATCGGCGGGGGCGCCGTGGTGCTGGGCCACCTGAAGCTGGTGGACGGCGTGCATGTCTCGGCGGCCACGGTGGTGACCCGCTCGATTCTGAAGCCAGGGCAGTACACTGGCGTGTTTCCCTTTGATGACAACGCAGCATGGGAGCGCAATGCCGCCACGCTGCGGCATCTGCATCAGCTGCGCGAGCGCCTGCGGGCCCTCGAGAAGAACGCGGCCTCCGGCCAGACACCATGACGAACACGCTCGACATCCACCAGATCCTGAAGCTCCTGCCCCATCGCTACCCCTTCCTGCTGGTTGACCGGGTGCTGGACATGGAAAAGGGCAAGCGCATCACGGCGCTGAAGAACGTGACGATGAACGAGCCCTTCTTCAACGGCCATTTCCCGCACCGTCCGGTGATGCCGGGCGTGCTGATGCTCGAAGCCATGGCGCAGGCGGCGGCACTGCTGTCCTTCCGCTCGCTGGACATCGTGCCGGACGACAACACCGTGTACTACTTCGCCGCCATCGACGGCGCGCGCTTCAAGCGGCCGGTGGAGCCGGGCGACCAGCTGACGCTGGAGGTCGAGATCGACCGCATGAAGGCCGGCATCTCCAAATTCCGCGGCCGGGCCCGCGTGGGCGACGAGCTGGCCTGCGAGGCCGAGCTGATGTGTGCCATGCGCCGCATCGACGCCTGAGGCATGACACGGATCCATTCGACAGCGCTGGTCGACCCGGCCGCCGAGCTGGACGAGTCGGTCAGCGTCGGGCCCTACACAGTCATCGGGCCCAAGGTGCGCGTGGGTGCCGGCACGCGCATCGGTCCGCATTGCGTGATCGAGGGCCGCACGACCATCGGCCGCGACAACCAGATCTTTCAGTTCGCGTCGCTCGGCGCCATGCCGCAGGACAAGAAATACGCGGGCGAGGACACCGCGCTGGAGATTGGCGATCGCAACACGATCCGCGAGTTCTGCACCTTCAATCTCGGCACCGTCCAGGACGCCGGCGTGACCCGCGTGGGCCACGACAACTGGATCATGGCGTACGTGCACGTGGCGCACGACTGCCGGTTAGGCGACAACATCACCATGGCCAATGGCGTCACGCTGGCCGGCCATGTGCAGGTGGGTGACTGGGTGACGGTGGGCGGCCTCACGGGCGTGCTCCAGCGCATGCGCCTGGGCGACCACGCGATGATCGGTTTTGCCAGCCACGTGGGCAAGGACATCCCGCCCTTCATGGTGGTGGATGGCAATCCGCTCACGGTGCGCGGCGTCAATCTCGTGGGGCTGCGCCGCCGCGATTTTTCGGCCGAGCGGATCGCAGGCATTCGCGAGATGCACAAGCTCATCTACCGCCAGGGCCTCACGCTCGATCAGTCGCGCGAGGCCGTACGCGTCTTGGCCGACACGCGCCCGGATTGCGCCGCGGACGCTGCCCTCATGGACCAGTTCCTCGGCAGCGCCCAGGCCGGTGTGGCCCGCTGAGCGCATGCAGCTTCCCACTCAACGCCAGTTCGCGATGGTCGCGGGCGAGGCCTCCGGCGACCTGCTCGCCAGCCTGCTGATCGACGGCCTGCGGCCGCGCTTTCCCGATGCCGCGCTGGTCGGCATCGGCGGCCCGCAGATGATCGCGCGCGGCTTCCAGAGCTGGTGGCCGCAGGAGAGGCTGGCGGTGCGCGGCTACATCGAGGTGCTGCGCCACTATGCCGAGATCGCGGGCATCCGCCGCCAGCTGCGCGCGCGGCTGCTGCAGGAGTGGCCGCAGCTGTTCATCGGCATCGACGCGCCCGATTTCAACCTTGACCTCGAGGCCGCCTTGCGTGGCCGCGGCATCCGCACCGTGCATTTCGTCTGCCCCTCCATCTGGGCCTGGCGGGCGGACCGCATCGAGAAGATCCGCGCGGCGGCCGACCATGTGCTGTGCATCTTTCCCTTCGAGCCGGCATTGCTGGCGGAGCAGGGCGTGTCGGCCAGCTATGTGGGCCATCCGCTCGCCAACGTGATTCCGATGCAGGCCGACCAGGCCGCGGCGCGCCGCGCGCTGGGCCTGGACGAAGGGCGCCCCGTGGTCGCATTGCTGCCCGGCAGCCGGCGCTCCGAGCTGCGTTACCTGGCCGCGCGCTTTTTCGGCGCAGCGGCGCAGATGCGCAAGGCCCGGCCCACGCTGCAGTTCGTGGCGCCCATCATCCCCAGCCTGAGCGCCGACGCCGAGGCGCTGCTGGCCGCCAGCGGCATGGCAGATGCCATCCGGCTGGTGGACGGCCGGTCCCACGAGGTGCTGGCCGCCTGCGACGTGACGCTGATCGCCAGCGGCACGGCCACACTGGAGGCGGCGCTGTTCAAGCGGCCGATGGTAATCGCCTACAACATGAACCGCGTGTCCTGGCACCTGATGCACCGCCAGCAGTTGCAGCCCTGGGTCGGCCTGCCCAACATCCTGTGCAACGACTTCGTGGTGCCCGAACTGCTGCAGGACGCCGCGACGCCGCAGGCGCTGGCCGAGGCCACCCTGGCCTGGCTGGACGCGCCCGAACGCGTGGCGGCCCTGCAGGACCGGTTCGCGCGCCTGCATGCCGAGCTGCAACGCGACACCTCCACCCTGTGTGCCAATGCGATCGAGAAAGTCCTCCAAGCCTGAACAGGTGCCCCTGGCCTGGGATGCGCCGGGCCTGCTCGCCGGCGTGGACGAGGCCGGCCGCGGGCCCCTGGCCGGCCCCGTGGTGGCCGCGGCAGTGATCCTGGACGAGCTTCGCCCCATCAAGGGCCTGGCCGATTCCAAGGTGCTCACGCCGCTCAAGCGCGAGAAGCTGCGCGACGAGATCCTTGCCAAGGCCCTGTGCTGCTCCATCGCGGTCGCCACCGTCGACGAGATCGACACCCACAACATCCTGCAGGCCACCATGCTGGCCATGCGCCGCGCGGTGCAGGGCCTGCGGCTGCGCCCGGCGAAGGTGCTGGTGGACGGCAACCGGCTGCCGCCGCTGGACGTGCTGGCCGAGGCCATCGTCAAGGGCGACGCACGGGTGAAGGCCATTTCGGCGGCGTCGATCCTGGCCAAGGTGCACCGCGACCGGCTGTGCCTGGACCTTCACGACGAATTTCCGCAGTACGGCTTCGCCACCCACAAGGGCTACGGCACGCCGGAGCACCTGGCGGCGCTGCGCGCCCATGGCGCCTGCGTGCACCATCGCCGCAGTTTCTCACCCGTGGCGCAGGCGCTGGCGCTGGCGGGGGTGCCCCCGGTGGTGGTGCACGTCAAAAGCCGGGTCGGCCCGCAGATGGCGACCAGCGGGGCGGCACTGCCATGAGCCGCATCGAACCCGTGCGCGTCTCCTCGCGCGACAACCCGCTGCTCAAGGATCTGCGGCGCCTGGCGCGCGACGGCGCGGCCTACCGGCGCATGGGCCGCCTGTGGCTGGAGGGCGACCACCTGTGCGTGGCGGCACTCGATCGCGGCATGCAGCCGGCGGCCGCGGTGTTTGCCGAATCCTTCTGGCCGACGGCGCCCCAGCGGCTCGCCGAGGCCTGCCCGCGCGTCTACCTGGTACCGGATGCGCTGATGGCGGAAGCCAGCGGCCTGGAGTCGCCGGCGCCGATGGGCTTCGTGCTGCCGCTGCCACCGGTGTCCGAGGCCGCGCCGGGCCAGCCGAGCGTCGTGCTCGACCGCCTGCAGGACCCGGGCAACGTGGGCTCCATTTTGCGCAGCGCCTCGGCCTTCGGCTTCCGGCAGGTCGTGGCGCTGAAAGGCACGGTGGCGCTGTGGTCGCCCAAGGTGCTGCGTGCCGGCATGGGCGCGCATTTCGCGCTGTCGCTGGTGGAGGGCGCGTCGTCGGCCGACGTGGCGTCTCTCGGCCTGCCGCTGCTGGCCACGAGCTCGCACCAGGGCACTTGGCTGCACCGCGCGGCATTGCCCTGGCCTTGCGGCTGGATGATGGGCCACGAAGGGCAGGGCCTGGACGCCGGTCTGGACGCCCTGGCCGCCATGCACATCCGCATCGCCCAGCCGGGCGGCGAAGAGTCGCTCAACGTCGCTGCCGCTGCTGCCGTCTGCTTGCATGCCAGCGCGGCGACGCAGCTTGCCGGCCAGCGCTGAATCGCACCCCGCGCTCCCGTATCTTTTGCGTCAGCAGCGTGCGTTTTTCACGCTTGTTAATCATTCCGCTGTGCTTTTTCCTGCGTTTGCGGCAGAATTGTTAACTTTCGTGTCAAACGCTTCCAATTGCCTCCCCATCCGGAGGGGGCAGATGAGTCCGGCGCTTCCACATGCAGCAGAACAGCGGGAACGGTGCGGCGCTTCGCGTGCTGAATCACCTGGTCAATGCAGCCGTCGCAGCCATACTTCTGGTGGCTGCGCTGTTGGCTGCGCTGTTTTTCGCCTGGTCGCTGCAGCGGCTGCATGCGCTGCATGAGGTCGAGGAGCAGCTTGCGGTCTACCAGCTGGCCCTGAGTGCGGTGGAGCAGGTGTCGGCGGAACGCGGGCCGATGAATGGCGCACTCGGCCGCCCCAGCCAGTCGGCCCCTGCGCTGGATGCCGCACGACGCCGGACCGACGTGGCTTTCGAGGCCTTGCGACACGGGGCGCTGGCCTGCGCCGCCTGCCGGCTAGAACCCTACGCCTTTGCCGCGGTGGAGAGCGATCTGCAGCAGGCGCGACTGCTGGTGCAGACGCTGCTGGGGCAGCCGCTGGCGCAGCGCGACCCCGCGCAGATGGCGCTGGCCGTGGCGCGCATGTTCGGCGTGGTGGAGCAGGAGTTCCGTCTCGTCGACCAGCTGGGGCAGGACATCCAGCGGCTGTCACCCGAGATCGCGGTTCCCGTCAACAATGCCCGGCTGGCAGCCAAGCTGCGGGAGAACGCCGGCCGCCTGGGCTCGCTGCTGACGGTCGGCCTGGCCACCGACCGGGATCTCACCAACCTCGAGCGCCAGCGGGTGTCGGAGACGCTCGGCCGCATCCGCCAGCTCAGCGAGTTGCTCCAGGCCGCCATCGTGCCGGGTGTGGACAGCGAGGAGGCCAAGGCCTTCAACAGAGTGGCCGAAAGCTATTTCGGCCAGAGCATGGCCTTTTTCGATGCCACGCTGGAGCGCATGGCGCGCGGCGACGGCCCCACGCCCGCGGCATTCGCCGAGGCGTACGTGCCGCCCATGGCCGCCATCGTGGCGCTGCGCGACGCCGAACTCCGCGTCGCGCAGCTGCGGCTGGATCGGCTCAAGGACAAGGCCTGGTGGGCGCTGGCAGGCATCCTGGCGGTGAGCCTGGTGGTCGTCACGCTGCTGTCGGTGGGGGTCGTGATGCTCAAGCGTCGGCTGCTGTCGCCCTTGCTGGACACCGTGCACCGCCTGATCGGGCTGACGCAGGAAGACACCACCTTCACGCCCACTGCGCCTGCCAGGCGGCGCGGGGGCTATGGGCGGGAACTGCGCATGATCTTCGCGGCGCTGCGCCATCTGGAGGAGCTGCTGCACCGCTCCATCCACGTGCGCCGCGAGCGCGATGCACTCATCGCCCGGCTGCATGTGCTGGCCGGCACCGACCACCTCACCGGCCTGCCCAACCGGCGTACCTTCGAGCAGCGGCTGCTGCAGGCGGGGGCGGAGAGCGGCGGCAGCATGCTGGCGTTGGTGATGTTCGACGTCGACCATTTCAAGCAGATCAACGACCAGCACGGCCACGAGGTGGGCGACCAGTTGCTGCGGCAGATGGCCGACCGGCTGCGCTCGACGCTGCACCGCCCCGAGCAGGCAGCACGCATCGGCGGGGAGGAGTTCGTCGTCTTCCAGGCGGTGGCGCGGCCGGCCGAGGCCATGGCCATGGCCGAGAACCTGCGCCTGGCGCTCAGCCGGCCCTTCTCGATTCCCGACCACGGCACCATCGCCGTGACGGCCAGCTTCGGCGTGGCGCTCACCCGCCAGAGCGGCAAGCTGCAGGCGCAGGACCTGCTGCGGCGGGCCGACCAGGCGCTCTACCGTGCGAAGCGGGCAGGGCGCAATCGGTGCGAACTCGCGGATTTCGACGTGTCGGCCTACGCCAGCCGGCTCGAGGATGAGGCGGCGAGGCTACAATAGGCGGCTTTTCGCAACAGCGTCGCCCGATTCTTTTCTTCGCCAGAAAATTCCCTAGCACCGTTCGCAGCCTGCGCGGCCACGAACCTTGGGCGACCGTCTTATCCGGAGAACCCAGTGCTTTTGTCCCTCCAAGGGTCTTTTTCGCCCGCCATCCTGGCGCTCGCTGACGGCACGGTCTTTCTCGGCAAGTCGATCGGTGCCCCCGGCACCACAGTCGGCGAGGTGGTGTTCAACACCGCCATCACCGGCTATCAGGAAATCCTCACCGACCCCAGCTACCTGCAGCAGATCGTCACGCTGACGTATCCGCACATCGGTAACTACGGCGTCAATGAGGAAGACATCGAAGCCGACAAGATCCAGGCCGCCGGGCTCATCATCAAGGACCTGCCGCTGCTGGCGTCCAACTTCCGCAAGACCCGCAGCCTGAGCGAGTACCTCGCCGCCAATGGCACCGTCGCCATCGCCGGCATCGACACCCGCCGCCTCACCCGCCACCTGCGCACCCACGGTGCCCAGAACGGCACCATCGTCGGCCTGGCCGCCGGCGAGACGCCCACGCAGGAACGCATCGACGCCGCCATCGCCGCCGCCAAGGCGGCGCCCTCGATGGCCGGACTGGACCTGGCCAAGGTGGTTTCCACTCGCCAGACCTACGAATGGACGCAGACCGAGTGGAAGCTGGGTGCAGGCTACGGCGTGCAGATCACGCCGCGCTTCCATGTCGTCGCCTTCGACTTCGGCGTCAAGAAGAACATCCTGCGCATGCTGGCCCAGCGTGGCGCGCGCATCACGGTGGTGCCGGCGCAGACGCCGGCGGCCGACGTGCTCAAGCTCAAGCCGGACGGCGTGTTCCTGGCCAATGGCCCCGGTGATCCGGAGCCCTGCGACTACGCCATCGCGGCCAGCCGCGAGCTGATCGAGACGGGCATTCCGACCTTCGGCATCTGCCTGGGCCACCAGATCATGGCCCTGGCCTCGGGCGCCAAGACCTTCAAGATGAAGTTCGGCCACCACGGCGGCAACCATCCGGTCAAGGATCTGGACAGCGGCCGCGTGTCCATCACCAGCCAGAACCACGGCTTCGCGGTGGACGAGAAGACGCTGCCGGCCAACCTGCGCGCCACGCACGTCAGCCTGTTCGACGGCACGCTGCAGGGCTTGGCCCGCACCGACAAGCCGGCCTTCTGCTTCCAGGGCCACCCCGAGGCCTCGCCCGGCCCGCACGACATCGGCTACCTCTTCGACCGCTTCACGGCACTCATCGAAAAACACAAGGCGGAGGCCGCGAATGCCTAAGCGCACAGACATCAAGAGCATCCTCATCATCGGCGCCGGCCCGATCGTCATCGGCCAGGCCTGCGAGTTCGACTACTCCGGCGTGCAGGCCTGCAAGGCCCTGCGCGAAGAGGGCTACAAGGTCATTCTGATCAACAGCAACCCGGCGACGATCATGACCGATCCGGCCACGGCCGACGTCACCTACATCGAGCCGATCACCTGGCCCACGGTCGAGAAGATCATGGCCAAGGAGCGCCCGGACGCCATCCTGCCCACCATGGGCGGGCAGACAGCGCTGAACTGTGCGCTGGACTTGTGGCGCAACGGCGTACTCGACAAGTACAAGGTCGAGCTGATCGGCGCCACGCCCGAGGCCATCGACAAGGCCGAGGACCGCCTGAAGTTCAAGGACGCGATGACCAAGATCGGCCTGGGCTCGGCCCGCTCCGGCATCGCGCATTCCATGGACGAGGCTTGGGCGGTGCAGAAGAGCGTCGGCTTCCCGACCGTGATCCGCCCCAGCTTCACGCTGGGCGGCACCGGCGGCGGCATCGCCTACAACCCGGAAGAGTTCGAGACCATCTGCAAGCGCGGC
The DNA here is from genome assembly GCF_001476815.1 of Pseudacidovorax intermedius. Classification (GTDB taxonomy): domain Bacteria; phylum Pseudomonadota; class Gammaproteobacteria; order Burkholderiales; family Burkholderiaceae_C; genus Xenophilus; species Xenophilus intermedius_A. Next base: position 131,714 of record NZ_LDSL01000051.1, on the reverse strand, counting down.
CTGGAAGCCTCGCCCACCAACGAGCTGCTGATCGAGGAATCGCTGCTCGGCTGGAAGGAGTACGAAATGGAAGTGGTCCGCGACAAGGCGGACAACTGCATCATCGTGTGCTCGATCGAGAACCTGGACCCGATGGGCGTGCACACCGGCGACTCGATCACCGTCGCACCCGCGCAGACTCTGACCGACAAGGAATACCAGATCATGCGCAACGCCAGCCTGGCGGTGCTGCGCGAGATCGGCGTGGACACGGGCGGCTCCAACGTGCAGTTCTCGGTCAATCCGAAGGACGGCCGCATGATCGTCATCGAGATGAACCCGCGCGTGTCGCGCTCGTCGGCGCTGGCCTCCAAGGCCACCGGCTTCCCGATCGCCAAGGTCGCGGCCAAGCTGGCCGTGGGCTACACGCTGGATGAGCTGCGCAACGAGATCACCGGTGGCGCCACGCCGGCGTCCTTCGAGCCCTCGATCGACTACGTGGTCACCAAGATCCCGCGCTTCGCCTTCGAGAAGTTCCCGCAGGCCGATTCGCGCCTGACCACGCAGATGAAGTCCGTGGGCGAGGTGATGGCCATGGGCCGCACTTTCCAGGAGTCTTTCCAGAAGGCGCTGCGCGGCCTGGAGGTCGGCGTCGACGGCATGAACGAGAAGACCCAGGACCGCGAAGTGCTCGAGAAGGAGCTGGGCGAGCCCGGCCCCGAGCGCATCTGGTACGTGGGCGATGCCTTCGCCCAGGGCCTGAGCGTGGACGAGGTGTTCGACCTGACCAAGATCGACCGCTGGTTCCTGGTGCAGATCGAGGAGATCGTGAAGATCGAGCTCGAGCTGGAGACCAAGACCCTGGACGACATCGATGCCGACACGCTGCGCGTGCTCAAGCAGAAGGGCTTCTCCGACCGCCGCCTGGCGCGCCAGCTTAAAACCACCGACAAGGCCATCCGCGACAAGCGCCGCGCCCTGGGCATTCGGCCGGTCTACAAGCGTGTGGACACCTGTGCGGCCGAGTTCGCCACCGACACGGCCTACATGTACTCCACCTACGACGAGGAGTGCGAGGCCGAGCCGACGGACAAGAAGAAGATCATGGTGCTGGGCGGCGGTCCCAACCGCATCGGCCAGGGCATCGAGTTCGACTACTGCTGCGTGCATGCGGCGCTGGCGATGCGCGAGGACGGGTACGAGACCATCATGGTCAATTGCAACCCGGAGACCGTGTCGACCGACTACGACACCTCCGACCGCCTGTACTTCGAGCCGCTGACGCTGGAAGACGTGCTGGAGATCGTCGACAAGGAAAAGCCCACCGGCGTGATCGTGCAGTACGGCGGCCAGACGCCGCTGAAGCTCGCGCTCGACCTGGAGGCCAACGGCGTGCCGATCATCGGCACCACGCCGGACATGATCGACGCCGCGGAAGACCGCGAGCGCTTCCAGCAGCTGCTGCACGAACTGGGCCTGCGCCAGCCGCCCAACGCCACCGCGCGCACGGAGGCCGAAGCGCTGGAGAAGGCCGCTGCGCTGGGCTATCCGCTGGTGGTGCGCCCCAGCTACGTGCTGGGCGGCCGCGCCATGGAGATCGTGCACGAGCAACGCGACCTGGAGCGCTACATGCGCGAGGCCGTCAAGGTGAGCAACGATTCGCCCGTGCTGCTGGACCGCTTTCTGAACGACGCCGTCGAATGCGACGTGGACTGCATTCGCGATGCCGAGGGCGCCACGCTCATCGGCGGCGTGATGGAGCACATCGAGCAGGCCGGCGTGCACTCGGGCGATTCCGCCTGCTCGCTGCCGCCCTACAGCCTCAAGGCCGAGACCATCGCCGAACTCAAGCGCCAGAGCGCCGCCATGGCCAAGGCACTGAACGTGGTCGGCCTGATGAACGTGCAGTTCGCCATTCAGGAAAAGGATGGCCAGGACGTCATCTACGTGCTGGAAGTGAACCCGCGCGCCTCGCGCACGGTGCCCTACGTGAGCAAGGCCACCGGCATCCAGCTGGCCAAGGTGGCCGCGCGCTGCATGGCCGGCCAGTCGTTGGCCAGCCAGGGCATGACGAAGGAAGTCACGCCGCCGTACTTCAGCGTCAAGGAAGCGGTGTTCCCCTTCGTCAAGTTCCCGGGCGTCGATCCGATCCTCGGGCCGGAGATGAAGTCCACCGGCGAGGTGATGGGCGTGGGCAAGACCTTCGGCGAGGCCTTCGTCAAGAGCCAGCTGGGCGCCGGCACCATCCTGCCGAAGTCGGGCAAGGTCTTCATCTCGGTGAAGAACAACGACAAGGCCCGCGCGGTGGAATGCGCCCGGGGCCTGGCCAAGCTGGGCTTCGAACTGATCGCGACCAAGGGCACGGCGGCCGCCATCCAGGCTGCGGGCCTGGCCTGCGCGGTGGTCAACAAGGTGACCGAGGGCCGTCCGCACATCGTGGACATGATCAAGAACAACGAGATCGCCCTGGTCATCAACACGGTGGAAGAACGCCGCAACGCAATCGCCGATTCGCGCCTGATCCGCACCTCGGCGCTGCTGGCCCGCGTGACGACCATCACCACCATCTTCGGCGCCGAGGCGGCCGTCGAGGGCATGCAGCACCTGCAGGACCTGGGCGTGATCTCGGTGCAGGAAATGCACGCGGAACTGGCAGGCGCCTGACGGCAGCGGTGGGCCGGCCCTGGGGCTGGCCCGCTTGCGAAGCGGCAAGGCGGTTCGCCAGAATGCGCCCATGCCCGCCGCCCAGCCCGCCATCGCCGCGCCCCGACGCCTCTGGAGCACCGAGGCCGTGGGCAGCGGTGAGCGGCTGGACTACTGGGTCGGCGCCATCTGCGAGGCTTTCCTGGAGATGGACTGCAGCTCGCGCGAGGCCGAAGTCTTCGACGGGCGGCTGGCCAGCCGCGATGTCGAGGACATCGCGGTCAACCAGGTCATCGCCTCCACGCAGGATGTCTATCGAACGCCGGCCGGCATTGCCCGCAGCCGGCGTTCTCATTTCTACCTGATCGGCCAGGCCGACCGGGCCTGGCACGTGCGCCAGGGCGGCCAGGTGGCGCACCTGCGGCCGGGCGACGTGGTCCTGGTGGATGCGGCCGAACCCTACGAACTGCACTTTCCGCACGGTGTGCATTGCATGTCGCTGCAGCTGCCGCGCGCCTGGGTGATGCAATGGCTGCGCACACCCGAGTCGGTGGGGCCGCGCATGGCGTGGCGTGACCAGGGCTGGGGGCAGAGCCTGTCGGCGCTGGCCGCGCAGCTGGCGCGCGATCCGGACAGCGCGGCGGCCATGCCGGCCGAGACGTTCACGCAGCACCTGGGCGCTCTGCTGGCCGCGGCCCTGGAGCCACCACCCGCTGCCGATGGCCGCGACCGGCGGTTGCATCAACGTCTGCTGGCGCTGATGTCCGAGCAGCTGGACCAGCACGGCCTGCGCGCCGAGGCGCTGGCGCAGGAGGTGGGCGTGTCGCTGCGCACGCTGCATCGCACCTTTGCGGCGGCGGATGCGACCTTCGCCGGCACGCTGCGGCGCCTTCGCATCGCGCGCGCCGAATCGCTGCTTGCCCAGCCGCGGCTGGCGCACCTGAGCGTGGCCGAGATCGGCCGGCGCTGCGGCTTTGCCGATGCCTCGCATTTCGTGCGCGAGTACCAGCGCCAGCGCGGCATCACGCCCGGTGCGCGACGGCGCCAGGCCTGAGGGCGGCGCACCGCCTCACATCGATTCTGTCGAGCGCGTGGCACGCACGCGCCATGGGCGTGGCACGCCTGCGCCATTCCGACCTTCCTTCGTGGCCTAAGGTACGACCCGTGCCGCAGCGCAGACCCCGCGCCCCGGCCGCCCCAACGATGGAGGATTCGACATGGCAGACACCTACGTTCTCGTTCACGGCGCCTGGCACACCGGCGCCGAAATGGAAGCCACGGCGCAGCACCTGCGCCAGCGCGGCCACACCGTCCACTGTCCGACGCTGGCCGGCAACCGACCCGACGACAAGCGCGACGCCATCGGCCTGGCCGAGGCGGTCGACTCGCTGGCCGCCTTCTTGGAGCAGCACGACCTGCAGCAGGTCCGGCTGGTCGGCCACAGCTATGGCGGCATGGTCATCAGCCACATGCCGCGCCGGCTGCCGGGGCGCGTCCGCCGCCTCGTCTACTGGAATGCCTTCGTTCCGCTGGACGGCGAGTGCCTGAACGACCTGGTGCCGCCGCACTACCGCGCGCTCTTCGATGGCGTGGCGGCGGCCAATGGCCAGGCGGTGATGCTGCCATACCCGATCTGGCGCGAGTCGTTCATGAACGATGCCGACGAAGCCCTGGCACGCAGTACCTACGCGATGCTCAATCCGCATCCCTACCGCACTTTCACCGAGGCGGCCGTGCTGCCGCAGCCGCTGGCCGCGCTGGAGATCGGCAAGAGCTACCTCAACGCGCGGCAGGACACGGCGCTGCCGCACAGCCTGCCGTGGCATCCGCGCCTGTCGGAGCGGCTGGGCCTGTTCCGGCTGGTGGAGTGCGAGGGCGGCCACGAGCTGTGCTTCTCCAACCCCGAGCTGCTGGCCCGCAAGCTCGAGGAGGCGGGCCGGGACTGAGGTCCTCGCGCCGCGTCCGGCGAGCACGGCTGCCTGCATCGCGCGTGCGGGTTTGGCCTGCCGCGCAACAGCCGGCATAATCGCTTCACCGACACCGCCCGGCTCCGGCCCGGCGGTGTCGTTCTTTTTTGCCGCCGGCCCACCTTGCTGCGCCCCGGCGCGGCAATGCCGCAGCCCGCCCGCAAGCGGCTGTAAGGGCTTTTTTGACAGACCAGAACGACGACGGACATGGCCACCATTCCCATCACCAAGCGCGGCGCCGAGAAGCTGCGCGAAGAACTGCACCGCCTGAAGACGGTGGAGCGCCCCTCCGTGATCAATGCCATCGCCGAGGCCCGTGCCCAGGGCGACCTGAGCGAGAACGCCGACTACGACGCCGCCAAGGACCGCCAGGGCTTCATCGAAGGCCGCATCCAGGAAATCGAAGGCAAGCTGTCGGCCGCCCAGGTCATCGATCCGTCGGAGATCGACGGCGGCGGCAAGGTGGTCTTCGGCGCCACCGTCGAGCTGGAGGAAGAGTCCAGCGGCGACACCGTCCGCTACCAGATCGTCGGCGAGGACGAGGCCGACCTGAAGCAGGGCCTCATCAACATCTCCAGCCCCATCGCCCGCGCGCTGATCGGCAAGGAAGAGGGCGACGTGGCCGAGGTGCAGGCGCCCGGCGGCGTCAAGCGCTACGAGATCGTGGGCGTCAGCTACGCCTGACCGGCGGCATGCGAGTCCGCCAGCGCATCGCGCTCATGGCCGCTGCCCTGTGGTGGGGCAGCCTGACGGCCATCGGCTTCGTGGCCGTGCCGCAGCTGTTCGTCCACCTGCAGCCGGCGGCGCTGGCGGGCACGACGGCGGCGCACCTGTTCTCGGCACAGACCTGGGTGACCATCGGCTGCGCGCTGGTGCTGCTCATGGCGATGGGCCGCCATGGCGACGACGAGCCCGCCGCCCGGCCGGGCATGGTGATGCTGGTGCTCGGCGGCCTGCTCATGGCCCTGCTGGTCGAATATGCCGTGGCGCCACGCATCGTCGCGCGCGAGAATTTGCGGCTGTGGCACGGCGTGGGCACCGCCATGTATGCGCTGCAGTGGCTGTGCGCGGGCCTGAACCTGTGGCGACGGGCCTGAGCGGCTGAACTCCAGCCCCGCGCCCCACCGCTTGGCGTCGCCTGCACGCCGCGTCCGAAGGTGGCACCATCGTCGGCAACAACAACACCGAGAAGCGACCATGGCCTCCCAGATCATCCGCATTCCCGCTGCCGGCGTGGCCGAGCTGCACGAAGACCCGGCATGGACCGCCGGCCTCGAAGCGGGCAAGGTGCTGTATTTTCCCAACCTGGGCTTCGCCCTGAGCGATGCCGAACAGGCCCTGCTGCACCCCGAGATGCGCGACCCCAAGTCCCGCAACATCAGCCTGGATGCGCAGGGCCGGCTCAAGGGCCTGGCCGGCGACGCCGCCACGCAGGCGACGGTCACCGCCTGGATTCAGCGCTTCCGCACCCAGTCCCAGGCGCTGATCGCACGGCTGCTGCCCGGCTACGAGGGCAAGCTGCGGATGGCGCCGACCAGCCTGCGGCCGTCGGAAGTGGAAAGCCGGGTGCAGTCCTGGCGCGCCGACGACCGGCGGCTGCACGTCGATGCCTTCCCGTCTCGGCCCAACCGGGGCGAGCGCATCCTGCGTGTCTTCACCAACATCCATCCGGCCGGCGGCGACCGTGTGTGGCGCGTGGGCGAGCCCTTCGAAACGGTGGCGCGAACCTTCCTGCCGAAGGCCAAGCCCTATTCGCTGTGGCAGGCCAAGGCGCTGGCGGCGCTGCACGTCACCAAGTCGCTGCGCAGCGAATACGACCACCTGATGCTGCAGCTGCACGACGGCATGAAGCGCGACCTGGACTACCAGCGCAACGCGCCGCAGCAGACCGTGAATTTCCCGGCGGGCTCGACCTGGGTGTGCTTCTCCGACCAGACCTCGCATGCCGCCATGTCGGGCCAGTACATGATGGAGCAGACGCTCTTCCTGCAGACCGGCGGCGAGTACGACCCCGCCGCCAGCCCGCTGGGCATCCTCACGCGCCTCAAGGGCCGGCCGCTGGTGGGTGCCGAAGCGGCAGCCTGAGCCGCTCCGGATACGGCCCGCCGGCAGCGCGGGACGCTATTCGCGCCAGTGCTCGGCGACCCAGGCCGCCGGCTCGATGTGCCGGAAGCGCCGGTTGCGCCGGCCTTCGAGTGCATCCGGCGGGTTGCATTCGCCGTGGAAGATCACCACGCGCGCCCCTTCGGGCACCACCGGCGGCTTCCACAGGTTGAGTGGCCATGGCGGGATGCTGTGGTACTTGAAGCTCGGGCACCATGGCGCCGGCCAGTAGCCGAGCTTGCCCTGGCGGTGCAGGAAGGCCGACAGGTAGGCCTGCTCGTTGCGGTACTGGCGCGGCACCTCGTCCATGTGGCTGCGGAAATGCGCCAGCACGTCCGCATGCGCGCCCAACTCGAAACGGTAGACCGAGGAATTGCCCGTCACCCGCTGGCCGAAGCGCCAGAAGCGCGGGTAGTCGTGGATGATGAGGAACTCGCCCGGCTGCTCGAAGAAGGCATCCAGGCCGCCCACGATCACGACGTCCAGGTCCAGGAAGAGGGCGGTGCCGCGCAGGCCGTACAGGTCCTGCTCGAAGGTGGTGAGCTTGCGCCAGGCCCGGTCCGGCTGGCCGGGCTTGAGTTCCAGCGACAGCGGCGGAATGGGCAGGCACTGCACCTCGGGGCGGATGCCGGTGTCGTCGTCCGTCAGGCAGACGAAGTTGAAGTCGCCGGTGAGGTGCCGGCGCACCATGGCATAGAGGCGGTTGACGTAGTGGGGCCCGTACTTGGTGCCCCACTTCATGCACAGGATGTGCCGCTGCCGGCCCGCCGCGTCGGTGCCGGTGGGGCGCTTGGCCACAGGGGCGCTCACGCCTCAGTCCTGCCGCTTCTTGATCGATTTCTGCTTGGGCTTGGCGCGCTTGACGATGCCGCCGGGCGTGAGCCGCTGGTTGCCCAGCACGCGCAGCATCTTCACCTCGGGACGCTGGCCGCCACGCTTGCTGTACTTGAGGATCTTGACGTCGCGCGGACCGGCCATGCGGTCTTCGTCCTCCTCGCGGACCTTGGCGGGCTTGGGCCGCCACAGCACCAGCAGCTTGCCGATGTGCTGGATCGGCGCGGCGTCCAGCGCATCGGCCAGTTCGGAGAGCATGGCGTCGCGGGCGAGGCGGTCGTCGGAGAAGACGCGGATCTTGATCAGGCCGTGCGCCTTGAGGGCCGCATCGGCTTCCCTCTTGACGGCGTCGGTGAGCCCGTCGCTGCCGATCATCACGATCGGGTCCAGGTGGTGGGCGTCCGCACGGTGGGCTTTGCGCTGTGCGGGAGTCAATTGAATGGCGGGCATCCCCGTATTATCGAGCCCACATGAAAGTTCGCACCCAGAGCAAGAAGGTCAACAAGGCCTGGCTCAACGATCACGTCAACGATCCCTACGTCAAGCTGGCCACGAAGGAGGGCTACCGCGCCCGCGCGGCCTACAAGCTCAAGGAGATCGACGAGGTCTTCGGCCTGGTGCGGCCGGGCCAGGTGGTGGTGGACCTGGGCTCCACCCCCGGTGCCTGGAGCCAGTACCTGCGCCGGCGCATGGCGCCGGCCGGCGCAGCGCAAGGCGCGCTCGACGGCACGCTGATCGCCCTCGACATCCTCGAGATGGAGCCGATCGAGGGGGTCACCTTCCTGCAGGGGGACTTCCGCGAGCCCGAGGTGCTGGCGCGCCTCGAAGAGGCCGTAGGGGGCCGGCCGGTGGACGTTGTGGTGTCGGACATGGCGCCCAACCTGTCGGGCATCGATTCGGCCGACGCGGCGCGCATCGAGAACCTCGTGGAACTGGCGGTGGATTTCGCGCTCCACCACCTGAGGCCTGAGGGCGCGCTGGTGACCAAGGTGTTCCACGGCGCGGCCTACGACCCGCTGCTGCGGCTCTTCAAGGCCCATTTCAGGGTCGTCAAGCCGCACAAGCCCAAGTCCTCTCGGGACCGGTCGTCGGAAACCTTCCTCGTCGGCATCGGCCTCAAGGGCTGAGCGGCCTCGAAAAGCGGCGAAATTCGCGTTTTGTAACCGTGCTGCGCCTATGGGCGTCATAGTCATGTAGGCCGGTTTCGCAGGTTGAAAAGCCTAAAATGCACGCCAATTACCATCGTGCATGGGTTCACGATGGCGCGCATCCCACGCGCATTACGACTGGAGCTTCGTTTGAACAACAATCAGTGGTTTTCCAAGATCGCCGTCTGGCTGGTCATCGCCATGGTGCTCTTCACGGTGTTCAAGCAATTTGACACCCGCGGCGCCATGGGCTCGGGCACGGTGAACTACTCCGAGTTCCTCGAGCAGGTCCGCAACAACCAGATCAAGAGCGCAGTGATCCCCGAAGGTCTGGCCGGTGGCGAGATCACCGCCATCACCACGGACGACCGGAAGATCCGCACCAACGCCACCGTGCTCGACCGCGGCCTGGTGGGCGACCTGATCGACCACAACGTCAAGTTCGACGTCAAGCCGCGTGAAGAAGGCTCGCTGCTCATGACCTTGCTGGTCAGCTGGGGCCCGATGCTGCTGCTGATCGGCGTGTGGGTGTACTTCATGCGCCAGATGCAGGGCGGCGGTAAGGGCGGCGCCTTCAGCTTCGGCAAGAGCAAGGCGCGCATGCTCGACGAGAACAACAACACCGTCACCTTCGCCGACGTCGCAGGCTGCGACGAGGCCAAGGAGGAGGTCAAGGAGGTCGTCGACTTCCTGAAGGACCCGCAGAAGTTCCAGAAGCTGGGCGGCCGCATTCCGCGCGGCCTGCTGCTGGTCGGCCCCCCGGGCACCGGCAAGACGCTGCTGGCCAAGTCGATCGCCGGCGAGGCCAAGGTGCCGTTCTTCAGCATCTCGGGCTCCGATTTCGTGGAAATGTTCGTCGGCGTGGGCGCGGCACGCGTTCGCGACATGTTCGAGAACGCCAAGAAAAATGCGCCCTGCATCATCTTCATCGACGAAATCGACGCCGTCGGCCGCCAGCGTGGTGCCGGCCTGGGTGGCGGCAACGACGAGCGAGAGCAGACCCTCAACCAGATGCTGGTGGAGATGGACGGCTTCGAGACCAATCTCGGCGTGATCGTGGTGGCAGCCACCAACCGGCCGGACATCCTGGATGCTGCACTGCTGCGTCCGGGCCGCTTCGACCGGCAGGTGTACGTGACGCTGCCGGACATCCGCGGCCGCGAGCAGATCCTGAGCGTGCACATGCGCAAGATCCCGGTGGGCCAGGACGTCAACCCGAGCATCATTGCCCGCGGCACGCCCGGCATGTCCGGTGCCGATCTGGCCAACCTGTGCAACGAGGCCGCGCTGATGGCCGCCCGCCGCAATGCCCGCGTCGTGGAGATGCAGGACTTCGAGAAGGCCAAGGACAAGATCTTCATGGGCCCCGAGCGCAAGAGCATGGTCATGCCCGAGGAGGAGCGCCGCAACACGGCCTACCACGAATCTGGCCATGCGCTGATCGGCAAGATGCTGCCCAAGTGCGACCCGGTCCACAAGGTCACCATCATCCCGCGCGGCCGTGCGCTGGGCGTGACGATGAGCCTGCCCGAAAACGACCGCTACAGCTACGACCGCGAGTACATGCTGAACCAGATCAGCATGCTGTTCGGCGGCCGGATCGCCGAAGAGGTCTTCATGCACCAGATGACCACCGGCGCTTCCAACGACTTCGAGCGCGCGACCAATCTGGCCCGCGACATGGTCATGAAGTACGGCATGAGCGAGGCGCTCGGCCCGATGGTCTATGCCGAGAACGAGGGCGAGGTGTTCTTGGGCCGCTCGGTGACGAAGACCACCAACATGAGCGAGACGACCATGCAGAAGGTCGATGCCGAGGTTCGCCGCATCATCGACGAGCAGTACGCCCTGGCGCGCCGCCTGATCGAGGAGAACAGCGACAAGATGCACGCCATGGCCAAGGCGCTGCTCGAGTGGGAAACCATCGACACCGAGCAGCTGGACGACATCATGGCCGGCCGCGAGCCGCGTCCGCCCAAGGACTTCACGCCGCGCACGCCGTCCTCCGGTGGTGGTGGCAGTGGTGGCGCACCGGCCGTCAAGCCCGATCCGGCACCGACGGCGGCATGACGCAGGTGCACGGTGTGCAGACGGGGCCTTCGGGCCCCGTTTTCGTTGGCTGGCAGGCGGGGCGCTTCCGGCTGCCGCTGGCGCGTCCGCTGGTCATGGGCATCGTCAACGTGACACCCGATTCCTTCTCGGATGGCGGCCGGCATGCGGGATTGGACGCGGCCCTGGCGCACTGCGAACGGCTGGTTGAGCAGGGCGCGGACATCCTCGACATCGGCGGCGAATCGACCCGGCCCGGCAGCCCTGCCGTCGCGCTGGACGAGGAACTGGCCCGCGTGCTGCCCCTGGTGCGCGAGGCCGTCCGGCTGAATGTGCCGCTGTCCATCGACACCTACAAGCCGCAGGTGATGCAGGCCGTGCTGGACCTGGGCGCCGACATCGTCAACGACATCTGGAGCCTGCGCCAGCCGGGCGCACGCGAAGTGGTCGTGGCCCATCCCAGCTGCGGCGTGTGCCTGATGCACATGCACCGCGACCCGCAGACCATGCAGCGCGCACCCATGAGCGGCGATGCGGTGGCGCAGGCGGCCGACTTCCTGCGTGCCGAGACGCGGAAGCTGCGCGCCCTCGGCGTGTCGGCCGACCGCATCGTGCTCGACCCCGGCATCGGCTTCGGCAAGACGGTCGAACAGAATTTCTCGCTGCTGGCGCGCCAGCCGGTCATCGCCGCCCTGGGTTACCCGATTCTTGCGGGATGGTCGCGAAAATCGGCCCTGGGCGCGGTCACGGGCGTGGCCGATCCCGCACAGCGCATGCTGCCCAGCGTGGTGGCCGCGGTGCTGGCGGCCGAGCAGGGCGCGCGCATCCTGCGCGTGCACGACGTGCGCGAGACCGTGCAGGGCCTGGCCGTGTGGTCGGCGATGCGCGCCGAGGTCGGCGAAACCTCCACACAACAACAAGATTCCCTTTCATGACCCGACAGTATTTCGGCACCGACGGCATCCGCGGCACCGTGGGCCAGCCGCCCATCACCCCCGACTTCGTGCTGCGCCTGGCGCATGCCGTGGGCCGCGTGCTCAAGCGCAGCGAAGCCCGGCCCACCGTGCTGATCGGCAAGGACACGCGCATCTCCGGCTACATGCTGGAGTCGGCCATGGAGTCCGGCTTCAACTCCGCCGGTGTGGACGTCGTGCTGCTCGGCCCGCTGCCCACGCCCGGCGTGGCCTACCTCACCCGGGCGCAGCGCGCCAGCCTGGGCGTGGTCATCAGCGCCAGCCACAACGCCTATCCCGACAACGGCATCAAGTTCTTCAGCGCGCAGGGCACCAAGCTCAGCGACACGTGGGAGGCCGATGTCGAGGCGGCGCTCGCCGAGGCGCCGGTGTGGGTGGATTCGTCCGGCCTGGGCCGCGCCCGCCGCCTGAGCGACGCCGCGGGCCGCTACATCGAGTTCTGCAAGAGCACCTTCCCCACCGACCTGAGCCTGCGCGGCCTGCGCCTCGTGGTGGACGCGGCGCACGGCGCGGCCTACCAGGTGGCGCCCAACGTCTTCCACGAACTGGGCGCCGACGTGGCCAGCATCGGCGTGCGGCCGGATGGCCTGAACATCAACAAGGGCGTCGGCGCGACCCATCCCGGCGCGCTGGTGGCCGAGGTGAAGGCCCAGGGCGCCGGCTACGGCATCGCGCTGGACGGCGATGCCGACCGGCTGCAGATGGTCGATGCCTCCGGCCGCCTCTTCAACGGCGACGAACTGCTCTACCTGATGGCCATGGACCGCGTTGCGCGGGGCCTGCCGGTGGAAGGCGTGGTCGGCACGCTGATGACCAACAAGGCGGTGGAAGTGGCGCTGCGCAAGGCCGGCATCGGCTTCGTGCGGGCCAAGGTGGGCGACCGCTATGTGCTCGAGGAACTGGAGCGCCGCGGCTGGCTGCTGGGCGGCGAGGGTTCCGGCCACCTGCTGGCGCTGGACCGGCACACCACGGGCGACGGCTTGGTGAGCGCGCTGCAGGTGCTGCAGGCCGTGGTGCGGCGGGGTCAGGGCATGGCCGATCTGCTGGCCGAGGTGCAGCTCTTCCCGCAGAGCCTGGTCAATGTGCGCCTGGCGCCGGGGCAGGACTGGAAGGCCAACCGCGCCCTGGCGGAGGAAAGCGCCCGCGTGGAAGCCGAACTCGGCGACGAGGGCCGCGTGCTGATCCGCGCCAGCGGCACCGAGCCGTTGCTGCGCGTGATGGTGGAAGCCCGCGACGCAGCCCAGGCCGAATCGCTGGCCCGCCGCATCGCGGCGACCGTGGCCGGCGCCTGAGCGTGTCCACCATGGCTGCCCAGGTCCTGGCCGTCCACGCCAGCACCACGCATGGCTTTTCCAAGTTCGAGGAAGAACGCGTGCTGCTGGTCGAGGGCCTGGGCGTGCACGGCGATGCCCATGCGGGCCGCACCGTGCAGCACCGCTCGCGCGTGGCGCGCAACCCCGACCAACCCAACCTGCGGCAGGTGCACCTGCTGCATGCCGAGCTGTTCGACGAACTGATGCCGCGCGGCTTCCCCGTCTTTCCCGGCGAGATGGGCGAGAACATCACCACCCGCGGTCTGGATCTGCTGGCCCTGCCCACCGGCACGCGGCTGCGCCTCGGCGCCGAGGCCGAAGTCACAATTACCGGCCTGCGCAACCCCTGCCGGCAGATCGATCGCTTCCAGCCCGGCCTGATGGCCGCGGTGCTGGACCGCGACGCGCAGGGCCGCGTTGTGCGCAAGGCCGGCGTGATGGCAGTCGTGAGCGCAGCCGGCACTGTCGCGGCAGGCGACGCCATCGTCGTGATCCTTCCCGAAGAACCCCACCGTCCCCTGGAGCCGGTCTGATGCGCGTCGTCCTCGTCAACTACCGTGATCGCGATCAGGCCGAGACGCTGGTGCGGCTGCTCGATGCCTATGCCTGCGATCCTGCAGGCGGCGGCCAGCCGCTCTCGCCCGACGTGCGGCGCAGCCTGCCACAGGCCCTGGCTGCGCGGCCGGATGCCTTCAGCGTGATGGCGTACGACGCCGAAGGCGCGGCTGTCGGGCTGGTCAACTGCTTCGAGGGCTTCTCCACCTTCGCTGCGCGGCCGCTTGTCAACGTGCACGACGTGGTGGTGCTTGCACACGCGCGCGGCAAGGGCGTGGCCCAGTGCATGCTGGCCCGGGTGGAGGAAGAGGCGCGCCGCCGCGGTGCCTGCAAGCTCACGCTGGAAGTGCTCTCAGGGAACGCGCCGGCGCTGAATACCTACCGACGGGTCGGCTTCGCCGGCTACGAGCTGGATCCAGCATTTGGGCAGGCGGTGCTCCTGCAGAAAAAGCTGTAAGCGGGCCACACCTGCGGTGCTGCCGCGACCCAGGCGTCCAGTGCGCAGCGTCCGGGGCCAGAAAAAAAGCCGCCGCAAGCCCGTGAGGGCGCGGCGGCTTCGTCATGGACGGCCCAGTGTGCGCTTCAGAAGCGCGTGACCGGCGGCTCGGCCGATGCGGTCCTGTCGGCCGCGTACTTGCCCAGTTCCCACTTGGCGATGGCGTTGCGGTGCACCTCGTCCGGGCCGTCCGCGAAGCGGAGCGTGCGGGCGTTGGCATAGGCGTACGCGAGCGGGAAGTCGTCGCTCATGCCGCCGCCGCCATGCACCTGCATGGCCCAGTCGATCACCTGGCAGGCCATGCTGGGCGCCACCACCTTGATCATGGCGATGTCGGTCTTGGCGACCTTGTTGCCTGCCACGTCCATCAGCCAGGCGGCCTTGAAGGTGAGCAGGCGGGCCATGTCGATGCGGCAGCGGGCCTCGGCGATGCGCTCCTGGGTCACGGTCTGCGAGGCTACCGTCTTGCCGAAGGCCACGCGCGAGGAGGCCCGGCGGCACATCAGCTCCAGCGCGCGCTCGGCCAGGCCGATCAGGCGCATGCAGTGGTGGATGCGACCGGGGCCGAGGCGGCCCTGGGCGATCTCGAAGCCGCGGCCTTCGCCCAGCAGGATGCTGCTGGCAGGAACGCGCACGTTCTCGAACACCATCTCCATGTGGCCGTGCGGCGCGTCGTCGTAGCCCATGACGCTCAGCGGCCGCAGGATCTTGATGCCCGGCGTGCCGGCCGGCACCAGCACCATGCTCTGCTGCGAATGCTTGGGCGCCTCGGGATCGCTCTTGCCCATGGTGATGAAGACCTTGCAGCGCGGATCGCCGGCGCCGGAGATCCACCATTTGCGGCCGTTGATGACGTACTCGTCGCCCTGGCGCTCGATGCGGGTCTCGATGTTGGTGGCGTCGCTGGAGGCCACGGCCGGTTCGGTCATGGCGAAGGCCGAGCGGATCTTGCCCTCGAGCAGCGGCGTGAGCCATTCCTCGCGGTGCGCGTCCGAGCCATAGCGGGCGATGGTCTCCATGTTGCCGGTGTCGGGCGCCGAGCAGTTGAAGACCTCGGACGCCCATGGCACGCGGCCCATCAGTTCAGCCAGGGGCGCGTATTCCATGTTGGTCAGGCCGCCACCCTTCTTCTTGGCCAGTTCGGCGGTGTCGTTGGGCAGGAACAGGTTCCACAGCTCCTGCGCGCGGGCCTTTTCCTTCAGGCGTTCGATCACCTCCAGATGGGTCCAGCGCTTGCCGGCGGCCGTGTTCTCTGCCATCTCGCGGGCATATTCCGCCTCCGCCGGAAAGATGTGCGCATCCATGAAGTCGCTCACGCGCTTCTGCAGGTCCTTGACCTTGGGTGAAAAATCGAACTCCATGCTGTCTCCGGTGGTGGGTGTGGGAACGGGTGAAAGAGGGGGGGCGGGCCGTGGTGAAGGCGCTCAGGCGCGCTGTGCGAACTGCCAGGCCAGCGTGGCCATGGGGCGCGCCCCCTTGGCCGAGTTGACGGCCTGCTCGCTGGAGGCCGTGCCGGCCTCTACCCGCTTGGCGATGCCCTGCAGGATGGCTGCGATGCGGAACAGGTTGTAGGCCATGTAGAAGTTCCAGTCCTCGGCCAGCGCCTGCGGCGTGGTGAGGCGGGTGCGCTCGCAGTAGCGGCGCACGTACTCCTGCTCGGAAGGGATGCCCAGCGGTGCCAGGTCCACGCCGCCGATGCCGCGGAAGGCACCGGCTGGGATGTGCCACGACATGCAGTGGTAGGCGAAGTCCGCCAGCGGATGGCCCAGCGTGGACAGTTCCCAGTCCAGCACCGCGACGATGCGCGGCGCGTCGGCAGCGAACATCACGTTGTCCAGCCGGTAGTCGCCATGCACGATGGCGACCTTGGATTCGTCGCGTGCGCTCGCGGGGATGTGCGTGGGCAGCCACTCCAGCAACCGCTCCATTTCGTCGATGGGCTGCGACAGGGCGCCTGCCCCGTCGGTGGAGGCCTTGTACTGCTTGCTCCAGCGGCCGATCTGGCGCTCGAAATAGTTGCCCGGCTTGCCGTAGTCGGCCAGGCCGCGCGCGGCGAACTCGACCGTGTGCAGCGCGGCGATCACGCGGTTCATCTCGTCGTAGATGGCGGCCCGTTCGGCATTGGACATGCCCGGCAGGGTCTGGTCCCACAGCACGCGGCCCTGCATGCATTCCATGACGTAGAAGGCGCGGCCAATGATGGACTCATCCTCGCACAGCGCCAGCATCTGCGGCACCGGCACGTCCGAGCCGGCCAGGCCATGCATGACCTTGTACTCGCGCTCCACCGCATGGGCCGAGGGCAGCAGCTTGGCCACCGGACCGGGCTTGGCCCGCATCACGTACTGGCGCTCCGGCGTGAGCAGCTTGTAGGTGGGATTGGACTGGCCGCCCTTGAACATCTCGATCGACAGCGGCCCGCGGAAGCCTTCGACGTTCCATGCGAGCCAGGTTTCCAGGGCCTGCAGGTCCACGGCGTGCTGGGACGACACCGCACGGGTGCCGACGAAGGTGTTGAAGTCCTGGCTCATGTCTCGTTCGTTCGTTCATCTGATTGATGGCGGACGCGTTCAGCTGCCGCCACGGCCCCGGCCGCTCAGCTGTCGGCCTGCGAGATGCGCGTGAGCGCGTCGCGGTCCAGCACCACCAGGCCGGCGGGCTCGATGCGGATCGCACCTTCGCGCTCCATGGTCTTGAGTTCCTGGTTCACACGCTGGCGCGAGGCGCCGAGCAGTTGGGCCAACTCTTCCTGGGCGAGCTGCAGGCCGATGCGTGTCTGGCTGGCATCCGCCAGATTGGGCACGCCATAGCTGCGCACCAAGTGCACCAGCTGCTTGGCCAGGCGGGCGCGAAGCGGCAGCGTGTTGAGGTCTTCCACCAGACCGAAAAGCGTGCGGATG
Organism: Pseudacidovorax intermedius; assembly: GCF_001476815.1. Taxonomy (GTDB): domain Bacteria; phylum Pseudomonadota; class Gammaproteobacteria; order Burkholderiales; family Burkholderiaceae_C; genus Xenophilus; species Xenophilus intermedius_A. Next base: position 114,753 of record NZ_LDSL01000051.1, on the reverse strand, counting down.
CGCCGTGCCTGCAGCCGCATCAGCGCTTCGTACAACTCCACGTGCGTGCTGAGGATCTTGTGGAAGTCCGCCCGGGCGACACACAGGATGGTGGTGTCGCCATGCGCATAGGCATCGTGCGTGCGCCGGTCCCCGTCGAAGAAGGCGACGTCGCCGAACCAGATGCCCGGCTCCACATAGGTCAGCGTCACCTGCTTGCCCGAGACGGCCGTCGAGCTCACGCGCACCGCGCCCTTGGCGCAGGCGATCCACTGGTCGGGCGGATCGCCGCGGGCGGCGATCAGGTCGCCGTCCTTGTAGCGTTTGACGAAGGCGCATCGGAGGATGTCGTGACGGAGCGAAGGGGAGAGGGAGGTGAACCAGCGGCCACTGTTGATGGCTTCTCTTTCGTCGATGGTAAGAATGGGGTCATCCATGGCTTGTCTTGTCGGTGACTGAATCGCGGAGCCTTGTCGCAGGGGCGACCGGGCGCGCCATCATTGGTAGTCGGGAGAGGTCTTGGACAGGAAGGCGCCGATGCCGATGCCTGCGTTGGCATGGTGGAGGTTGCGCACGAAGTGCTCGCGCTCCTGCGTGAGGTGGTCGCCCAGCGACCGCCCGCGCGCCTCGCCGAGCAGCTCCTTGATGCTGGCCAGGGCATTGGGCGCGCGCCGCTCCAGCTTCTGTGCGAGTTGCATGGCCTGCGCCAGGGCCTGCCCGCTGTCGGTGAGCTGATTGACCAGGCCCAGCTGGTGCAGCCGGTCGGCACCGATGCGCTCGCCGTTCATCAGCCACTCGCTGGCCAGCTGGCGCGGCAGCCATTGCGCAAGGTGCCAGCTCAGCCCGCCGTCGGGCGACAGCGCAACGTTGCTGTACGAGGCGGCGAACACCGCGTCCCGTGCGGCCACCACCATGTCGCAGGCCATGGCCAGCGAAAAGCCGGCACCTGCGGCGGCCCCTTCCACGGCGGCGATCACCGGCTTGGGAAAGCTGCGTATGGCGTCAATCCAGCTGTGCAGCGCATCGATGCTCTCGGCCTGCACACTGGGGTCGCGGGCCCGGTTGGCCTGCAGCCTCTGCAGCGAGCCGCCGGCGCAGAACCAGGCACCTTCGCCGACCAGCACGACGCAGCGGACGTCAGGATTGTTGCCGGCGCCCAGCAATGATTCGACACCGGCGGCGTACATTTCCGGCCCAAGCGCGTTGCGCTGCGAGGGATTGGACAGGGTCAGCACCATCGTGCGGTCCTGCGTGGTGCTTTTCAGCTCTGCGCTCATCTGTGAAGCTCCGCGGCAATGAAACATGAGGGAAGGAATGGCATGGGTTCTGTCTCTGATAGGGAGGAAGCGGCGAAGATTGTGAATGCGGCGTGGTTTCAGGCAGAGCCTTCCGCCGCGACACATCCATCAGCGCCTGGGCTCCGTAATCGGCGGGTCGGCGCAACAAAATGTTAGAAATGCTCATCTTCTTTTTCCAGAAGCCCCGGTGGAATGTGAAAATATTTGAACCTTCTACTTCCTCCCCACTCGTGGCCGTGCCTCCGAATTCCGCGTCAATTGTTTCGTTTGTACTCGGACTCGGCCTTGCGTTGCCGATGCCCGCCTCGGCACTGACGATCGGCCGCCCCGAGGGCAAGGTATGGATCGGCATGCCACTCGACCTGCGGGTGCCCGTCCAGTTGCAGGACGCTGGCGGTGCCTGCCCCTCGGTCAGCGTGAAGCTGGGCGAGAACCGCCTGCCCGACAGCGCCGTGATCACCAGCGTGGAGCCCGGCCCGTCTTCGGAAGCGCCGTGGCTGCGCATCCGCTCGAATCGGCCGATGGACGAGCCGGTGGTCACCGTGAGCGTCAAGGTGGGCTGTTCTTCCAGCATGGTGCGCGAGTTCGCGTTGCTGGCCGACCCGCCGCCGGTGTCGGCCATCACCGCGCCCACCGGCCGCGCACAGGGCTCGGCGCTGCCGCCCGCGGCCGTGGCGCCCCGCCAGAATGGGCGCAGCAGCGGTGGCAGCGGACGGGCCGAGTCGGTTCGCCCGCGCGAATCGGGCACGCCCCGGCAGGCCGGTGGCGCGGCCCGCTCCGCCGTGCCGGCGCAGCGCAACACCAGTCCCCGGCTGCGCGTCGATGCGCTCGATCCGCGCACGGCCGGCGCCGCGGCTGCGGCGGCCGCGACGGCGGGCGCCAGCGTGGCCGCGGAGGACTACACGCTGCCCCCCACCTGGCTGAAGATCGCCACCCGCATCCAGAACATCGAGGCCGCTGCCGCTGCACCCGTCGGCGCCGCAAGTGCGCCCGAGTCCGCTGCCAGCGCGCCCGAGCTCGAGGCCGCCCAGCGGCAGGCCGAGACACTGCGCACCCAGGTCGCGCAGCGGGACCGCACCATCGAAGGCCTGCGCGGCGAACTGTCGCAGGCGCGCCAGGCCGCGGAGGAGCGACCCTGGTGGCTCTGGCCGCTGCTCCTGCTGCTGGCGCTGCTTGCCGTGCTGGTCGGCCTGCTGTGGCGCCGTTCGCGCAAGCAGGCCGAAGAAGCCACCTGGTGGCAATCGGGCGAGCCGTCCGTCGACGCGCCCAACGCTGCGACGTCGGACGCGGCCGTCAAGACGGCCGCAGTGGCTGCCGGCGCCGCTGCCGTGGCATCCGACCGCGGTCCCGACACCATCTCCACGCTGCCGCCCAAGGCGGGCGAGCCGGTGAGCGCCGACAAGCTCCTGGACGTGCAGCAGCAGGCTGAGTTCTGCATGTCCCTCGGCCAGGTCGATCAGGCCGTGGCCGTGCTGGCCGACCATCTGGACGAGTACGGCAACACCAGTCCGCTCATGTACATGGAGCTGCTGCGCCTGCTGCATTCGCAGGGCCGCGATACCGACTACAACACCACCCGCCGCGAGTGCCGCAAGGCGTTGGGTGTCGACCTGCCTTCCTACGAGGACTTCTCGGAAAGCGGCCTGTCGCTGGCCGGCTATCCGGAGGTGGTCGAGCGCATCGAGCAGGCCTGGCCGCACCGTGAGGTGCTGGGCGTGATCGAGGGCTTCCTGTTCCAGCCGGCCGATGCCCACGGCCGCGCGCCCTTCGACCTGCCGGCCTATCGCGAACTGCTGTCGCTCTACGGTGCGGCGCAGGAGCACATCGCCATGGGCGGCGACGGCGCCGCCACCTCGGCGATGGCGCTGCTGAGCCCTTCCATGCCCATGGCCCAGCCGCCGACGGCACCGCTGCCGCTGTCGCAGGCGGGGCAGGCCGCCTCGGGCGTCGCTTCGCCCCTGGTCGGCTCGGACGCGGCCATGCCCAAGACCGCCTCGGGTGCCGCCGCGCCTGCGGCTGCCCCGGTGCCCACGCCCGCGCCGGGCACGATCGACTTCGACCTGTCCGACCTGGAGGCGTCGACCATCGACACCATTCCGCATGCGCTGCGGCGCGACACGCCGACGCAGGCGCCCGCCGCAGCCACCCGACGTGACGCCGCCGCACCCGCGGCCGATGCGGCACCCGCGGTGCCCAACGACTTCGAGCCGGTGCCGCCGGACTTCCAGCTCTTCGATCCGGAAATCGAGGACAGCATCAAGCCGGGCAACTCCATCAGGAAGCCGTCGGGCGACAAGTGAGCGGTGGAGGGCCCGGCGCAGCGCAGCCGGGCGCAACGGGACGAGGGCGCTGCCATGACGGCGCGCGGCCTGCGTACCTCTCCCGCGTCCGTTCCGTGTGGCGTGCTTTGCTCAGCCAGGCGCCCGGCGGGCGTCCAGGCGAACGCTGACGAGCATCGCCAGCAGCAGGCAGGCCAGCCCGCACCAGTTCATCCACGACGACGCCTCTCGGGCAAGCAGCCAGCCGCCCAGCGCCGCACCTGCCGCCTGGCCCATGTACATCGCCGAGCTGTTGAGCGCGATGGAGGCCGAGGCCAGTCCCGGCGCCAGTCCTACCAGCCGCGCCTGCTGCGACGAATTGGCCGCGAAGCAGCCCAGGCCCCAGGGCAGGATCACCGCCGCCAGCATCGCCCAACCCAGGGCGATGCCCAGGGGCCACAGCAGCAGGCTCAGGCTGATCAGCGCCATCGCCACCATGGCCATGCGGGCGCTGCCCAGCCGGTCCATGTGGCGCGTGGCGAGCACGTTGCCCACCACGCCGCAGACGCCCAGCCACAGCCACATCAGGCTCAGCTCGCCGGCGGTCGCCCGCAGCTGCTGCAGCAGCACCGGCCCGATGTAGCTGAACAGCACGAACTGCCCGGCCGCCTGCAACAGCGTGATGCCGACCACCGGCATCAGCAGGGGATGCCGCAGCACCTGCATCCAGCCCTCGCGCGACAGCGGCGGCGGCCGCACGCCATTCGGCATCGTGCGCCATACCCACAGCGCCGCGATGGCGGTGCCCAGACCGATCAGGCCGAAGGCCGCGCGCCAGCCCCAATGGCCGCCCACGTAGGCCGCCAGCGGCAGGCCCAGCACCGAGGCCAGCGACCAGCCGAGAAAGATGAAGGCCACCGCCGCCGCGCGCCGGTGCGGGGGCACCAGCAGGCCGACGCAGGCCGCCGCCTGCGGCGTGAAGACGGCGGGCGCGACCAGCGTGGCCATGCGCATGGGCAGCAGGCTGGCCAGCGAGGGCATCAGGGCGGAGAGCAGGTGGCCCGCGGCGAACCAGGCCAGCGACAGGGCCAGCAGGCGCCGGCGGTCCCAGCCGGCCACCAGGCCGGCCAGCAGCGGCGCGCCGACGCACACCACCAGCGCACCCGCCGTGATGAGCTGGCCCACGGCCGCGATCGAGGTGTGGAAGGATGCGGCCAGCTCCGGCAATGTGCCGGGCACCACCATCACGCCGGTGCCGATGACGAAATTGCCGAAGAGCAGGGCCCACAGCGCGCCGGGCCAGCGCGCCTCCCGGCTCAACGCCGCACCTGCAGCGCCCCGGGATTGACGATGTTGGTGGGGTTGCCGCGGATGAAGCTCACCACGTTGTCGAAGGCCTGGCCGAAGTAGAGCTCGTAGCTTTCCTGCTCCACGTAGCCGATGTGCGGCGTGCAGATGCAGTTCTCCAGCCGCAGCAGCGCATGGCCCTGCAGCGGCGGCTCGCTCTCGAACACGTCGATGGCCGCCATGCCGGGGCGGCCGCGGTTGAGCGCCGCCAGCAGCGCGTCGGACTCCACCAGCTCCGCCCGGCTGGTGTTGACGAACAGCGAGGTCGGCTTCATGCGCGACAGGTCTTCCAGCGTGACCAGCCCGCGCGTGTCGTCGTTCAGCCGCAGGTGCAGCGTCAGCACGTCCGACATCTCGAACAGGGCCTCGCGGCTCGGCGCCGTCTGGAAGCCGTCGGAGCGGGCGCGTTCGCAGCTGGCCTCGCGGCCCCAGATCACCACCTGCATGCCGAAAGCCTGGCCATAGCGCGCCACCAGCTGGCCGATGCGGCCATAGCCCCAGATGCCCAGCGTCTTGCCCTTGAGCACCGAGCCCAGGCCGAAGTTGGGCGGCATCGAAGCGGACTTGAGGCCCGACTGCTGCCAGGCGCCGTGCTTGAGGTTGCTGATGTACTGCGGCAGGCGGCGCATGGCGGCCATGATGAGCGCCCAGGTCAGCTCCGCCGGCGCTAGCGGCGAGCCCGTGCCCTCGGCCACGGCCACGCCGTATTCGGTGCAGGCATTGACGTCCACGTGGCCGCCGACCCGGCCGGTCTGCGAGATCAGCTTGAGCCGGGGCAGCTTGTCGACTAGCTGGCGGGAGATCTGGGTGCGCTCGCGGATCAGCACGATCACGTCGGCGTCCCGCAACCTGACGGACAGTTGGCCGATGCCCTTGACCGTGTTGGTGTAGACCTTGGCGGTGTAGGCATCCAGCTTGGAGGCGCAGCGCAGCTTGCGCACGGCGTCCTGGTAGTCGTCGAGGATCACGATGTTCATGGCTGCCCATTTTGCCTTTGGGCCGCCAAGCCTCCCGCTGCCTTCGAAAAGGGCGAGCGCCCCGCGCGGAGACCGGCCGTGCGGCAAGCACCGGCCGGGCTTATGCCTCAGGCGCTCAATGCAGCGGCGTGCCGCAAGGGCGCACCGTGGCGTCGCGCAATTCCTTCTCGACCAAGCGGTCGAGTTCGGCGCACACGTCGGCCATGCGGCCGGCGATCACCAGGCGCGAGCCGGCGCGGCCGCGCTCGCCAGGCTCCACCACCCGAACCACGCGCAGCGGCCGTGCGGCCGTGCGGCGCACGCCTTCGTTGGCGCTCGCCGGGCGGCGGTGGTGATGGGGCAGCACCGTCACGTAGCGCAGGTCGGCATCGTCGATGGCGGCGCCACGGCGTGCATCGGCATGGCGGCTGACCCAGGATTGGATCGGCGCGAAAAGGCTGGACAAGGCGAGCAGAGCGGTTCCCATGTTGAACTCCTGAAGGCGGAAAGGGGTTTGGACACAGGCAGGATTGCGGACGAAGCCCGCTGCGCCAGGGTGATGGCCTCGTTGGCCATACGCCCGCCACCTGGCGCAGGGGCAGAAAGTGAGCAGCGGCGTGCCTACATCAGCATGGTGTTGCGGATCAGGCCGACGGCCAGGCCCTCGATCTCGAAAGGCTCCCCGGGCTGCACGACGATGGTGGGGTAGTCGGGGTTCTCGGCATGGAGTTCCACCACGTCCTTGAGGCGCTTGAGGCGCTTGACGGTCACCTCGTCGCCCAGCCGGGCCACCACGATCTGGCCGTTGCGCGCCTCGCGGGTGCTCTGCACCGCGAGCAGGTCGCCGTCCATGATGCCGGCGTCGCGCATCGACATGCCGCGCACCTTGAGCAGGTAGTCGGGGCGGTGCTGGAACAGCGTGCTCTCGACGTAGTAGGTCTGGTCCACATGCTCCTGCGCCAGGATGGGTGCGCCGGCCGCGACGCGGCCCACCAGCGGCAGCGAGAGCTGCGACAGTCCGGGAATGGGCAGGGAGAATTGCGATGTGCGCGATTCCTGCAGGTTGCGCAGCGCCTCGCCCTTGAGCCGGATGCCGCGCGACGTGCCGCTCACCAGTTCGATCACGCCCTTGCGGGCCAGCGCCTGCAGGTGCTCCTCGGCCGCGTTGGCGGACTTGAAGCCCAGTTCGGCGGCGATCTCGGCCCGCGTGGGCGGCGCGCCGGTGCGCGCCATCGCGCTGCGGATGAGCTCGAGGATCTGTTGCTGGCGGGCGGTAAGCTTGACCGAAGCGGTCGTGGGCACTTTAAGCATGGCGGCTGCGGCTCCATCGTTGATGCACGTACTGTGTGCACATCCAGTATCTGTATTTTTAACCAGTTTTCAAACCATTGACAAGTCCTGACCACTCCTCAGCTTTTTCCAGCCGCATCGTCGTGCTGGGAACCGGCGGCACGATCGCGGGCAAGGCCGCGAGCGCGGGCGACAACCTCGGCTACGTGGCCGGGCAGGTCGAGGTGGGTGCGCTGCTGGCCGGCGTGCCCGCGCCGGCAGGCCTGACCCTCGTGGCGGAGCAGGTCTGCAACATCGACAGCAAGGACATGTCGCACGCGCACTGGCACGCGCTGGCCCTGCGCTGCCAGCACTGGCTGGACGACCCGTCCGTGCGTGGCATCGTCGTCACGCACGGCACCGACACGCTGGAGGAGACGGCCTTCTTCCTGGCCCAGGTGCTGCAGGCCGACAAGCCGGTGGTGCTGACCTGCGCCATGCGGCCGGCCACGTCGGCGGCACCCGACGGACCGCAGAACCTGCAGGACGCCCTGGCCGTGGCGGCGGCCAGGGATGCGCGCGGCGTGCTGGCCGTGTGCGCCGGCACGGTCCACCTGGCCCGTGCGGTGCGCAAGGTGCACACCTATCGGCTCGATGCCTTTTCATCCGGCGAGGGTGGGCCGCTGGGTTACGTTGAGGAGGGCCGCGTGCGGCTGACCAGGCCCTGGGCCACCGTGCCCTGGATCCCGCGCCTGCGGGTCCGGGCGCTGCCTGCAGCCGACCGGTGGCCATCCGTGCAGATCGTGGCCTGCCATGCGGGGGCGGATGCCGTGGTGGTCGATGCCCTCGTGCAGACCGGCCGGGTGCAGGGCCTGGTGGTGGCCGCGACCGGCAACGGCACGGTGCATGAAGCCGTGGACGCGGCGCTGGTGCGCGCGCAGCAGGCGGGACTGGCCGTGCTGCGCGCCACGCGCTGCGCCGATGGGGCGGTGCTTGCGTCGGACGGCGCACGCTGGCCCGACGCCTTCGACCTGTCGCCCGTCAAGGCCCGCATCGCCCTGATGCTGCGGCTGATGCCCGAGGCCTGAAAACGAAAAAGGCCGGCCTCGTCGGCCAGCCTTGCTTTTTCGTGCTGGGGCGGTGCGCGGCATGCCGCGCCCGCGCTGCTGTCAGTCCGACAGTGCGGCCATCGCCCGGCGCGTGATCTCGTCGACCGAGCCCACGCCGCTGATCGCGCGGTACTTGGGCGCGTTGACCGGATCCTGCTCGGCCCACTTGGCGTAATAGTCCACCAGCGGGCGCGTCTGCTGGCTGTAGACGTCCAGGCGCTTGCGCACGGTCTCTTCCTTGTCGTCTTCGCGCTGGATCAGGTCTTCGCCCGTGACGTCGTCCTTGCCTTCCACCTTGGGCGGGTTGAAGCGCACGTGGTAGGTGCGGCCCGACGCCGGGTGCGAGCGGCGGCCGCTCATGCGCTCGATGATGTCCGAGAAGGGCACGTCGATCTCGAGCACGTAGTCCAGCTTGACGCCGGCCGCCTTCATGGCGTCGGCCTGCGGAATGGTGCGCGGGAAGCCGTCGAACAGGAAGCCGTTGGCGCAGTCGGGCAGGGCGATGCGCTCCTTGACCAGGTTGATGATCAGGTCGTCGCTCACCAGCGCGCCGGCATCCATCACGGCCTTGGCCTGCAGTCCGAGGGGCGTGCCGGCCTTGACGGCGGCACGCAGCATGTCACCCGTGGAGATCTGCGGGATGCCGAACTTCTGGCAGATGAAGGTGGCCTGCGTGCCTTTGCCGGCGCCCGGCGCGCCCAACAGGATGAGTCTCATGGTGTCCTCGGATGCTTTTCTTGAAATCGTCGTGCGGCGCCGGCTCCCCCGGGCGCACCATCCGGTCGAGGATAGCACGCGGCCCCTTCCTACAGCCGCGGGATTGAACGTGCGTGACGCGGGCCCGACGGGGCCGCCGCGCCCTCAGAACTGCGCGCGGACCCGTGCCAGGTCCTCGGGCGTGTCGACGCCCGTGCCGGGCGCGCGCCCGGTGACGTGCACGGCGATGCGGTGGCCGTGCCACAGCACGCGCAACTGCTCCAGCGACTCGATGCGCTCCAGCGGCGACGGCGGAAGCTGCGGAAAGGCACGCAGGAAGCCGGCCCGGTACGCATAGATGCCGATGTGGCGCAGCGCCGGCGCTTCCTGCGGCGGTTGCGGCGGCAGGCCGCCGTCGCGCCAGAAGGGCAGCGGCGAGCGGCTGAAGTAGAGCGCGTGGCCGGCCGCGTCGAGCACCACCTTGACCACGTTCGGGTTGGCGAAGTCGGCCGCATCGTGGATGGGATGGGCGGCGGTGCTCATCGGCACCTCGGGCCTTGTGGCGAGCGAGCCGGCGACGGCATCGATGAGGGACGGATCGATCAGCGGCTCGTCGCCCTGCACGTTGACCACGATGGTGTCGTCGGCCAGGCCCAGCAGGCTGCAGGCCTCGGCCAGGCGGTCGCTGCCGCTCGGATGGTCGGCGCGGGTGAGCAGGGCGCGCACGCCCGCCGCCTCGCAGGCCTGGAGGATGCGCGCATCGTCGCAGGCCACGCACACGGTGCCGGCGCCCGACTGCGCGGCCTGGCGCGCGACGCGCACGACCATCGGCAAGCCGCCGATGTCGGCCAGGGGCTTGTCCGGCAGACGCGTCGACTTCATGCGCGCCGGGATGAGGACCGCGTAGCTCACAGCCCGAGTTCGTCGTCCGTCAGCGGGCGGGCCTCGTTCTCGAGCATCACCGGAATGCCGTCGCGCACGGGGTAGGCGAGCCGGGCGCTGCGCGACCACAGTTCCTGGCGCGTGGCGTCCCATTGCAGCGGTCCCTTGGTGACCGGGCAGACCAGCAGTTCAAGCAGCTTGGAATCCATCGAAGGATGATAGCCGTGCGTCGAGCGCGGCGAAGAAGGCCGGGTCGATGTCGAACTGCAGCGGCACGGCCAGCGCCGTGGGTGCGACCGGCCACAGCTTGGCCGCGTCCTTCTCGGTGCACAGCAGTTGCAGGCCCGGCGGCGGCGTCCAGCCGCTGAAGTCGTGGTGGTCGGGCAGGGCGATGCACGTCCGCAGACTCAGGCCCCGGGCCCGCAGCATGTCGAAGAAGCGTTCCGGCCGCGCAATGCCGGCCACGGCGGCGAGGTCGTCGCGGGCGGCCAGCGACGCGAGCGGCACCTTCCGGCCTTCTCGATCCAGCGCGACGTCGGCCAGCCGCCGATGGCCACGGTGGCCCGCGAAGGCGGGCCGCTCGCCCGTGTGCAGCACCAGGTTGCAGCGGCGGGGCCAGGGCTCGCGCAGCGGTCCGGCCGGCAGCAGCCAGCCGTTGCCGACGCCGCGGTCGTCGAAGACGCAGATCTCGATGTCGCGGCCGAGGGCCAGGTGCTGCAGCCCATCGTCGGCGACGACCACGCGCACCTCCGGATGCAGGGTCAGCAAGCGCCGGCCAGCGGCCGCGCGGTCGGCATCGACCACCAGGGGCGCGCCCGTGGCACGGTGGATGAGCAGCGGTTCGTCGCCCACGTCGCGCGGATCGCTGTCCGCCGCCACCGCCCGGCCGTCGCGCGTGCGGCGCCCATGGCCGCGCGAGATCACGCCCACCGGCAGGCCGCGCGCCTGCAGGTGCCGGACCAGGGCGATGACCACCGGCGTCTTGCCGGCACCGCCGGCGATCACGTTGCCGACGACGATCACCGGCACCGGCAGCCGGTCCGTGCGGCGCCAGCCGCGCGCGTAGGCCAGGCGCCGCGCCGCGGCCAGCAGGCCGAACAGCGCCGCCACCGGCCGCAGCAGCCAGGCCTGCGCGCCGCGGCGTTCCCAGGCGTGCACGGCGCTCAGCGGGCCGCCTTGCCCGTGGTCTGGGTGGCGAAGGTGATCTGCATCAGCCCGGCGCGGCGCGCCGCCTCCATCACCGTGATGACCGCCTGGTGCGGCGCCGCGGCGTCGGCACTGATGATGAGGATGGTGTTGTTGCCGCCGCCACCGTTGGCGCCGTTGCCGCCGGCCTCGGGCTTGGCGAAGCCGCTGAGCGCGGCCGCCAGGCCCTCGACGCTGCGGTCGGCCACGAGTTGCCGGTTGACCGCGTAGCGTCCGTCCGCGGCGACGGCGACGATCACCTCGCGCGGCCGCGTGGTGCTGGGCTCGGCATCGGCCGTGGGCAGGCGCACCTCCATCTCGGTGAAGCGGTTGTAGGTGGTCGACAGCATCAGGAAGATGAGGATCACCAGCAGCACGTCGATGAAGGGGATCAGGTTGATCTCCGGCTCGTCGCGCGAGCCGCTGCGCAGGCGCATGCGGCGGCGGCCGGTGCCGGCGCGATCGGCCGCGCCGGTGGTGGGCAACTGCACGCTCATGCGCGCGCCTTCGCTGCGTGCGCCATCATGGCGCGGACCCGGCGCCCGGGCGGATGCGCGACAGGTGTTCGGCGAAACGGTCGCCTGCCAGCTCCATGTGCAGCAAATAGCCGTCGACGCGCGTGCGGAAGTAGCGCCAGAAGATCAGCGTGGGCACCGCGACGACCAGGCCGAAGGCCGTGTTGTACAGCGCGATGGAGATGCCGTGCGCCAGCTGCGCCGGGTTGCCGCCGCCGCCCGCGCCGGGTGCCTGCGAGCCGAAAATCTCGATCATGCCGATCACCGTGCCCAGCAGGCCCAGCAGCGGTGCCGCCGAGGCGATGGTGGCCAGCGCCGGGAGGTAGCGCTCCAGCCGGTGGGCGATGGCGCGGCCGGTGCTTTCCATGGCGGCGCGCAGGTCGTCGGCGGTGGCCGGGCCGCCCGCCTGCGCGGCGCGGAAGCCGGCGGCCAGCATTTCGCCCAGCGCGGAATTGCGCTCCAGCTTGGCCACCACGTCGGGCGACGGAATGCTGCCCTGAGAGACGCCGATCGCTTCGCCCAGAAGTTGGGGTGGCAGCACCTTGGACGACTTCAGGCTGATGAAGCGTTCGATGACGAGGGCGGTCGCGATGACCGAGCACAGAAGCAGCGGCACAACGGGCCAGCCTGCGGCGACTAAGATCGAAAACAAGGGGCCTCCTGCGCGGTCATGGTGCGCTCGCCAACGGCCGAAAATTATGACCGAATGTTTTTCGGGCGCCGCCCGCGGCGCCGTCCCGCCACCCACATTTTCTGTGGATAACTTTGTGGCTAACCCCCGGAGCAACTTCGCCGAACCCACTGCCGACGGGCATCCCGTCAGGACGACCAGATTTTGAGCAGCACATTCATCAGCGTTATCAACCACTTGCACCAGAAGCCGTGGCTTTGCGGCCCTTCGGCGGCACCGGCCGCCGTGCCGGGCCGCTGTGGATGGGACGGCGAGGCCTGCCGTGGCTGAGGGCCTGGTCCCCCAGTCTCGCGTCTGGGCCGTCGGCGCCCTGTGCCGCGCCGTGGCCGATGCGCTGGACGCCCGCTTCAATCCGGTGACCGTGCAGGGCGAGATCGGCAGCTTCTCGCGCGCCGGCAGCGGCCATTGCTACTTCTCGCTCAAGGACGGCCAGGGCCAGCTGCGCTGCGCCATGTTCCGGCGCGCCGCCTCGCTGCTCGACTTCGACGTGCGCGATGGCGATCTGGTGGAGGTGCGCGGCCGGCTGGCGGTGTACGAGCCGCGCGGTGACCTGCAACTCGTGGTCGAGAGCATGCGGCGCGCGGGGCAGGGCACGCTCTTCGAGCAGTTCCTGCAGCGCAAGGCCAAGCTCGAAGCCGAAGGCCTGTTCGACGCCGCACGCAAGCGTCCGCTGCCGGTGTTCCCGCGGCGCGTGGGCCTGGTCACCTCGCGCGGTGCCGCGGCGCTGCACGACGTGGTGACGGCGATGCGCCGCCGCGCCCCGCACGTGGAGGTGCTGCTGGCCCCCGCTTCGGTGCAGGGCGCCCAGGCCCCGGCCGAACTGATCGCCGGCCTGCAGGCGCTGCAGCAGCTCGACCCGTTGCCGGATGCCATCCTCGTCGTGCGCGGCGGCGGCTCGATCGAAGACCTCTGGGCCTTCAACGACGAGCAACTGGCCCGGGCCATCGTCGCCAGCCGCGTGCCGGTGGTGGTGGGCGTGGGCCATGAAACCGACTTCACCATCGCCGACTTCTGCGCCGACCTGCGGGCGCCCACGCCCACGGCCGCGGCCGAACTGGTGGCGCCGTCGCGCGACGGCTGGCTGCAGGGCCTGGATGCCCTGGAGGAAGCGTTGCTGGACGCGCTGCAAGGCCGCCTCGACCGCCTGGCGCAGCGGCTGGACACCGCGGCCGCCCGCCTGGGCCGCCCCTCCAGCCTGGCCGCGCGCCAGCAGGCCGTGCTGGCGCAATGGCACCAGCGCCTGCAGCGGGCGACCACCGCCTCGGTGCACCAGGCGCAGCGGCGCTTCGACGGCGTGGCTGCCCGCTGGGCGGCCGCGGCCCCGGCGAGCCTGCGTGGCCGCGCCGACCGGCTGGAGCGCGCGGCACTGCGTCTGCAACTGCTGGACCCGGCCGTCGTGCTCCAGCGCGGCTATGCCTGGCTGGCCGACAGCCGCGGCCGCACCATCACCCGCACGGCGCAATTGCATCCGGGCGACGGCGTGCGCGCCACGCTGGCCGACGGCAGCGCCACCTTGCAGGTGACCGCCGTCCAGCAAGGGACCTCGTCCGACGTCAGCCCGGGCAATCCTTCCTAGAATCGACGGGTTTTCTGTCAACCAACCCACGAACGAGCCACACATGGAACATGTTCTGCCCCCCCTGCCGTACGCAATGGACGCCCTGGCCCCCGAGTACTCCCAGGAGACGCTGGAGTACCACTACGGCAAGCACCACAATGCCTACGTGGTGAACCTGAACAACCTGCAGAAGGGCACCGAGTTCGAGAGCATGCCGCTCGAAGACATCGTGAAGAAGTCCAGCGGCGGCATCTACAACAACGCCGCCCAGATCTGGAACCACACCTTCTTCTGGAATTGCATGAAGCCGCAAGGCGGCGGCACGCCCTCCGGCGCACTGGCCAAGGCCATCGAGGCCAAGTGGGGCAGCTACGACGCCTTCAAGGAAGCCTTCGTCAAGTCCGCCGTCGGCAACTTCGGCTCGGGCTGGACCTGGCTGGTGAAGAAGGGCGATGGCTCCGTGGACATCGTCAACACCGGTGCCGCCGGCACGCCGCTGACCACCGACGACAAGGCCCTGCTCACCGTCGACGTCTGGGAACACGCCTACTACATCGACTACCGCAACCTGCGTCCCAAGTTCGTCGAGACCTTCCTGGCCAAGCTGGTCAACTGGGAATTCGCCGAGAAGAATTTCGCCTGATTGCCGGGTGAATAAGGCCTGCCGGTGCCATGCCGGCAGGCGCCAAAGAAAAAGGCAGCGCGGTCACCCTCGTTGCCTTTTTCTTTGGTTCGCAGCCGCCTCTGCAAGAAGCGGCTGCGCCAGGGGCGTCAGACCACCTTGGCGATGCTCGCGCAGACGTGCTCGATGTTCTTGCTGTTGAGTGCGGCCACGCACATGCGGCCGGTGTCGGTGCCGTACACGCCGAACTCGTTGCGCAGGCGCACCATCTGGTCCTTGGTCAGGCCCGAGTAGCTGAACATGCCGATCTGGCTGGTGATGAAGCCCATGTCCTGCTTCACGCCGGCGGCCTTGAGGCCGTCCACCAGCTTCTGGCGCATGGCCTTGATGCGCACGCGCATCTCGCCCAGTTCCTGCTCCCACAGCGCGCGCAACTCGGGATTGCCCAGCACGGCCGCCACCACGGCGCCACCGTGCGTCGGCGGGTTGCTGTAGTTGGTGCGGATCATGATCTTCAGTTGCGACAGCACGCGCGCGGCTTCTTCCTTGCTCTCGCACAGCACCGACAGGGCGCCCACGCGCTCGCCGTACAGGCTGAAGCTCTTGGAGAAGGAGGTGGAGACGAAGAAGGTCAGGCCGGCGGCGACGAACTTGCCGATGACGGCGCCGTCCTCGGCGATGCCGAAGCCGAAGCCCTGGTAGGCCATGTCCAGGAAGGGCGTGAGCTGGCGGGCCTTGACCACCTCGACCACCTGGTCCCATTGGGCTGGCGTGAGGTCGTAGCCGGTCGGGTTGTGGCAGCAGGCGTGCAGCACGACGATGGTGCCGGCGGCCGCGCCCTGCAGGGCGGCCAGCATGCCGTCGAAGTCGATGCCGCGCTTGGCCGCGTCATAGTAGGCATAGCTGCCGACCTCGAAGCCGGCCTGGGCGAACAGGGCGCGGTGGTTCTCCCAGCTCGGGTCGCTGATCAGCACCTTGGCCGAGGGCGAGAGCTTCTTGAGGAAGTCGGCGCCGACCTTCAGGCCGCCGGTGCCGCCCAGGGCCTGGATGGTGGCCACGCGGCCGGATTTGACGGGCTCACTGTCGGCGCCGAAGACCAGCGCCTTGACGGCATTGTCATAGGCGGCAATGCCGTCGATGGGCAGGTAGCCGCGGGCCGAGGGGGCCTTCATCATGTCGGCTTCTGCCTTCTTGACGCACTCCAGCAGCGGCAGCTTGCCGTTGTCGTCGTAGTACACGCCCACGCCCAGGTTGACCTTGTGGGGGTTGGTGTCGGCGGCGAATTGTTCGTTCAGACCCAGGATGGGGTCGCGCGGCGCCATCTCGACGGCGGAGAAGAGAGACATGGAGGAAAGTCCTTTGGATGCTGAGGCGAGCCTCGCGTCCGGCGAGGCTGGGTGCAGAGCCGGCGCTTTGGGGTTAGCCTTGCCGGTTCGCTTGGAATTTTACCGGCCGCCCCGCATCTCCCCGGCTGTCCCCCGGAGCCACACCCCATGACCGCAGACCTTCAGACCGCCGACGATGCCGCCGCCCCGCGCCAGGGCGAATTCGTCCGCTATCCCGATTCGCCCTTCGAGCTGTTCCAGCCCTATCCGCCGGCCGGCGACCAGCCCAAGGCCATCGAGCAGCTGGTGGAGGGTGTGCAGGACGGCGAGGTCTTCCAGACCCTGCTGGGCGTGACGGGCTCCGGCAAGACCTACACCATGGCCAACGTCATCGCCCGCCTGGGGCGGCCGGCCATCGTGTTCGCGCCCAACAAGACGCTGGCTGCGCAGCTGTACAGCGAGTTCCGCGAGTTCTTCCCCAAGAACGCCGTGGAGTACTTCGTCAGCTACTACGACTACTACCAGCCCGAGGCCTACGTGCCCCAGCGCGACCTGTTCATCGAGAAGGACTCGTCGATCAACGAGCACATCGAGCAGATGCGGCTGTCCGCCACCAAGAGCGTGCTGGAGCGGCGGGACGTGGTGATCGTGGCCACGGTCAGCGCCATCTACGGCATCGGCGCCCCCGAGGACTACACCGAGATGCGTTTCATCATGCGCGTGGGCGACAAGATCGGCCAGCGCGACGTGATCGGCCGGCTCATCCGCATGCAGTACACACGCAACGAGCAGGACTTCTCGCGCGGCGCCTTCCGCGTGCGCGGCGACACCATCGACGTGTTCCCGGCCGAGCACAGCGAACTGGCCATTCGCATCGAGCTGTTCGACGACGAGATCGAAAGCCTGTCGCTGTTCGACCCGCTCACCGGCCGTGTGCGGCAGAAGATTCCGCGCTTCACCATCTACCCGTCCAGCCACTACGTCACGCCGCGCGACAAGACGCTGCGCGCCGTCGACACCATCAAGCTGGAGCTGGCCGACCGGGTGAAGGAACTGGTGGGCGCCGGCAAGCTGGTGGAAGCGCAGCGCCTGGAGCAGCGCACCCGTTTCGACCTGGAGATGCTGGCCGAGATCGGCCACTGCAAGGGCATCGAGAACTACACCCGCCACCTGTCCGGCGCCGCGCCCGGGGATCCGCCGGCCACGCTGACGGACTACCTGCCCAAGGACGCGCTGATGTTCCTGGACGAAAGCCACCAGATGATCGGCCAGCTCGCCGCCATGTACAACGGCGACCGGGCGCGCAAGACCACGCTGGTCGAGTACGGCTTCCGGCTGCCCTCGGCGCTGGACAACCGGCCGCTCAAGTTCGAGGAGTTCGAGCGGCGCATGCGCCAGTGCATCTTCGTCTCGGCCACGCCTGCCGCCTACGAGCAGGAGCATGCCGGCCAGGTGGTCGAGCAGTTGGTGCGGCCGACCGGCCTGATCGATCCCGAGGTCGAGGTGCGTCCCGCCACCCACCAGGTGGACGACGTGCTGGGCGAGATCCGCATCCGCGTCGAGAAGAACGAGCGCGTGCTGATCACCACGCTGACCAAGCGCATGGCCGAGCAACTCACCGAGTACCTGGGCGACAACGGCGTGAAGGTGCGCTATCTGCACAGCGACGTCGACACCGTGGAGCGGGTGGAGATCATCCGCGACCTGCGCCTGGGTGCCTTCGACGTGCTGGTGGGCATCAACCTGTTGCGCGAGGGCCTGGACATTCCGGAGGTGTCGCTGGTCGCCATTCTGGATGCGGACAAGGAAGGCTTCCTGCGCGCCGAGCGCAGCCTGATCCAGACGATCGGTCGCGCCGCGCGCAACCTGCACGGCAAGGCCATCCTGTATGCCGACACCATCACGGCGTCCATGAACAAGGCCATCGGCGAGACGCAGCGCCGCCGCGAGCGGCAGATCGCCTTCAACGAGGCCAACGGCATCGTGCCGCGGAGCATCGTCAAGCAGGTGCGCGAGCTGATCGACGGCGTCTACGGCGAAAAGTCGGCCAAGGAGGCGGGCAAGCGCGAGGTCGAGCGCGCCCGCGTCGAGGACATGAGCGAGCGCGACGTGGCCAAGGAAATCAAGCGGCTGGAAAAGCAGATGCTCGAGCACGCCCGCAACCTCGAGTTCGAAAAGGCGGCGCGCGTGCGCGACCAGCTGTCGATGCTGCGCGAGCAGGCCTTCGGCGCGGCAGGCGGGGACAACATCGCCGTGCTGCCGGTCGGCGGGCGCAAGTGAGAGGAAAAACCCGCGCTATCCCGAGCAAGGTTCGGGGTTTCTGTTATACTTGAGCGAAACACTCAAGAAAAAAGAACTTCGCGATGAAGGGCCGGCTCCTACCTTTGCATGGGTGGGATACCGGGCAGGGCGGAGACGGGCGCCACCGGATCCTGTGGGTCCCAGGTGTTGTTTAACGGTAAGCCAATTGAAGGAGCTTGCGATGCGTCTCACTACCAAAGGCCGTTTTGCGGTCACCGCCATGATCGACCTGGCACTGCGCCAGAACTCCGGTCCTGTCACGCTGGCCGCAATCAGCCAGCGGCAGCAGATTTCGCTGTCCTACCTGGAACAGCTGTTCGGCAAGCTCCGCCGCCATGAACTGGTGGAGTCCACCCGCGGCCCCGGCGGCGGCTATTCGCTGGGCCGCAAGGCGGCAGACATCACCGTGGCCGACATCATCGTGTCGGTGGACGAGCCGATCGACGCTACCCACTGCGCCGGCAAGGAAAACTGCATGGGCGAAGCCGGCCGCTGCATGACGCACGAGCTGTGGGCCTCGCTCAACCAGAAGATGGTCGAGTTCCTGGATTCCGTCACGCTGCAGAAGCTGGTGGACGACCAGATCGCCAAGGGCGTGCAGGTCGAGAACAAGCCGGCCGTCAAGCGGGCGATCTCGAGCCAGCCGGTGGTCAAGCCGATCCGGGTGAACGCACCCAACTCGGTGTTCGCCCTCGGCAACGCCTTCGCCAAGTCCTGATGCACGGTGGGCGAGCCGCGGCGGCCTGTCGCTGCCGGCTCTTCCGTTCGTGATCGTTTCCGTATCCACGCCAGCACGAGCGAGCCATGGACGTCACTCCTCATTTCCCGATCTATCTTGATTACGGCGCGACCACGCCGGTCGACCCGCGTGTGGTCGACGCCATGATTCCCTGGCTGCGTGAGCATTTCGGCAACCCCGCTTCGCGCAGCCATGCGTGGGGCTGGGAGGCCGAAGAGGCAGTGGAGAAGGCCCGCGGCGACGTCGCCGCCCTGATCAATGCCGATCCGCGCGAGATCATCTGGACCTCGGGCGCCACCGAATCCGACAACCTGGCGCTGAAGGGTGCGGCCCATTTCTACAAGGAAAAGGGTCGGCACCTCATCACCGTCAAGACCGAGCACAAGGCGGTGCTGGACACCATGCGCGAGCTGGAGCGCCAGGGCTTCGAGGTGACGTATCTCGAGGTCGAGGAAAACGGACTGCTGGACCTCGACAAGTTCAAGGCCGCCATCCGTCCCGACACCATTCTGGCGAGCGTGATGTTCGTCAACAACGAGATCGGCGTCGTGCAGGACATGGTGGCGCTGGGCAATGCCTGCCGCGAGAAGGGCGTGATCTTTCACGTCGACGCGGCGCAGGCCACCGGCAAGGTCGAGATCGACGTCACGCAGTTGCCCATCGACCTGATGAGCCTGGCTTCGCACAAGACCTACGGCCCCAAGGGCATCGGTGCGCTGTACGTGCGCCGCAAGCCGCGCGTGCGGCTGGAAGCCCAGATGCACGGCGGGGGCCACGAGCGCGGCATGCGCTCGGGCACGCTGCCCACGCACCAGATCGTGGGCATGGGCGAGGCCTTCCGCATCGCCAAGGAAGAAATGGCGCAGGATCTCGCCAAGGCGCGCGCGCTGCAGAAGCGTTTGATCGACGGCCTGTCGGACATCGAGCAGGTGTTCATCAATGGCGACCTGACGCACCGGGTGCCGCACAACCTGAACATCAGCTTCAACTTCGTCGAAGGCGAGTCGTTGATCATGGGCATCAAGGGCCTGGCGGTGTCGTCGGGTTCGGCCTGCACCTCCGCCAGTCTGGAGCCGAGCTATGTGCTCCGCGCCCTGGGCCGCAGCGACGAGCTGGCCCACAGCAGCCTGCGCATGACCATCGGCCGGTTCACGACCGAGGAAGAAATCGACGTCGCCATCGCGTCCATCCGTCACAACGTGGCCAAGCTGCGCGAGCTGAGCCCCTTGTGGGAGATGTACAAGGATGGCGTCGACCTGAGCACGATCCAGTGGTCCGCCCACTGAATCCACAAAGAAAGAAGAGGACCCCATGGCTTATTCGGACAAGGTCATCGACCACTACGAAAACCCCCGCAACGTCGGCTCCTTCGACAAGGGCGACGACACCGTCGGCACCGGCATGGTGGGCGCGCCTGCCTGCGGCGACGTGATGAAGCTGCAGATCAAGGTCAACCCGCAGACCGGCGTGATCGAGGATGCGCGCTTCAAGACCTACGGCTGCGGCTCGGCCATCGCCTCGTCGTCGCTGGTGACGGAATGGGTGAAGGGCAAGACGCTGGACGAGGCGGCATCGCTCAAGAATGCGCAGATCGCCGAAGAGCTGGCGCTGCCCCCGGTCAAGATCCACTGCTCGATCCTGGCCGAGGACGCGATCAAGGCCGCGGTGGACGACTACCGCACCAAGGCCGCCGCCAAGACCGGCGCCGAGGCCGTGGCCTCCTGAGCACCCGACGAACCCCGACAACAAGGACGCGCGCGCAATGTCGATCACGCTGACCGAGGCCGCTGCACGCCACGTCACCCGCTACCTCAGCAAGCGGGGCAAGGGCGTCGGTGTGCGGCTCGGCGTCAAGACGACGGGCTGCTCGGGGCTGGCCTACAAGCTGGAGTACGTGGACGAGCTGTCGCCCGAAGACGTGGTCTTCGAAGAACACGGCGTGAAGGTGCTGGTCGATCCCAAGAGCCTGGCCTACATCGACGGCACAGAGCTCGACTTCGTGCGCGAAGGCCTGAACGAGGGTTTCCGCTTCAACAATCCGAACGAGCGCGACCGCTGCGGTTGCGGCGAGAGCTTCCGCGTCTGACGCGCACGCTGGACCACCGGGCCGCCACCCGCAAGGGCCTGGCGGCTTTTTCTTGGCAGCACGAGGAGTGGCCGATGCAGTTGACCGACGATGACTTCACGCTGTTCGCAGTGGCACCGACCTTCGCGCAGGAACGTTCGGCCCTCGATGCGCGCTGGAAGGAACTGCAGCGCGAGGCCCATCCCGACCGCTTCGCCAGCCAGGGCGCGGCCGCGCAGCGGCTGGCCATGCAATGGTCGGTGCGCATCAACGAGGCCTACCAGCGCCTGAAGGACCCGCTGCGTCGCGCCGCCTACCTGTGCGAAATGCACGGCGCGCCGATCCAGGCCGAGAACAACACCGCGATGCCGGCCGACTTCCTCATGCAGCAGATGAGCTGGCGCGAAGAGCTCGAAGAGGCCGGTGATGCGGCGGCGCTCGACGCGCTGCAGCAGCAGGTCCAGGCGGCGCGGGCCCGCGCATTGTCCAGCCTCGACTGGCTGATCGACGAAAAGGGCGACTATCCGGCCGCCGCCCAGCAGGTGAGAGCCCTCATGTTCATCGAACGCTTTTCGGGCGAGCTCGATGAGCGGCTCGACCGGCTGGGACAATAGTTTTCTCCATGGCACTTCTTCAGATCTCCGAACCCGGCCAGGCGCCGGATCCGCACCAGCGGCGCATTGCCGTCGGCATCGACCTGGGCACCACGCATTCGTTGGTGGCCGCGGTGCGCAACGGCGTGGCCGAATGCCTGCCCGACGAGCAGGGCAGGGTGATCCTGCCCTCGGTGGTGCGCTACCTGGATGCGAAGCGCCGGCAGATCGGTTTCGCGGCGCTGGAAGCGCGCGCCACCGATCCCGCCAACACCATTACCTCGGCCAAGCGGCTGATGGGCCGAGGCCTCGATGACGTGGCCAACCGCGCCGCCATGCCCTACACCCTGGTGGACGAAGGCGGCATGGTCAAGGTGCAGACGGTGGCAGGCGCCAAGTCGCCGGTGGAGGTCAGCGCCGAGGTGCTGGCCACGCTGCGCTACCGCGCCGAGGACACCTTCGACGGCGATCTGTACGGCGCCGTCATCACCGTGCCCGCCTACTTCGACGAAGGCCAGCGGCAGGCTACCAAGGATGCGGCCCAGCTGGCCGGCCTGAACGTGCTGCGCCTCATCAGCGAGCCGACCGCGGCGGCCATCGCCTACGGCCTGGACAACGGCAGCGAGGGCGTCTATGCCGTGTACGACCTGGGTGGCGGCACCTTCGACATCTCCGTGCTGCGGCTGACGCAGGGCGTGTTCGAGGTCATCGCCACCGGCGGCGACTCGGCGCTGGGCGGCGACGACTACGACCATGCACTGGCCGACCTCGCCGCGGCGCGCATCGGCGCCACGCCCGCCAGTGACGAGGAGCGCGCCCGGCTGCTCGTCGCCGCGCGGCGCTGCAAGGAGGCGCTGACCGACGCCGAGGCCGCCGTGCTGGACGTCGAATTCGGCGGCCGCACCCATCGGCTCGACATCGCCCGCGTGGACTTCGACGCGGCCACCCATGCGCTCACCCAGCGCACCCTGGCGGCCGTGCGCAAGGCACTGCGCGACGCGCGGATGGCGCCCGGCGAACTGCAGGGCGTGGTGCTGGTCGGTGGCGCCACGCGCATGCCGCAGATCCGCGAGGCCGTCGCCGGCTTCTTCGGCCAGCCGCCGCTCACCAACCTCAATCCCGACGAAGTCGTGGCGCTGGGCGCCGCCATCCAGGCCAACCAGCTGGCGGGCAACGATGGCGCGGGCAACCTGCTGCTGCTGGACGTGATTCCGCTGTCGCTGGGCCTGGAGACCATGGGCGGCCTGGTGGAACGCATCGTGCCGCGCAACACCACCATCCCGACCGCGATGGCGCAGGACTTCACCACCTACCAGGATGGCCAGACGGCCCTGGCGCTGCATGTGGTGCAGGGCGAGCGCGACCTGGTGGCCGACTGCCGCAGCCTGGCGAGATTCACGCTGCGCGGCATTCCACCCATGGCGGCCGGCGCGGCGCGCATCCGCGTCACCTTCACCGTCGACGCCGATGGGCTGCTGTCCGTCACGGCCAGGGAGCAGAGCAGCGGCGTCGAGGCCAGCGTGACGGTCAAGCCGTCCTATGGCCTGTCGGACGATCAGATCGCGACCATGCTGCAGGAGGGCTTCGCCACCGCGCAGCACGACATGCAGCAGCGCGCGCTGATCGAGGCGCGCGTCGAGGCCGACCGCATGCGCCAGGCCACGCGCAGCGCGTTGGCGGCCGACGGCGCGCTGCTGTCGCCGCCCGAGCGCGCGGCCATCGACGCCTTGCTGGCCGCACTCGACGCGCTGCGCGATGGCAACGACAAGGCCGCCATCACCGAGGCGACCGAGGCGCTGGCGCGCGGCACCGAGGCCTTCGCCGCCCAGCGCATGAACCAGGGCATCGCCCAGGCGCTGGCCGGCCGCAGCATCGAATCCGTCTGACGATCCCCATGCCCACCATCAAGATCCTTCCCCACGCCGAATACTGTCCCCAGGGCACCGAGATCCAGGCGCCGGCCGGTACGTCCATCTGCGAGGCGCTGCTCGAGAACGGCATTCCCATCGAGCATGCCTGCGAAATGAGCTGCGCCTGCACCACCTGCCACGTGATCGTGCGCGAGGGACTCGCATCCCTGAACGAGGCCGAGGAAGAAGAGGAAGACCTGCTCGACCGTGCCTGGGGCCTGACGCCGCAGTCGCGGCTGTCCTGCCAGGCCATCCTGGCGCAGAAGGACCTGACCGTGGAGATTCCCAAGTACACGATCAACCACGCCAAGGAAAACCATTGAACATGGCCCGCGTCCTGTCCACCCTGTCGTCCGCGTTCCGGCTGGAGGAGGCCGCAGCATGTCGCGCCTGATCGTTCTCGACACCGAAACCACGGGCCTGTCCGCCGAGAACGGCGACCGGGTGATCGAACTGGGTTGCGTCGAACTGGTCAACCGCAAGCTGACCGGCAACGACCTGCATCTGTATTTCAACCCAGAGCGCGAGAGCCATGAGGATGCGCTGCGCGTCCACGGCCTGACCACCGAGTTCCTGCGCGACAAGCCGAAGTTCGCCACCATGGCGCGCGACGTGGTGGAGTACCTGCGCGGCGCCGAGCTGATCATCCACAACGCCGCCTTCGACGTCGGCTTCCTGAACAAGGAATTCGAGTTGGCCGGCCTGGCGCCGCTGCGGCAGTATGTGGCCGAGGTGACGGACACCCTGGTCATGGCGAAGCAGCTGTTCCCGGGCAAGCGCAACTCGCTCGACGCGCTGTGCGACCGCTTCGGCGTCGACCGCTCCAACCGCACCTTCCACGGCGCCAAGCTGGACGCGCAGCTGCTGGCCGATGTCTACATCAACCTCACGCGCGGTCAGGACGCCCTGCTGATCGACATCGACACGGGTGAGAACGACGATGCGGGCGTGGTCGTCGATGTGGATCTGCGCCAGTTCACGCTGCCGGTGCTGATGGCGACGGAGGGCGAGCTCGCGGCCCATGCACAGGTTCTGGCCGACCTCGACAAGGCCAGCAACGGAAAAACGATATTTCTGTTGCAAGAGCCAAAAAGCATGGCATAATCTAAGGCTTCGCGCAGCAATGCACGAAAACACGAAGCAAGTCGAAAGACGCGCTTCAAGGGCGGTTAGCTCAGGGGTAGAGCACAGCATTCACACTGCTGGGGTCGGGGGTTCAAAGCCCTCACCGCCCACCACCGATCCAGAAAAAACGCCACCTTCACCAGGTGGCGTTTTTTTTTTCGTCCGCTTGGCGTAGGACGATGCGGGCGCACGTCCCACACGGCGGCACGCAAGGTGCTACAAAATGTCAACTTTGTTAGTGCAGCGACAACGCTGCGCCGACCCCGACATCCACCTTCATGCGCCGGATCGCTTCCGCCAACTTCCTGGACCTGCTGCTGGACGCCGTTTGCGCGGTCTCGGCCGACGGCCAGTTCGTGTTCGCCAACGCGGCCTTCGAACGCATCTTCGGCTACACGGCAGAGGAAGTGCGGGGGCGCTCCATGCTCGACATGGTCCACCCCGAGGACCGCGCACGCACGATCGAGGCGGCGGCGCGGGTGATGGCGGGCCACCTCCAGCTTCATTTCGAGAACCGGTACATCCGCAAGGACGGCGAGGTTGTCCACCTGCGCTGGACCGCCCGCTGGGTGGAAGAGGCAGGGTTGCGCGTCGCCGTCGCGCACGACATCACGGAACTGCATCGCACCCGGAGCCTGCAGGCGGCGCTCTACGCCATTTCAGAGGCCGCCCATGTGGCGCAGGATCTGTACGACCTGTTCGCCCAGGTCCACCGCATCGTCGGCGGCCTGCTGGATGCCCGCCATTTCTCGGTGCTGCTGTTCGACGATGCCCAGCAGGCGCTGTACCCTGCCTTCCATGCCGCGCCGACGCAGGACGCGAAAGGGGCGGAGGCGCCCGCCGACTGGTCATGGCTGGCCGCTGCGCTGGTCGGCGACGCGCAGCGCCCGTCAGCGCAACCGGAGGACGTGCTGGTGCCGGGCGAATGGCTTGCCGCCGCACTCCGGACGCAGGAGGGCGTGATCGGCGCGCTCGCGCTTCGCGCGACGGATGGCCAGGGCCGTTACACAGCCGCCGATGCCGAATTGCTGCATTTCATTGCAGGACAGGTGGCCACCGCCGTCGAGCGCAAGCGGTTGCACGTCAGCCTGCAGACGATGGCAGAGCGGGACCAACTCACCCAGCTGTTCAATCGCCGGCACTTCGAAGTGCGGCTGGCCGCTGCCGTGGTACGCGCCCGTGAGCGGGCAGGGGAGGTGTCGGTGCTGTTTCTGGACCTCGACGACTTCAAGGCTGTGAACGACCGGCTGGGTCATGCCGTGGGCGACCTGCTTCTCCAGTCGGTCGCGGACCGTCTGCAGGCCTGTGTTCGCGGCGTCGATGTGGTCGCGCGACTCGGTGGCGACGAGTTCGTCGTGCTGCTGGACGACGACCCCCAGGGCCGCGGCGCCGACACGACCCATCAGCGCATCGCAGAAGCCTTCGACCGGCCCTTTACGCTGTGCGGCGACAGCCATGCCGTGCGCGTCAGCATCGGCGTGGCGCGCTTTCCGTCACAGGCGGCCGATGCGGAGCAATTGCTGCAGCGCGCCGACACCGCCATGTACGCGGACAAGGGCCGGGCCAAAAGCAGAAAAGGTGGGGACGCGCAGCGTCACCACCTTCAACTCAACACGCTGGGCCTGCAGCCGTCACCTGCGGTCTGAGCGGCCCGACGGCGCCCTTGCCCGCAGTGCGCCGCCCAGGCGCTCAGCGGCGAGCGCAGACCATGCCGAGCAGGAAAGCGGCAGCGGCGACGCCGCCCACCACCCCCAGCGGATGGCGGACCGCCATTTCGCGGATTTCGTCCAGCGCCTGACCGTAGGTCTGCTGGACCGTGCCCTGCGCCTCACGCAGCTTGCCCTCGGCCTGCATGTCCTTGTCGCCCGTCAGGTCGCCGAGGGCGTCCTGGGCCTTGCCGGCGATGCGTTGGAAGGCGCCTTGTGCTTGGTCGTACATCGAAGTGTGTTCCTGGTTGGTTGCAGGTCGCCGAAGGCCTTGGGCCCCGACGGCTCGGGCCATGCTCAGGGGGCCCGCGCGAAAGCCGTGTAGGCGCTGCCTGACCGATGAACGTAGTGGGATGCCGCTGCCGCCTGTCAGCGGGCCAGAGGCCGCGGGCTTCAGCGCGTGGCGGCGAAGGGCGCGCCGGCCAGCACCGCGCCCTTGCGCAGGCCCTTCTTGGCGAACCAGCCCTGATTCATCTCGAGCACATAGCGCACGGGTGCCTCGGAGCAGTGGCTGTCGGTGGTCTGAGGCTGCATGTCGGCCAGGTTGACGATCCGTCCGTCGTCGGCGACGAAGGCGGCCGTGAGCGGGATGAGCGTGTTCTTCATCCAGAAGCACTGCACCGCCGGCTGCTCGAAGACGAAGAGCATGCCTTCCTGCTGCGGCAGGTTCTCGCGGAACATCAGGCCGATCTGCCGCTGCGTCGGGGTGGCGGCGACCTGGGCGTCGATCCTGTACATGCCGGCGGTGATCGGCACGCGCGGCAGGTCGAGCTGGGGCTGGGCGAAGGCGCTGGCGGCGGCCGCGAGCAGTGCCGCGGCGGCGGCCAGGGAGCGAAGAAGGGGGCGGGACATGGCGCTTCGATGCATCAGGAATGGCCCGCGTTCCCGGAATACCCGGCGCGGACAGCGCAGATTGTGAACCAGCGCAGGCCGCTGGACTAACATGCCCGCCCCATCATGCAACTGCAAGAACTGCTTTTCAGCCAGGGCTTCGGCACCCGGCGCGTCTGTGCAGGCCTCATCCAGCAAGGCCATGTGACGGTGGACGGGCGCCCGGTCGACGACGCCGGCTTCGAGGTGGCGGTGGCCGAGGGCTTGCCCTTCACCGTCCAGGGCCGGCCGTGGGCCTACCACGCGAAGGCCTACGTGATGCTGCACAAGCCGGCAGGCACCGAGTGCTCGCAGAAGCCGTCGACCTGGCCCTCGGTCTACACGCTGCTGCCGGACGCGCTGCGGCAGCGGCCGGTCAAGGGCGGCGTGACGGGGGTGCAGGCGGTCGGCCGGCTGGACCAGGACACCACGGGCCTGCTGCTGCTGTCGGACGACGGCAAGTTCCTGCACCGCATGGCCTCGCCCAAGCACCATGTGCCCAAGCTGTACGTGGCCGAGGTCAAGCATGCGCTGGACGAGGCCCAGCTCGCCCGCCTGCGCGCCGGCGTGGTGCTGGACGACGACCCCCGCCCCGTGCGCGCGCTGGCCGCCGAGGCGCTGGCCGAGAACCGGCTCGCGCTCACGCTCGGCGAGGGCAAGTACCACCAGGTCAAGCGCATGGTCGCCGCCGCCGGCAACCGGGTGGAGGCGCTGCACCGTGCCCGCATCGGCACGCTGTCCCTGCCGCCCGACCTGGCGCCGGGCCAGTGGCGCTGGCTGACGGCGGACGAGGTGCAGGCCCTGACCCAGGTCAGCAAGCCGGCGCCGCAGTCATCCGCCGCTGGGATTTGACCGTTAAGATTTTTCGTTCCGTCTCCACAGGTTTCACCTTGAGCTTTTCTTTCCTGCGTGCCGGCCGCTTCGCGGCCGTTTTGCTGTCGGTGGCCGCGGCCTGCGCCCCGGCGCTGGCGGCCGGGCCGACGCCCCCCGTCTTCGTGCTCAATTCGCTGGATGCGACGGTGAGCCTGATCGATGCCGGCACCTGGACCGAGACGCGGCGCGTGCCCGTCGGCAAGGAGCCGCACCACATCTACATGACGCCCGACCACCGCTCGGTGATCGTGGCCAATTCGGCGGGCGACTCGCTGACCTTCTTCGATCCCCGCACGGGCGACGTGCAGCGCACCGTCAACGGCATCATCGACCCCTACCACCTGCGCTTCTCGCCGGACATGAAGTGGTTCGTCACGGCGGCCAACCGGCTGAACCACGTGGACATCTACCGCTGGGACGGCAACAACCTGCAGCTGGCCAAGCGCATCGCCACCGGCAAGACGCCCAGCCACATCTGGATCGATTCCAAGAGCACCACGGCCTATGTGTCCATGCAGGACAGCGACGAGCTGATCGCCGTCGACATTCCCAGTCAGACCGTGCGCTGGCGCGTGCGCACCGGCCCGATGCCGGCCGACATCTTCGGCATCCACGACGACCGCACGCTGCTGGTGGGCCTGACCGGCGGCGAGGGCGTGCAGGTGTTCGACGTGGCGGGCGCCGAGCCCAAGGTGGTGGGCATCATCCCCACCGGCAAGGGCGCCCACGCTTTCCGCTCGGCGGGCGACGGCAAGTCGGTGTTCGTCAGCAACCGCGTGGCCAACACCATCAGCCGCATCGACTTCGGCACGCTCAAGGTGACCAACAACTACGCGGTGCCCGGCGGCCCCGACTGCATGGACGTGTCGGCCGACGGCAAGCGGCTGTACGTGACCTCGCGCTGGGCCAAGAAGCTCAGCGTGGTCGACCTGCTGACCGGCCAGCTGATGAAGCAGGTGCCGGTGGGCCGTTCGCCACACGGCGTGTGGACGCTGGACCATGCGCGCTGAACGACTGCGCCGCGGGGCGCGGCGCCTGGTCGTCGGCCTGCTGGCCGTGGCGACGGCCATGTCGGCCGCCGCCGCCGGCCCTGCCGATTGCAGCAAACCGGTCTACCTGACCTTCGACACCGGGCACATGGGCGTGGCGCCGCTGATCGCCGACGTGCTCAAGCGCCACGGCGTGCACGTCACCTTCTTCGCCGCCGCCGAGCGCACCAAGGACGGCGGCGACAGCCTGGACGACCAGTGGGCGCCGTGGTGGAAGGCGAGGGCGGCCGAGGGCCACGAATTCGGCTCCCACACCTACGACCACGCCTACTGGCGGGGCGACCTGCCGGCCGAGAAGGGCGAGCAGCGCTTCGCCATCCAGCCTTCGGCCGGGCCGCAGTCCGGCAAGCGGCTGACGTGGACGGCGGCGCAGTATTGCGAGGACATCCGCAAGTCCAGCACGCGGCTGGCGCAGATCACCGGCAGGAAGCCGCTGCCGCTGTACCGTGCACCGGGCGGCAAGACCTCGCCTGCCCTGCTGGCGGCGGCCCGCGCCTGTGGCTATGCCCACGTGGGCTGGTCGCCTGCAGGCTTCCTGGGCGACGAGTTGCCCAGCGACAAATACCCGAACCAGAAGCTGCTGGCGCAGGCGCTGGAGCGCATCCGCCCGGGCGACATCCTGCTGGCCCACCTGGGCATCTGGTCGCGCCAGGACCCGTGGGCGCCGGCCGTGCTGGAGCCGCTGATCACCGGCCTGCAGGCGCGCGGCTTCTGCTTCCGCACCCTGCGCGAACATCCCGACTACCGCGCCTGGATCGCGGCACATCCCTGATCCCCTAGCGACCAAGACGGAGGCTTCCCGATGAACTGGCATGCCTGGCTGAGCGACCCTTTCGGCCTGACGCAGCAGTGGCTGTTCGAGACGGTGGTGCAGCCGGTGATGTTCGCCGCCGGCATGGGCAACCTGCTGGAAGACGCCTTCGACGCCACCGGCTGGCTGCTGGTCGGCCTGATCCAGATCGCCGTGATGATCGCAATCCTCGGCCCGCTGCAGCGCTGGCGACCGGTGGAGCCGGTGCGGGACCGGCAGGCGGTGCGGGTGGATGTGCTCTACACGCTCATCCATCGCCTGGGCCTGTTCCGCGTGGTGCTGTTCTTCGCACTCGATCCGCTGTTCGACATGGCGCTGGGCCGGGTGCGCGCGGCCGGCTGGGGCACGCTGCAGCTCGATGGCCTCTGGCCGGGCGTGACCGACCAGCCCATCGTCACTTTCCTGCTCTACCTCGTGGTGCTCGACTTCGTCGAGTACCTGATCCACCGCGGCCAGCACACCATCGACTGGTGGTGGCGCCTGCACTCGCTGCACCATTCGCAGCGGCAGATGACCATGTGGAGCGACGCGCGCAACCACCTGCTGGACGACGTGATCCACAGCACCATCGTCGTGGTGGTGGCCCAGCTCATCGGCGTGCCGCCGGGCCAGTTCATCGTGCTGGTGGCCCTCACGCAGCTGAGCCAGAGCCTGCAGCATGCCAACCTGCGGCTGCACTTCGGCCGCCTGGGCGAGCGGCTGTGGGTCAGCCCGCGCTTCCACCGGCTGCACCATGCCATCGGCGTCGGCCACGAGCAGGTCGGCCGGCCCGACGTGCTGGGCGGCTGCAACTTCGGCGTGCTGCTCCCGTGGTGGGACATGCTGCTGCGCACCGCCGATTTCGACGCCCGCTACCTGCCGACAGGCGTGCGCGACCAGGTCGAGCCGGACCCGGCCGGCCGCGTGCGCGATTACGGCCGCGGCTTCTGGGCGCAGCAGTGGCTGGGCCTGCGGCGGCTGGTGGGGCGCGCCTGAACCAGCGCCTGCACGGGGCTTCGAAGGCTGCGGTTATGCTGCGCGCCGATGCGACTTCTCGCTGATTCCTGCTGGCGCGCCGCCGCCTACTGCCTGCACCCCCGGGTCATCCTGCTGTCGCTGCTGCCGCTGGCGGTCATGGTGGCGCTGTCGGCCGGCCTGGCCTACTTCTACTGGGAGAGCGCGGTCGCCTGGACGCGCGGTGCGCTCGACGCCTGGCCGCTGCTGGCGGGGCTCTGGAACTGGCTGCAGCAGCTCTTCGTCGGCGACGTGCGCAACCTGCTCGCGCCGCTCATCGTGCTGCTGGCCGCCACGCCGGTGCTGGTGATGGTGTCGCTGGTCGTCGTGGCCGCGTTCATGGCGCCGGCGCTCACCCGGCTGGTGGCGCAGCGGCGCTTCGCGGCGCTCGAGAAGAAGCACGGCGCGGGTGCCGCCGCCAGCATCGTGCGCTCGGTGGCGCTGACCTTCGCGGCCGTGCTGGCGCTGCTGGTGTCGGTGCCGCTGTGGCTGGTGCCGCCCCTGGTGCTGGTGCTGCCGCCGCTCATCTGGGGCTGGCTCACCTACCAGGTGATGAGCTTCGACGCCCTGGCCGAGCATGCGAGCGGGGCGGAGCGCCGGCTGCTGATGCGGCGCCACAAGCTGCCGCTGCTGACCATCGGCATCCTCTGCGGCTACCTCGGCGCGGCGCCCAGCCTGGTGTGGGCCTCCGGCCTGGTCTTCGCCGCCGCCTTCTTCGTCCTGATTCCGCTGGCGGTGTGGATCTACACCCTGGTGTTCGCCTTCTCGGCCCTGTGGTTCGCGCATTACGCGCTCGAAGCGCTGGCCCAACTGCGCCGCGAGACGACCGCCGCCGAGCCGCCCCCGCCCCTGCCGCCGACCGATGCCGCCGCGGCGCCGGCCCTCCCACCTTCCACGTCTTCCTTCTCCGCATGAGTTCCACCGACAGCCGCGCCTTCGGCCTGATCGTCATTGGCGACGAGATCCTCTCGGGCAAGCGCGCCGACAAGCACATGGCCCGCGTCATCGAACTGCTGGCCGCCCGTGGCCTGGCGCTGTCCTGGACCGAGTACGTGGGCGACGACCCGGCCCGCATCACCGCCGCCCTGGCGCGCGCCTTCGCCGGGCCGGACATCGTGTTTTCCACCGGCGGCATCGGCGCCACGCCGGACGACCACACGCGCCAGTGCGCCGCGGCCGCGCTGGGCGTGCCGCTGGCCCTGCATCCGCAGGCGGCCGACCTGATCCGCGAGCGCATGCGGGACACGGCCCGCGAGCAGGGCGTTGCCTACGAACCCGACCGTCCCGACAACCAGCACCGCCTCAACATGGGCGTGTTTCCGCAGGGTGCGTCGATCATCCCGAACCCGTACAACAAGATTCCCGGCTTCAGCGTCGGCGACGTGCACTTCGTGCCCGGCTTTCCCGTCATGGCCTGGCCCATGGTCGAGTGGGTGCTGGACCAGCGCTACGCCGCGCTGCACCGCACCCCGTCCACCGCGGAGCGTTCCCTGATCGTTTTCGGTGCAATGGAGGCCAGCCTCACGCCCCTGATGGAGGCGGTGGAAAAGGAATTCACCAATGTGAAGGTCTTCAGCCTGCCCAGCGTGGACCATCCGCAGTACGGCCGGCACATCGAGCTGGGCGTCAAGGGTGACACGCGCCTGCTGGAGGCGGCCTACGCACGCTTGAAGCAGGGTGTTATCGATTTTGGTGCATCCATTGGCCCTGAATTGGTGCGTTGATTGTCAATGGGCCGATTTGGTGCTTCGTCTGCTACCGTGGTGCCTTTGGCACTGCGGTCCACCCCGCGCGCGGACCTGTTCGCAATGGCATAGAACCTGCGTTCGTCCTACACGCTAATTTCGTCAACCTTCCCATCCCCAGGAGAACCTGATGGCAAAGACCGTCGCCGACGTCATGAAACTCGTCAAGGAAAACGAGGTCAAGTTCGTCGACTTCCGATTCACCGACACCCGCGGCAAGGAACAGCACGTCACCGTGCCGGTTTCGGCCTTCGACGAAGACAAGTTCACCTCGGGTCACGCCTTCGACGGTTCCTCGATCGCCGGCTGGAAGGGCATCGAAGCTTCGGACATGCAGCTCATGCCCGACCCCAGCACCGCCAACATCGATCCCTTCTACGAAGAGACCACGCTGTTCCTGCAGTGCGACGTGCTCGAGCCCGCCGACGGCAAGCCCTACGACCGTGACCCGCGCTCGGTCGCCAAGAAGGCCGAGGCCTACCTCAAGTCCACCGGCCTGGGCGACACCGCCTACTTCGGTCCCGAGCCCGAGTTCTTCATCTTCGACAGCGTGCGCTGGAGCAACGAGCCCGGCCGCGTGTTCAGCGAGATCGACGAATACGAAGCGCCCTGGAACAGCGGCGCCAAGATGGAAGGCGGCAACCGCGGCCACCGTCCCACCACCAAGGGCGGCTACTTCCCGGTTCCCCCGGTCGACAGCACGCAGGACATGCGCGCCGAGATGGTCCTGGTGCTGGAAAGCCTGGGCATCCCGGTCGAAGTGTTCCACCACGAAGTGGCCGGCGCCGGCCAGAACGAAATCGGCACCAAGTTCTCGACCCTGGTCGAGCGCGCCGACTGGACCCAGGTCCTGAAGTACGTGGTCTGGAACGTGGCCAACACCTACGGCAAGACCGCCACCTTCATGCCTAAGCCCTACGCCGGCGACAACGGCTCGGGCATGCACGTGCACCAGTCGATCTGGAAGGACGGCAAGAACCTGTTCGCCGGTGACGGCTACGCCGGCCTGTCCGACACCGCCCTTTACTACATCGGTGGCATCATCAAGCACGCCCGCGCGCTGAACGCCATCACCAACCCCGGCACCAACAGCTACAAGCGCCTGGTCCCCGGCTTCGAAGCCCCGGTCAAGCTGGCCTACTCGGCCAAGAACCGCTCGGCCTCGATCCGCATCCCGTTCGTCGCCAACCCGAAGGGCCGCCGCATCGAAGCGCGCTTCCCCGATCCCTCGGCCAACCCCTACCTGTGCTTCTCGGCCTTGCTGATGGCCGGCCTGGACGGCATCGAGAACAAGATCCACCCGGGCGAAGCCGCCACCAAGGACCTGTACCACCTGCCGCCGGAAGAGGACGCACTGGTCCCCACCGTCTGCCACAGCCTTGACCAGGCCCTGGAGTACCTCGACAAGGACCGTGCCTTCCTGACCAAGGGCGGCGTGTTCACCGACTCGATGATCGATGCCTACATCGACCTGAAGATGGGCGAAGTCACGCGCTTCCGCATGGCCCCGCACCCGGTCGAGTTCGACATGTACTACTCGCTGTGATGGCATGGGGCGCCACGCGCGCCCCGACGCATCGCATGCAAAGGACGGCTTCGGCCGTCCTTTTTCGTTGGTGGGGAACCGGCGTCCGGAGCCGTCTTCCAATTGCAAGACAATGTTGCGCGCGTGGCGCCTCCCGCGTGCCTGCGTGACGCCTACTTCTGCACCGTTCCGATGATGAAACCCTACCTGCCTGTTCTCGTGTTGCTCGGCCTGGCCTGTTCCTTCGGCGCGCAGGCGCAGGAGCGCATCTGGCGCTGCGGCAACGAATACACCAACAACGCCGCGGATGCCCAGCGCCGCGGCTGCAAGGTCGTCGAAGGCGGCAACGTGACGGTGGTGCAGGGCACGCGTCCGAATGCGGCGGCGGGTGCCGCGGCCGCGCCCGGCGGCAGCCGTCCGGCAGCCGGCAACACGCCGCGCGTCGATTCCCCCGAGCAGCGCGCCCGCGACAGCGATGCGCGCCGCGTGCTCGAAGGCGAGCTGCGCCGCCTGGAGACGCGCCAGACGGAACTGCTCAAGGACTACAACAACGGCCAGCCCGAGAAGCAGGGCAGCGAGGCGCGCAACTACCAGAAGTACCTGGACCGCGTGGCCGAGATGAAGGCCGAGATCGCGCGCAACGAGGCCGACCTCGCCAGCCTGCGGCGCGAACTCGATCGCCTGCCCGCGGCGACACGCTGATGGCCTTCGGTACCGTGGCCCGGTCGGGCAAGCGTTACCAGGCCTTCGACCTGCTGGCCACGCTGGTGGTCGTGATCCGCAGCGATGGCGCCATCGTCTTCGCCAACTCGGCGCTGGAGGATGCGCTGGGCACCTCGCGCCGCACGCTCGAAGGTGCGGCGCTGGGCAACTTCTTCGTCGACACGGGCACCCTGCGCACCGCCATCGACGGGGCGCGCAGCAACGACTTCGCG
The DNA here is from genome assembly GCF_001476815.1 of Pseudacidovorax intermedius. Classification (GTDB taxonomy): domain Bacteria; phylum Pseudomonadota; class Gammaproteobacteria; order Burkholderiales; family Burkholderiaceae_C; genus Xenophilus; species Xenophilus intermedius_A. Next base: position 79,823 of record NZ_LDSL01000051.1, on the reverse strand, counting down.
ACCCTGCGCTACGACGCCCTGTTGCGCCGCGGCACGCAGGAGCCGCTGCCCGTGCTGGTCACGCTGGCGCAGACCGACCGCAAGGGCGAACTGCTGCTGGAGATGTCGCCGCAGGAGCAGCAGGTGCGGCAGGAGCGCGAGGAGCGCCTGCTCGATCAGGCGCAGGCCAACAAGGAACTCATCCGCAACCTGGCCCACGAGATCAAGAACCCGCTGGGCGGCATCCGCGGCGCGGCGCAGCTGCTGCAGATGGAGATCGAGTCGCGCGACCTGATCGAGTACACCCAGGTCATCATCCACGAGGCCGACCGCCTGCAGTCGCTGGTGGACCGCCTGCTCGCGCCGCACCGCCGGCCGCACGTGGTGGGCGACGTGAACATCCACGAGGTGTGCGAGCGCGTGCGATCGGTGCTGCTGGTGGAGTTCCCGCAGGGGCTGGAAGTGGAGCGCGATTTCGACCCGTCCATTCCCGAGTTCCGCGGCGACCGCGAGCAGCTGATCCAGGCCACGCTCAACATCGCGCACAACGCGGCGCAGGCCCTGGCAGAGCGGCGTGCCGCGGGCGATGCGCGCATCACCTTCCGCACGCGCATCGCGCGTCAGGTGATCCTCAACAAACAGTGGTGGCGACTGGCACTGGAATTGCATGTCATCGACAACGGCCCGGGTGTACCGGACTCGATCAAGGACCGCATCTTCTACCCGCTCGTGTCGGGCCGGGAGGGCGGAACCGGGTTGGGCCTGACGCTGGCGCAGACCTTCGTGCAACAGCACCATGGGGTCATCGAATGCGACAGCGCGCCGGGCCGCACCGACTTCACGATATTGATACCGCTGCCGTAGCAGGAAAGGACGACAGGAGCCGCATGAAGCCGATCTGGATAGTGGACGACGACCAATCGATACGCTTCGTGCTTGAAAAGGCGCTGTTGCGAGAGGACCTGCCCACGCGCAGCTTCACCAACACCCGCGAGGTGCTGGCCGCGCTGGAAGCCGCCAACGACGACGAGATGCAGGGCCCGCAGGTGCTGGTGAGCGACATCCGCATGCCGGGTGGTTCCGGCCTGGACCTGCTGGACAAGATCAAGCAGAAGCACCCGGGCCTGCCGGTCATCATCATGACCGCCTTCTCCGACCTGGACAGCGCCGTGTCGGCCTTCCAGGGCGGCGCCTTCGAATACCTGCCCAAGCCCTTCGACCTGCCGCGCGCCGTCGAGCTCATCCGCCGCGCGGTGGACGAGAGCCAGCGCGAGGAAGTGGCCGAGGAGCGCATGCAGGCCACGCCCGAGATGCTGGGCCAGGCACCGGCGATGCAGGACGTGTTCCGTGCCATCGGCCGGCTGTCGCAGAGCAACGTGACGGTGCTGATCACCGGCGAATCCGGCTCGGGCAAGGAGCTGGTGGCCCGCGCGCTGCACAAGCACTCGCCGCGCGCCAACGGCCCCTTCGTCGCCATCAACACGGCGGCCATTCCGAAGGACCTGCTGGAGAGCGAACTCTTCGGCCACGAGCGCGGTGCGTTCACCGGCGCGCAGACCATGCGCCGCGGCCGCTTCGAGCAGGCGGAAGGCGGCACGCTCTTCCTGGACGAAATCGGCGACATGCCCTTCGACCTGCAGACGCGGCTGCTGCGCGTGCTGTCGGACGGGCATTTCTACCGCGTGGGCGGCCACAACGCCGTGAAGGCGAACGTGCGGGTGATCGCCGCCACCCACCAGGACCTGGAGCAGCGCGTCAAGCACGGCGGCTTCCGCGAGGACCTGTTCCACCGCCTCAACGTCATCCGCCTGCGCCTGCCGGCGCTGCGCGAGCGCAAGGAGGACGTGCCCTCGCTCACGCGGCACTTCCTGCAGCAGAGCGCGAAGCAACTGGGCGTGGAGCCCAAGCGCATCTCCGACGCGGCGCTGGCGCAGCTGTCGGCCTTCAACTTCCCGGGCAACGTGCGGCAGCTGGAGAACATCTGCCATTGGCTGACCGTCATGGCACCGGCCCAGCTGGTCGAGCCCAAGGACCTGCCGCCGGAAGTGCTGGCCAATGCGCCGACGGAATCGTCCGGCGGCGCCGCCGCGCCGGCGTTCGCGCCCGCTGTGGCGCTGCAGCCGACCTCGGCCGACGGCCACCTGGCGGAGATGGCGCCCGCGTCGCTGCCTTCAGCGCCGCATCTGCCTTCGACGGCGGCCTATGGCGCGGCTTCGGGCCCCATGCCGGTGGCGCCAGTTGCAGCCGTGCCCGTGGCGCAGAGCTGGGAGCAAGGCCTCGATGCCGAAGCCCAGGCGCTGCTCGCCGCCGGCCAGCCCGACGTGTGGGATGCGCTGACGCGGCGCTTCGAGTCGCACCTGATCCTCACGGCCCTGTCCTTCACCCGAGGCCGGCGCATCGAGGCCGCGCAGAAGCTCGGCATCGGCCGCAACACCATCACGCGCAAGATCGCCGAACTGGGCCTGGACCAGGACGAGGCCTGAGCCGCCGCACCCCTCGACCTCCGGCCCCGCTTCGCCCCGGGCACGCCGGCGCGGGGCGCTGGCAGGGGCCTGCCTTATCAGCGCGGGCTCGGCCGCTTGCGAAACCTCAACGCCTGAGTTCGAGCACCACCGGCGCGTGGTCGCTCGGCTTCTCCCATTTGCGCGGCACGCGGTCGATGGTGCAGGCCTGTACCTCGGCCACCAGCGGCTCGCTGACCAGGATGTGGTCGATGCGCAGGCCGCGGTTCTTCTGGTAGCCGAGCATGCGGTAGTCCCACCAGGAGAAGCTCTTCTCCGGCTGGTCGAAGAGGCGGAAGCTGTCCACCAGGCCCAGGTCGAGCAGGGCCTGGAAGTGCTGCCGCTCCTCGGTCGTGTGGTGGATGGTCTCCTTGAGGCCGACCGGGTCGAAGCTGTCGCGGTCTTCCGGGGTGATGTTGAAGTCCCCTAGCAGCACCAGCCGCGGATGGGCCGCCAGTTCGGCACGCAGCCAGTCGCGCAGGGCGTCGAGCCAGCGCATCTTGTAGGCGAACTTGTCGGAGCCGGGCGCCTGGCCGTTGACGAAGTAGCCGTTGACCACGCGCAGCGGACCGCCGGGCGCGTCCACCGTCGCGGCGATCACCCGCGAATGTTCGTCCGCGAAACCGCCGATGTTGCGGTGCACGTCCTGCATCGGGTGCAGGCTGAGCAGGGCAACACCGTTGTAGGTCTTCTGCCCAAACACGGCGGCCTCGTAGCCGGCGGACTTGAGCACCTCCAGCGGGAACTTGTCGTCGGTCATCTTCAGTTCCTGCAGGCACAGCAGGTCGACCGGGTTGGCGATGAGCCAGTCCAGCACGTGCTGGAGGCGGGCGGTGAGGGAATTGACGTTCCAGGTGGCGATCTTCATGGGGCGGCGTCGGTCCGGGTGGATCGGCGAGATGGAGGACGGGTGAGGGCGGTCACAGGGCTGGCGACCCAGGCGGTGATCCAGCGCGGCGCGGCTCGGACGCCGCGAGCACCGATGCTATCCGCCGCGAACGCCACTGGCTGACGCGCGACCCGTGACCCGAGGCACCTGGCTCCGGGCTCACGACCCCCGGCCCGCGGTTCGACGCCATCCACCGTCGCAAGCCGCTCAGTCCAGCCGCACGCCCGCCCGCTGGATCACCGCGCCCCACTTTTCCCGCTCGGCGGCGGCGAAGCGGGCCATCTGCTCGGGCGTGCCGGGCATGGGCTCCACGCCCAGGGCCTGCAGGCGGGCGCGCACGGGCGTGGCGGCCAGTGCCTGCTGCAGTGCGTCAGCGAAGGCGGCGGTGGCCTCCGGCGGCGTGCCGGTCGGCACCACCAGGCCTTGCCAGGCGTAGCCCTCGAAGTTCTTCAGGCCCTGTTCGGCGAAGGTCGGCACTTCCGGCAGGAGGTCCAGGCGCTTGGCCGAGGCCACACCGATGACCTTCACCTTCTTGCCCGCGAGGAAGGGCAGCAGGGTGGCGCTGTCGATCCACATGGCCGGGATCTGGCCGGCTAGCACGTCCTGCATGGCTGGCGCGGCGCCGCGGTAGGGCACGTGCTGCAGGGCCAGGCCGGTCTGCTCGCGGAACAGCTCGCCGACCAGGTGGTGCGGGCTGCCGGGGCCGGCCGAGCCCCAGCTGACCGGGTCCTTCTGCGCACGCGCCCAGGCGGCGAAGCCCTTGAAGTCGTCCGCCGGCACCTGGGCGCCCACGACCAGGAAGAGCGGAAAGCGCACCAGCAGCCCCACCGGCTGGAAAGCCTTCTGCGCGTCGTAGCTCAGCTTGCTGAAGAGGAAGGGGTTGGCTGCCAGCGTGGCGAAGTCGGCGGTGAAGACCAGGTTGCCGTAGTCCTTGGACCGCGCCACGTAATCGGCCGCGATGTTGGTGCCGGCGCCGGGCTTGTTGTTGATGACGATGGGCCGGTTGAGGCTGCGGCCCATGGCTTCGGCAACGGTGCGGGCCACCACGTCCGAGCCGCCGCCGGCGGCATAGCCCACGACCCATTCGAGCGGCCGGCCCTGGGCATGGGCGGGGTTCAGTGCCGGCAGGGCCAGCGAAGCGGCGGCGAGGCCGAGGAACTGCTTGCGGTTGATCATGGTGGTTTGTCTCCGGGTCGTTGTGGTGAAGAGGGAAGGCGGCGCGGGCGGCGTGTCCGCGCAGGCGGGCCGGTGGGCCGCCTGCGTCACGCCGGTGAAACCCGGCCCGTGGGCACCTCATCGCGCCGCGCGGCATCGAGCGCCTCGCGCAGCACGCCGAGGTCGCCGATGTGGTTGGCCAGCAGCAGCACCAGGCGGGCGTTGAGCGCATGGCTCTCGGCCGTGTCCAGCGCCTGGTGCGCGCCGAGCAACGCTTCGTAGAAGTCGTCGAAGCGGTCGATGTTGGGTTGTGTGTTGAGCATGGAAGGGGTACCTCGGCGTCAGGCGTTCACGCGGCCAGGCCGCCGGCGCGGGCCAGCGCGCCGCGCACGTCGGCGTGGGTAGGCCTGCGCCAGCGGGCGCAGACATGCTGGTCTGGCCGCAGCAGATACGCCGTGCCAGGCCGGCCATCCAGGCGGTGCGCGACCAGGCCCTGCGTGTCGTGGAGGTCGATGCCGATGCGGCGCACGGCCACGCCCGGCAACGCCGATGTCCAGGGCGGCGCCTCGCCGAAGACCAGCAGCGTGAAGTCGTCCCCCAGGCTGCGCAGCAGCCAGCCGGCATCGCCGCCAGCCGCTTCCGCGCCGCGGACGGGCGCATCGCACAGCGGGGCGCCGGGCACGGCCGCGCCGGCGAAGGCGTCGTCGCCCGTGTCGGTGTCCGGGGTGTTCAGCGGCGAGTCGTGCAGCGTGGCCGGCACGGACAGCCGGCCGCTGTTGACCAGGCGGCGCGCGAAGGCGTGGTGGCGCGCCAGGGCCAGCACCTGGTCGCGGAAGAGCCGGCTGATCTCGCTCTTGGGCGTGATGAAGTCGGTAGCCCGGCTGGAGTTCAGGATGTTCTCGTCCGCGGCGGCCTCGCGCTCGCTGCCGTAGCTGTCGACGAGCCGGGCGTCGGCGCGGCCCTGCAGCACGCGGTGCAGCTTCCAGCCCAGGTTGTCGGCATCCTGCACGCCGCTGTTGGCGCCGCGCGCGCCGAAGGGCGACACACCGTGCGCGCTGTCGCCGGCGAACACCACGCGGCCGTGAACGAAACGCGCCATGCGCTGGCAGGCGAAGGTGTAGACGCTGGCCCACTCCAGCGTGAAGTCGACGTCCGGGCCGAGCAGGGCGCGCACGCGCGGGATGATCCGCTCCGGCTGGCGCTCGGCCTGCGGGTCGGCGTCCCAGCCGAGCTGGAAGTCGATGCGCCAGACGTTGTCCGGCTCGCGGTGCAGCAGCACGCTCTGGCCAGGATGGAAGGGCGGGTCGAACCAGAACCAGCGCTCGGTCGGAAAGTCCGCCGTCATGCGCACGTCGGCGATGAGGAAACGGTCGCGGAACACGCGGCCCTGGCTCTCCAGGCCGAGCAGCTGGCGGGTGGGGGAGCGTGAGCCGTCGCAGGCCACCAGCCAGTCGGCCTCGATGCGGTAGGCGCCGTCGGGCGTGTCGAGCGTGAGCACGGCGCCGTCGGAGCGGCTGTCGATGGCCGTGAGCCCGTGCTTCCAGCGGATGTCGAGCAGCGGCAGTTGCAGTGCGCGCTCCACCAGGAAGGCCTCGCAGTAGTACTGCTGCAGGTTGATGAAGGCGGGGCGGGCATGGCCGTCCTCGGGCAGCAGGTCGAACTGGTAGAGCTGCGCGTCCTTCAGGAAGACCTTGCCGACCTTCCACGACACGCCCTTGTCGACCATGGCGTCGCCCACGCCCAGGCGGTCCCAGATCTCCAGCGTGCGCTTGGCGAAGCACAGCGCGCGCGAGCCGGTGGACAGGCGATCGTCGTTGTCCACCAGCACCACGGGCTGCCCACGCTGGGCGAGGTCGATGGCCAGCGTCAGGCCGACAGGGCCGGCGCCCACCACGACCACGGGATGGCGCACCGGCGCGGGCGCGTCCTGGTCCGGCGAGCGGCGGTAGGGGAACTGGATGGCCTGCACCTGTTCGCCGGTGCCGCGAAAGGCGTGCGGCGGCGGCGCGGGGTCGGATGCCGTCATGGGCGTGTCTCCTGCGATCGTTCTTCTGGGCGCGGGGCGCCTGTTCTTCGGGCTGGTGCCGTGCGCCTCGCGCTGCGGCCCTGTCGGGTGCTGCGACGCTCGGGCGATCAGCCTTCGAGCGCTTCCCACATCTGGCGGTCGCGCTCGGCGGTCCACACGCGCGGGTGCGCGTGCTGCGTGGCCTCGTCATAGGCGCGGGTCACGTCGAAGGGCATGCAGTGGTTGAAGATGACCCAGTGGCCGTACTTGGGCTGCAGGGTGGCGAAGCTGTGTTCGTAGGTGGCACGCAGGTCCTTGCCGGCGGCCACGCCTTCCTGCACGCAGGCCCACAGGTCGCGGATGAAGTCGCGCGTGGCGGCCAGGCCGGCCTGCACGCGGGCCTCCCCCAGCAGCGCCGGGCCGCGACCGGGCACCAGCGCGCGCGGGCCGAGGGCGGCGATGTTGTCCAGCGTGGCGGGCCAGTCGCGGAAGTAGGCATCGCCGGCATAAGGGGTGGCGTCGAACTCGACCAGGTCGCCCGACAGCAGTGTCTTCTCGCCCGGCAGCCAGACGACGGTGTCGCCCTTGGTGTGGCCGCGGCCCAGTTGCAGCAGCTGCACTTCCAGTTTGCCGAGCCACAGGCTCATGCGGCCGGTGAAGGTGATCGTCGGCCAGGTCAGGCCGGCGGGCACGGATTCGACGTCGCGGAACAGGCGCGGAAAGCGGCCGATCTCGCTGGCCTTGTCGGCCTCGCCACGCTCCACGATCAGGTCGTGCGTGTCCTGGCTGGCGATGACCTGCTGGGCGCCGTAGGCCGAGGCGCCCAGCACCCGCACGGCGTGGTAGTGGGTCAGCACCACGTGTCGGATCGGCTTGTCGGTCACCTCGCGGATGCGGCGGATGACGTCCTGCGCCATGGCGGGTGTGGCCTGGGTGTCGGCCACCAGCACGGCGTCGTCGCCAATGATCACGCCGGTGTTGGGGTCGCCCTCGGCGGTGTAGGCCCAGGCGTGCTCGGACAACTGGGTGAAGCTGACCTTCTTGTCTTCCAGGTCGGCGGCGGATGCGAAGGTCTTGCTCATGGATACGTGTCTCCGTGGGATATCGTGGTTCGCAAAAGGCGAACGGATTTGCTGGGTGCGAATATAGGCAGGCGGTTTTCCTGTGTCAAACTCGTTTGCTCCATGAGAGCGACATCGAAACCGCCGACCGTGCCGGCCGAAGAGAACGGAGAGAAGCTGCAGCGCGCGGTGCAGTCAGTGGAGGTGGGCGGCCGCCTGCTGCTCGCGCTGGCCGACGGCGCAGGTGCCATGAGCCTCAAGGACCTGGCCGCCGCGGCCGGACTCACGCCGTCACGGGCGCATCCGTACCTGGTGAGCTATGGCCGCCTGGGCCTGGTGGAGCAGGACGCGGGCGGCCGCTACGACCTGGGGCCGGCGGCGCTCAAGATGGGCCTGGCCTGCCTGCAGCGGCTGGATCCGCTCAAGGCGGCCGAGCCCGTGCTGCAGGCTCTGTCGACGCAGACCGGCCACGCCGTCGCGCTGTCGGTGTGGGGCAATTTCGGGCCGACGGTGGTGCGGCTGGCGGAGGCGCGGCAACCGCTGCATGTGGCACTGCGGGTGGGCAGCGTGCTGTCGCTCTTCGACACCGCCACCGGCCGCGCCTTTGCCGCCTCCATGCCGCTCGAGGCCTTGCGCCTGGCCATTGCTGGACCACTCGGGCAGGCGACCGGGGCCAGCGCGCTGGCGTCGCGCTCGGAAGAACTGGCGGTGCTGCGCGACGAGCTTCGCCGCCGGGGCGTGGCCCGGGCGGTGGGCCGGCCCATTCCCGGCGTCAATGCCTTCGCCGCGCCGGTGCTGGACCTGCACGGCCATCCGGCGCTCGTCATCACCGTGACCGACCACCAGGACCGGCTCGCCAGCGCCTGGGACGGCGAGACGCCGCGCGCGGTGGCGCGGGCCGCGCGCCGCATCACGCACCGGCTCACGGGCGAAGCGGGCGGGGAAGAGGCTTGAAATCGGCGCTGGAGCCGCCGGCCGGGCGGCTGACCCCGATGCTTTGAGCCTGCTGTTGCGCTTGTGCCGGCGATCCGGTGAGCGCGTTCAGCGGCTGAACTGGATCTCGCCGAACCGGCTGTCCCTGGCCGCCGCCGGCTCCTCCGACGGGCCATAGTAGTACTTGCCCCGCCAGACGTAGAAGGCGTAACAGCCGGCCTCGTGGGCCGTCAGGCCGGACTCGCGATGGATCCAGTCGATCTCCACGCACAAGGTCTCGCCCTTGAGCTGCCATCGGCCGCGGCCCCAGGTCATGCTGTCGTTGCTGTTGGCGATCAGTTGTCCATGCGGCAGGTTGGTCCAGCTCTGGAAGCAACCGTCCGGATGCCAGCGCACGACGCGGGCGCCCGTGCGCACCAGCGCCTGGATTTCATCGGCGTCCAGCCGGCGGCCCTTGCGCGCGAGCGTGGAAAGCGTGGCCGTGCGGCCATTGAGGCCCGCCCCGGCCGCGCTGCCCACCACGACCGCGCCGATGAAGGCGGAAAGCAATCCCCACATCAACCACCCGTCGACCATCACCCGCCGGACTCCTGTTCAATAAACCTTGCTCACACGTGAACGAATGTTTACATAAACACGGGAAGTTGACATACCTCAGATGAGTTATGGCGATGCGGCCTGCGGAACGTTGGGGCAATGGCGTGGGCGATCGGACTTGCTCGGCGCGGCAATGCAGGCGGATAGCCGACAACTTCGGTGCATGGCCATGACTTGCACGTGGGACGCAGGCCACGCGCTCGCGTCATCCCGGTGCAGTTGCCTGCGCGATGCTGGACGCGATCATCGCGTTGCCCGCCGCGCGATGTCGTCGGCCAGCCGGCCCGCATGCGTCACCATGACGCCATGCGCCGCACCCTCGTAAACGACGAGTTCTGCGCCTGGGATCATGTCCGAGTAGACGCGTCCGCTGAGGTCCAGCGGGGCGGAAACGTCGCGATCGCCGTGGATGACGGTGACCGGCACGTCGAGCCCCGCCGCATCCGACGAGAGGTCGCTGTGGGCGATGGTCCGCTGGAACTCGACCACCGCACGCCGCGAGCAGTCCAGCACCATGGCGGCCATCCAGTCGTTGGTGCGCCTGGAGGCGCCGGGTGCGAAGGGGTCGATGTTGGCGTCGATCCAGCCCGACAGGTCGCTGCCGAGCTGCCTGCACAGCAACGCCACCATCTCGGCCGTAATCCCTCCCTGGCCGATCACGCGAGGACCGGTCGCGCCGACGAGGATCAGCCGCGCCACTCGCGCACGACCATGGCGCGCCAGGTAGCGCATGGCCTCGCCGCCCGCGCCCGAATGGGCCACCAGCGTGACGCCGCGCAGATCCAGGCCTTCCAGCACGGCGGCCAGGTCATCGGCGAGCGCGTCGTAGCCGTAGCCGGGACGGTCGGTGGACCGGCCGTGGCCATTTCGGTCGTAGGCGATGGTGCGCAGCCCGGCGGCATTGAGGCCAAGCATGGTCTCGCCCCAGATGCGGCCGTCCATGGCCCACCCGGCCAGCAGCACCACTGGGGGCCCGTCGCCCCAGTCGCGGACATGCAGGGCGTGGCCGTCGCCGCGCGGTATGAAGGCGCCGCTCATGCCGCGGCGCCATCGAGGAAGCCGATCACCTCGGCGATGCGGCCGTCGGCATCCAGGCGCACGACATCGGTCCCCGCCGCCACGGCGGCACCGCCGTCAGGCGCCAGCGACCAGGAGAAGCGCACGAAGCGTCCGTGCGTGTCCGGCGTGCCGCGGCGGGTGAACGCATGCCCGGGGAACTGCGCGCGGGCGGCCGAAATCATCGAGGCGATGCCGTCGAGGCCTTCGCCCTGCATCATCGGGTCGGCATAGCGGGCATCGGTGCGCCAGCGCGCGGCGAGACGACGGCCGCGCGAGGCATCGTCGGCGTCGTTCCACAAGGCCAGATAGTCATCGGCAAGGGTGTGTGCATCGGTCATGTTCAGCTCCTGGTTGAGGGACATCCAGTGTGGTGAACCGGCCTGCGGAAAGCGATGACCTCGGAGGTAATGGGCGCGCGGCGCCTGCGCGCTAGCATGGGCACATGGAGACGCAAGCCCACACGGTCGGCGGCCTGCTGCGCGACTGGCGTGCAAGACGGCGGCTGAGCCAGCTCGATCTGGCCTGCGAGGCGGAGGTGTCGACTCGGCACCTCAGCTTCATTGAGTGCGGGCGGGCATCGCCCAGCCGCGACCTGCTGATGCGCCTGGCCGAGCCGCTGGCCCTGCCGCTCAGGGCGCAGAACGAGTTGCTGGTCGCGGCCGGATTCGCCCCGGTGCATCGCGAGAGCCCCATGGATGCGCCGGACATGGCCGCCGCGCGGGCGGCGGTCCAGGGTGTGCTGGCGGCGCAGTCTCCCTTCCCCGCGCTGGCCGTGGATCGCCACTGGAATCTGGTGCTCGCCAACGCGGCGGCCGAGGCGCTGCTGGCCGGTGCGGATCCGCAGTTGCGGGTGGCGCCCGTCAACGTCCTGCGCGCCACCCTCCATCCGCTCGGACTTGCGGGCGCCATCGTCAACCTGGCCGAATGGCGTCACCACGTCCTGGCCCGACTGAAAGGCGAGGTCGACCGCTGCGCCGATCCGGTCCTTGCGGCGCTGCACGACGAGTTGAGCGCATTGCCGTGTCCGGCCAGCCGCCATCCGCCCGGGCCGGTTGCCCGGATCGCGGTGCCGCTGGTCGTCCGCGATCCGGCCGGGGAGGGGGTGCTGTCCTTCCTGTCGACCACCAGCGTCTTCGGCACGGCGACCGACGTGACATTGGCCGAACTCACGCTCGAGTGCTTCTATCCTGCGGATGAAGCGACGCGCAGGGTGTTGCTGGAACGGGCCTGACCGTGGCGGTCACCGGGGGGCTGCAGAACTCGATGCGACGCGAGCCCCAGGCGCAAGCTTTCCAGTGAATGGGGCCCCGCCCCGGAAGACACCCTGTCGAAAGCCCAAAAGAAAAAACCCGTTGCGTGACAACGGGTCTAGGATCTCTGGCGGAGCAGGCGGGATTCGAACCCGCGGTGGGCTATTAACCCACACACGCTTTCCAGGCGTGCGACTTAAACCACTCATCCACCGCTCCGTGGAGCCCGCCATTCTAACCCGGATTTGTGCCGCTGCGGCCGGTTCGCACCATCTGCATCGCAGAAGCGATCAGGCCGGCGGTGTCGGTCATGTTGCTGGGCACGATGAGCGTGGTCTTCGCATCGGCAGCGACCTTGCTGTAGGCATCGACGGCGCGCTCGGCCACCTTCAGCTGCACTGCCTGCTCGCCGCCCGGCTGGCGGATGGCCGCGGCGATGCGCTCGATGGCCACGGCCGTGGCCTCGGCCACCGCGGTGATGGACGCCGCCTCGCCCTGCGCGTTGTTGATGGCCGCCTGTTTCTCGCCCTCGGAGCGGGCGATGTAGGCCTCGCGTTCACCGGTGGCGATGTTGATCTGCTCCTGCCGGCGGCCCTCCGAAGCGGCGATGAGCGCGCGCTTCTCGCGCTCGGCGGTGATCTGCGCCTGCATGGCGCGCAGGATCTCGGCGGGCGGCGTGAGGTCCTTGATCTCGTAGCGCAGCACCTTCACGCCCCAGTTCAGCGCTGCCTCGTCGATGGCGGCCACCACCTGGGCATTGATGATGTCGCGCTCCTCGAAAGTCTTGTCCAGCTCCAGCTTGCCGATCACGCTGCGCAGCGAGGTCTGCGCCAGCTGCGTCACGGCCACGATGTAGTTGGACGAGCCGTAGCTCGCGCGCATCGGGTCCGTCACCTGGAAGTACAGGATGCCGTCCACCTGCAGCTGCGTGTTGTCGCGCGTGATGCAGATCTGGCTGGGCACGTCGAGCGGAATCTCCTTCAGGCTGTGCTTGTAGGCCACGCGGTCGATGAAGGGGATCAGGAAGTTCGGTCCCGGCGTCATGGTGCTGTGGTACTTGCCCAGCCGCTCGCGGACCCAGGCGTTCTGCTGCGGCACGAACTTGATGGACTGCCAGATGAAGATGACGGCGATGACCAGGATGACGATGGCGATTTCCATGGCGGTTCGATGCGTTGAGGTTGGAAGGTTCCGCAGGGCGGTGTTTAGTGTGCAGGCTCAGAAGGTGGGAATGAATCCGGCGCGGCCGAGCGGGCTGCCAAAACGCGCCCAATCAAGGCGCAAAGCGCAGCCATAGCTCGGGCTATGGCGAGCATTTGCAACGCAGAGTGGGCGTGTTTTGGCAGAACGAGCGGACATGGCGGGTTCGTTCACACCTTCTTAAAGCGGCTCCAGCACCAGCCGGTTGCCCTGCAACTCGACCACGCGGTGCGGGCCCGGCAAGCCGGTGCTGCCCGTGCGCAGCACGGCCGTCCACTGCGCGCCGCGGTGGCGCACGAGCGCCGTGCCGTCGGCGCCCCAGCCGTCGACCTGCACCCGCTCGCCGATGTCCAGGTTCATGTCCGGGCTGGCCTGCGGCGGCGGCCCGGCGGGCCGGGCACGCTGCTTGAGGTACCAGGCACCCACGGTCGCCACACCGACGGCCGCGGCCACCACCAACTGCACCGGCACGGCCGCACCCAGGTGCGCGGACACGGCGGCCGCAGCGAAGGCGATGGCCGTGAGCAGCAGGTAGATGGTGCCGGAGACGAGTTCCAGCGCGACGGCCGCGCCGGCCAGCAACCACCAGAGAGTCGAATGAGCCATGGCGGAGTTCCTACAGCGAAGGGGTGGCGGACAGCCCCACATTCTGGGGCACGCCGCGTGACGCGACCGTCATCTGGATTCCTTACACTTCGCGCCTTCTTTGCGCACCCCCCAAAAGCCGGAGCCCGACAGCCCATGAAATTCCGCTTTCCGATCGTCATCATCGACGAGGACTTCCGCTCCGAGAACACCTCGGGCCTGGGCATCCGCGCCCTGGCGCAGGCCATCGAAAGCGAAGGCTTCGAGGTGCTGGGCGTGACCAGCTACGGCGACCTGTCGCAGTTCGCGCAGCAGCAGAGCCGGGCCAGCGCCTTCATCCTGTCGATCGACGACGAGGAATTCAGCATCGGTCCGGACCTCGACCCGGCCGTGCTGAACCTGCGCAACTTCATCGGCGAAGTGCGGCGCAAGAACACCGACGTGCCGATCTACATCTACGGCGAGACAAAGACCAGCCGGCACCTGCCCAACGACATCCTGCGCGAGCTGCACGGCTTCATCCACATGTTCGAGGACACGCCGGAGTTCGTGGCCAAGCACATCATCCGCGAGGCCAAGAGCTACCTCGAGACGGTGCAGCCGCCGTTCTTCAAGGCGCTGATCGACTATGCGGAAGACGGCTCCTACTCCTGGCACTGCCCGGGGCACTCGGGCGGCGTGGCCTTCCTCAAGAGTCCCATTGGCCAGATGTTCCACCAGTTCTTCGGCGAGAACATGCTGCGCGCTGACGTCTGCAACGCGGTGGAAGAGCTGGGCCAGTTGCTGGACCACACGGGCCCCGTGGCGGCCAGCGAACGCAATGCGGCGCGCATCTTCAATGCCGACCACTGCTTCTTCGTCACCAACGGCACGTCGACGTCGAACAAGATGGTGTGGCACCACACGGTGGCGCCCGACGACGTGGTGGTGGTGGACCGCAACTGCCACAAGTCCATCCTGCACGCGATCATCATGACCGGCGCGATTCCGGTCTTCATGAAGCCCACGCGCAACCACTACGGCATCATCGGGCCGATTCCCAAGAGCGAGTTCGAGCCCGAGGCCATCAAGGCCAAGATCCGCGCCAACCCGTTGCTCAAGGACGTGGACGCCGACAAGGTCAAGCCGCGCGTGCTGACGCTCACGCAGTCCACCTACGACGGCGTGATCTACAACACCGAGACCATCAAGGGCCTGCTCGACGGCTACGTCGACACGCTGCATTTCGACGAGGCCTGGCTGCCGCATGCCGCCTTCCACCCGTTCTACGGGCCGTACCACGCCATGGGCAAGCGCCGCGCGCGGCCCAAGGAATCGCTGGTGTTCGCCACGCAGTCCACGCACAAGCTGCTGGCCGGCATCAGCCAGGCCAGCCATGTGCTGGTGCAGGATTCGCAGAACCGCCAGCTGGACCGGGACCTCTTCAACGAGGCCTACCTGATGCATTCGTCCACCAGTCCGCAGTACGCCATCATCGCCAGCTGCGACGTGGCCGCGGCCATGATGGAGCCGCCCGGCGGCACCGCGCTGGTGGAAGAGAGCATCCTCGAAGCGCTGGACTTCCGCCGCGCCATGCGCAAGGTGGAAGAGGAATTCGGCAAGGACGAATGGTGGTTCAAGGTCTGGGGCCCGGAGCACCTGGTCGAGGAAGGCATCGGCCGCGCCGACGACTGGATCATCAAGGGCGAGAGCCGCAGCGGCAACGGCGGCAAGAAGAACGGGGCGCGCAACTGGCACGGCTTCGGCAAGCTGGCCGACGGCTTCAACATGCTGGACCCGATCAAGTCCACCGTGGTCACGCCCGGCCTGGACCTGGACGGCAAGTTCGCGCCCACCGGCATCCCGGCCAGCATCGTCACCAAGTTCCTCGCGGAGCATGGCGTGATCGTGGAAAAGACGGGCCTCTACAGCTTCTTCATCATGTTCACCATCGGCATCACCAAGGGCCGCTGGAACACGTTGCTGACCGCGCTGCAGCAGTTCAAGGACGACTACGCCCGCAACCAGCCGATGTGGCGCATCCTGCCGGAGTTCTGCCAGCAGCATCCCATCTACGAGCGCATGGGCCTGCGCGACCTGTGCCAGCGGGTGCACGAGCTGTATGCCAAGTACGGCATCGCCCGCCTGACGACCGAGATGTACCTGTCGGACCTGGAGCCGGCGATGAAGCCCAGCGAGGCCTTCGCCCACATCGCGCACCGCAAGACGGAGCGGGTGGAGATCGACCACCTGGAAGGCCGCATCACCACCAGCCTGATCACGCCGTACCCGCCCGGCATTCCGCTGCTGATCCCGGGCGAGGTCTTCAACAAGAAGATCGTGGACTACCTGAAGTTCGCGCGCCAGTTCAACCTGGAGTGCCCCGGCTTCGAAACCGACATCCACGGCCTGGTGGCCCGCATCGACGAGAAGGGCAAGAAGCGCTACTACGCCGACTGCGTCAAGCGCTGAGCCCGGACCGCTGCGGCAGAGCGCGTGGCGCTCAGCCGAAGCGCAGCGCCATCACGCCCGCCACCACCACGGCGGTGCCGATGGCGCGCTGCAGGCCGAAGCGCTCGCGCAGCCACAGCGTGCCGATGAGGGCCGCGAAGAGCACCGAGGTTTCGCGCAGCGCGGCCACCACCGCCACCGGCGCCCGCGTCATGGCCCACAGCGCGATGCCGTAGCTCGCCAGGGAGGCCAGCGTGCCCAGCCACGCGACGTGCAGCCGTCCGGCCATGTAGCGCAGTGCCGCGGGCCGGCCCTGCGGGCCGCGGCGCCACATCACGAGGGCCAGGAAGGGCAGGCCGTCGAAGACGAAGAGCAGCCCGACGTAGGCCGCCGCATTGCCGCTGGCGCGCACGCCCAGGCCGTCGACCACGGTGTAGAGCGCGATGATGCAGGCGTTGGCGAGCGCGAAGCCCAGGGCCTTGCCGCGGTGGCCGCCCGGCTGCCCATGGCCGCGCGACAGGCCGAGCGTGAGCACGCCGGCGCAGATGCCCGCCACGCCCAGCCAGGCCAGGCTGGACAGCCGCTCGCCCATCACCGCCAGGCTGCTCAGCGCCACCAGCAGCGGCGCGCTGCCGCGCATCACCGGATAGGCCAGTCCCAGGTCGCCGTGCTTGTAGGCGCCAGACAGCGCGACGTAGTAGCCGACGTGGATGACCGTGGACGTCGCCAGGTAGGGCCACGACGCGGCTGCCGGCAGGCCCGTGAACAGCAGGATGGGCAGGGCGGCGACCAGCCCTAGGCTGTGGATCAGGGCCGTGTCCAGCGACTTGTCGGTGGCGGACTTGATCAGCGCATTCCAGCTCGCATGGAGCAGGGCGGCGAACAGGACGGCCAGGACGACCGGACCGGTCAGTGTCATGCGGGCGCGGCCGAGGCGCCCGGAAGCGCGGTCACGCAGCGGCGCGCCCTTGCGAGGTAGTGGGGCAGGCCGGGCGTGGCGCAGTCCGCCTGCTTGGCGCGGTCGTCCCACAGCCGCAGGCGCACGGCCTCGGCGGCGTGCGGCCGCTGGATGAAGAGCGCGGCCTGGGCATCGTCGAACACGCCGCCCTGCAGCACCAGGCTGCGCCGGGAATCTTCCGACAGGGCGGCCCGGTAGTCCGGCCGCGTGGCGCAGAGGTAGCGCTTGGCATCCACATGCCAGGCGATGGGGTCGAGCACGCGCGCATCGAAGAGCCCACGCAGGAAGGGCAGGGCATGGAACTGGTGCCGGTCGTCGATGCCGCGCAGCGTGGGCGTCTGGCCCTGGTCGTTCAGCAGGTGGCCGATGTCGTGCAGCAGCGCCGCGGTGACCAGCGTGTCGTCCGCCTCCTCCTGCTCCGCCAGCCAGGCGGTCTGCAGCGCATGCTGCAGCTGGGTGACGGGCTCGCCGCTGTACTGCTCGCCGCCGCGGCGGGCGAACAGGGCCTCGATGTCGTTCAGCGTGACCATGAGGGCCTCAGGAAGCGGCTGCCGCGGCGGCGTGGCGCTTCTTCTCGAAATGCGCGCGCGTGCGTTCGCGGCTGTTCATCACATGCTGGTACATGGCCTGCCCGGCCGCATCGGGGTCGCCCGAGGCAATGGCCTTGAGGATGGCACGGTGCTCGCGGGAATACACCGCCATCGACTCGTCGTTGAGGTTCTGGCGGCGGAACAGCGACAGCTCGTTCACCAGCTTGCGGTAGGTGGCCACCAGCTTGGCGTTGCCCGCCAGCTCGAGCAGGCGGTCGTGGAAGGCGAGGTTGAAGCGGTGGTAGTCCTTGGCATCGCCGGCCTTCACGGCCTGGTCCATGGCTTCCACCAGCTGGCGCAGTTCGCGCACCTGGGCCGGGGTGGCGGTCTCGGCCAGCTTGCGGCCGACGTAGAGGTCCATCACCGCGCGCACCTCGAAGATCTCCAGCGCTTCCTCGATGGGCACGTCGCGCACGAAGACGCCGCGGTTCTTCTCGGTGCGCACCAGGCCGCCTTCCTCCAGCATGCGGAAGGCCTCGCGAACCGGTCCGCGCGACACGCCCAGCTGGTCGGCCAGCGTGGCCTCGGTGAGCTTGGCGCCGGGGCCCAGCGTGCCGTCCAGGATCAGGCGTTCGATCTCCGTCTGCACCACATTCGCGAGCGAATGGCACTGAAGCTGTGCGATGACGGGATGGGTGGAGACCTTCTTGGCGGGGGCGGCGGGCATGGCGCGATGGTAGGTTTCAGAGTGAAGATTGTCTACGATCTACGAATGACAATAGACAAAGTGACGAAGCAGGCCCTGATTTTGCTTGGCGACCGTGTCACGAAGATGTCGTTTCGCGGCGGCACATTCGCCCGGTCATTTCCCGAGGAGCCTGCTCATGCACTTTTCCGTCAAGACCATCGCCACCGCCCTGATCGGCCTGGCCGCCACCGGCGCGGCCTTCGCGCAGAAAACCCAGCTGACGGTCTACACCGCGCTGGAGACCGACCAGCTCAAGGCCTACCAGACCGCCTTCAACAAGGTGGAGCCCGACATTGAGATCAAGTGGGTGCGCGACTCCACCGGCGTCATCACCGCCAAGCTGCTGGCCGAAAAGGCCAACCCGCAGGCGGACGTGGTGTGGGGCGTGGCGGCCTCCAGCATGGCGCTGTTCGACAAGCAGGGCATGCTCGAGCCCTATGCGCCGCTCAACCTCGATGCGGTCATGCCGCAGTACCGCGACAAGAAGAACCCGCCCGCCTGGGTGGGCATGGATGTGTTCGGCGCCGTCGTCTGCTTCAACACGGTCGAGGCCAAGAAGAAGAACATTCCCGTCCCCACCAGCTGGAAGGACCTCACCAAGCCCGAGTACAAGGGCCAGGTGGTGATGCCCAATCCGGCCTCGTCGGGCACCGGCTATTTCGACGTCGCGGCCTGGCTGCAGCTCTGGGGCGACGACAACGGCAAGGGCGGCGGCTGGAAGTACATGGACGCCCTGCACGACAACATCGCGCAGTACACGCACTCCGGTTCCAAGCCCTGCAACATGGCCGCGGCCGGCGAGTACGTGGCGGGCATCTCCTTCGAATACCGCGGCTACACCAACAAGGCCAAGGGCGCGCCCATCGAACTGGTGTTCCCCAAGGAGGGCCTGGGCTGGGACCTGGAAGCCATCGGCATCTACAAGGGCACCAGGAAGCTGGAGGCCGCGAAGAAGCTGGCGAACTGGGCCACGTCCAAGGACGCGATGCTGCTCTACGGCAAGAACTTCGCCCTGACGGCGCAGCCCGGCGTGGCACCCAAGCTGGCCGGCATTCCCGACGACTACGAGGCACGACTGGTCAAGATGGACTTCGAAAAGTCCGCCGTGAACCGCGAGCGCATCCTGGCCGAGTGGACGCGCCGCTACGACGCCAAGAGCGAGGCGAAGAAGTGATGAACGCGCCGGCGCGCGCCTATGCGGCCGAGCGCAGCGTGGGTGCTGCGCCGGCGCCGCTGTCCCTGGTGGAGGCCACGGAGCGGCCCGCCTACCTGCGGCTGGAAGGCGTCCACAAACGCTTCGGCGCCTTCACGGCGCTGGAGTCCATCGACCTGGAGATCGCGCAGGGCGAGCTGGTGTGCTTCCTCGGCCCCTCCGGCTGCGGCAAGACCACGCTGCTGCGCATCATTGCGGGGCTGGAGGTGCAGACGGGCGGCCGCCTAGCGCAGGGCGGCGTTGACATCTCGCGGCTGCCGCCGGCGCGGCGGGACTACGGCATCGTGTTCCAGTCCTATGCGCTCTTTCCCAATCTGAGCATCGCCGACAACGTGGCCTACGGCCTGGTCAACCAGCGGCGGCCCCGCCGGGAGATCGCGGCACGGGTCGACGAACTGCTACAGCTCGTCGGCCTGCCCGGCAGTGGCGCCAAGTACCCGGCGCAGATGTCGGGCGGCCAGCAACAGCGGGTGGCCCTGGCGCGTGCGCTGGCGGCCTCGCCCGGGCTGCTGCTGCTGGACGAGCCGCTGTCCGCGCTCGATGCCATCGTGCGCGTGCACCTGCGCAACGAGATCCGTGCCCTGCAACGGCGGCTGGGCGTCACCACCATCATGGTGACGCACGACCAGGAAGAGGCGTTGTCCATCGCCGACCGCATCGTGGTGATGAACCATGGCGTCATCGAGCAGGTGGGCACGCCGCTGCAGGTGTACCGCGAGCCGGCCACGCCCTTCGTGGCTGAATTCGTCGGCAAGGTCAACCGCCTGCCGGCCGTGGCCGAGGGCGAGCGCTGGTTCCGCTGCGGCGACCGGCGCTGGCAGGTCGATGCGGACCACGGCGCCGACTTCCGGCCGGGCCGGCCGGTGATGCTCTATCTGCGGCCCGAAGACCGGGCGATGACCGGCTTCGCGCCCGACCATCCCGGCCTGTGCACCGGCACCGTGGCGCAGATCGAGTTCCTGGGCGGCAACTGCCTGGCCGAGCTGGTGGTGGATGGCCTGCCCGGGCCGCTGCAGATGCAGTTCTCGCTCAACCAGATGGACGAGTTCGGCGTGCAGGAGGGGCGTCGCCTGCGCTTCGCCCTGCGGCTGGACCGCCTGCGCGTCTTCGCGGCCCCCGAGGTTTGAGAAGGTATGAACGAACCCGCCATGTCCGCTCGTCCTGCCAAAACACGCCCACTCGGCGTTGCAAATGCTCGCCATAGCCCGAGCTATGGCTGCGCGTTGCGCCTTGATTGGGCGCGTTTTCGCAGCCCGCTCGGCCATGCCCGATTCATTCACACCTTCTGACCATGGAAGCCGCCGTCCGTCTTCCGCCCGTGCGGCTGCAGGTGCACTGGACCGAGCGCGCCGCGCACGGCGTGCTGGTCGCCGTGGCCCTGCTGCTGCTCGTCGGCCTGCTGCTGCCGCTGGGCGCCATCCTGTCGCAGGCCCTGCAGGAGGCCGAAGGCCGATCCGGCTGGCAGCACTTCCGCAGCTACCTGGCCTCGCCCGCGCTGCTCGGCAGCCTGTGGAACAGCGTCTGGGTGTCGGCCCTGGTGACCGTCATCGTCATTCCGCTGGCCTTCGCCTTCGCCTATGCGCTCACGCGCAGCTGCATGCCGGCCAAGGGACTGCTGCGCAGCATCACGCTGCTGCCGCTGCTCGCGCCCTCGCTGCTGTCGGCCATCTCGCTGATCTACTGGTTCGGCAACCAGGGCGCGGCGCGCGGACTGTGGCAGGCGCTGGGCTTCGACGGCATCTACGGCGCACCCGGCATCGTGCTGGCCGAATGCTTCGCCACCTTTCCGCATGCGCTCATGATCCTGGTCACGGCCCTGTCGCTGGCCGACGCACGGCTGTACGAGGCGGCGGACGCCATGGGCACGCGCACCGTGCGGCGCTTCTTCACCATCACGCTGCCGGGCGCCAAGTACGGGCTGATCTCGGCCTCGCTGGTGGTCTTCACCCTGGTCATCACCGACTTCGGCATTCCCAAGGTGGTGGGCGGCAACTTCAACGTGTTGGCCACCGACGTGTTCAAGCTGGTGATCGGCCAGCAGGACTTCCAGCGCGGCGCGGTGGTGGCACTGCTGCTGCTGGCGCCGGCGGCCTTCACCTTCGCGGTGGACCATTTCGTGCAGCGTCGCCAGACCGCGATGCTGGGCGCCCGGGCCGTGGCGCTGGTGCCGCGGCCCGCGCGCGGCTTCGACGCTGCGATGACGGCCTACTGCCTGCTGGTGTGCGCACTCATGCTGGCCATGTTCGGCATGGCGGTGTTCGCCTCCTTCGCCAAATTCTGGCCCTACAACCTGACGCCCAGCCTGGACCACTACACCGCCGGCATCGTCGATGCAGAGCTGGGCGGTGCGGTGCTCAACAGCGTGCTGCTGGCCGCCTGCA
The DNA here is from genome assembly GCF_001476815.1 of Pseudacidovorax intermedius. Taxonomy (GTDB): domain Bacteria; phylum Pseudomonadota; class Gammaproteobacteria; order Burkholderiales; family Burkholderiaceae_C; genus Xenophilus; species Xenophilus intermedius_A. The sequence goes on along the minus strand of NZ_LDSL01000051.1, from coordinate 58,349 downwards.
CGGCCGTGGCGGGCACGGTACTGGTGTTCCTGGGCGCCTGGGTGCTCGAGAAGACGCGGGGGCTGGACGCACTGCGGCCTGTGGTGCGGCTGATGGCCATGCTGCCCATGGCCGTGCCCGGCCTGGTGCTGGGCCTGGGCTACATCTTCTTCTTCAACGCGCCGTGGAACCCCCTCAACGGGCTCTACCAGACCCTGGCGCTGCTGGTGCTGTGCACGGTGGTGCACTTCTACACCACGGGCCACCTGACCATGGTGACGGCGCTGAAGGCCATCGACGGCGAGTTCGAGGCCGTGTCGGCCTCGCTGAAGGTGTCGATGTTCACCACGCTGCGCCGGGTCACGCTGCCCATCTGCCTGCCGGTGCTGCTGGACGTGTCGCGCTACTTTTTCATCAACGCCATGACCACCATCTCGGCGGTGGTGTTCCTGTATTCGCCCGACACGCGGCTGGCGTCGGTCGCCATCCTCAACCTGGACGAGGCCGGCGACACCGGTGCGGCGGCCGCCATGGCGGTGCTGATCGCCGGCACCTCGGCCGTGGTCACGCTGCTGTACCTGCTGCTGGGCCGCTGGGTCGAACGGCGCACCCAACGCTGGCGCCGGCGCTGAATTCCCTCCTCATGAGCAACACCCACTTCGACCTCATCGTCGTCGGCGCCGGCATCGTCGGGCTGGCGCATGCCTATACCGCGGCGCAGCGGGGCCTCAAGGTCTGCGTCGTCGAGAAGGACGCGGCCTGCATCGGCGCCTCCATCCGCAACTTCGGCTTCCTCACCGTCACGGGGCAGGGCGCCGGCGACACCTGGCGCCGCGCGCGCCGCGCCCGCGAGGTGTGGGGCGCGGTGGCACCGCAGGCGGGCATCGACATCGTCCACCGCGGCCTGTATCTCACGGCCTTCCGCGACAAGGCACTGGCCGTGCTCGAGCAGTTCATGGCCACCGAGATGGCCGCCGGCTGCGAACTGCTGGACGTGGCCGAGGCCGCCCGTCGCGCGCCCGCCCTGCGGCTGGACAGCCACCACGGCCCGGCGCGCGCGGTGCTCCACAGCCCGCACGAGGCACGCGTGGAATCGCGCACCGCCATCGGCTTGCTCGCGGCCTGGCTGGCCGAGGCGCACGGCGTGGTCTTCCGCTTCGGCGAGCAGGTCATGGAGGTGGCCACGCCGCGCGTGCGCACCTCGCGGGCGCTGCTGCAGGCGGAGCGCGTGGCCGTCTGCACCAACATCGAGCTGAACGGCCTGTTCGCCGAGCGTCTGGCGCCGCACGGGCTGCGGCTGTGCCAGCTGCACATGCTGCGCGTGCAGCCGCCGGCGGGCTTTCACTTGCCCGGTTCGGTCATGGCCGACCTCAGCCTCGTGCGCTACCACGGCTACAGCCAGCTGCCGGCGGCCCAGGCGCTGCGTGCGCAGCTGGAGGCGGAGGAGGGCGAGTCGCTCGCCCACGGCATCCACCTGATCGTGGTGCAGAGCGCCGATGGCTCGCTGGTGGTGGGCGATTCCCACCACTACGGCCCGGTGCTCGAACCCTTTGCCGACACGCACGTGGATGCGCTGATGCTGCGCCACATGCAAGAGGCGCTCAAGCTGCCCGACTACACCGTCACCCAGCGCTGGGTGGGCACCTATCCCTCCTCGCCCAGCACCGACTGCCTGATCGATGCGCCGGACGACGCCACGCGGCTGGTGGTGGTCACCAGCGGCACCGGCGCCAGCACGGCCTTCGGCATCGCGGAGGAAGTCTTTGCCAGCTGGTAGCTGCAGGGCTGCACGCCGGTGGCCCCTTCCTTCGATTCATCCGCAACCGGCCGTCGCGCGCCGTTTCGTCATTCCTCGCTTGCCATGACCGATCACTCCCGACTCCAGGCCGTCGTTTTCGACTGGGCCGGCACCATCATCGACTTCGGCTCCCGCGCGCCGATGGGCGCCTTCGTGCGGCTCTTCGAGCGCTACGGCATCACGCTGAGCATCGCCGAGGCCCGCGGCCCCATGGGCATGGCCAAGTGGGACCACATCCACGCGCTCAGCCAGCTGCCGGCCGTCGCGGCCCAGTGGGCCGAGCGCTTCGGCCGCGGCTTCACGCGCGCCGACATCGACGAGCTCTACGAGGTGTTCACGCCGATGAATGCCGCCGTGGTGCCGGACTTCTGCGACTTCATTCCCGGCGCGCTGGCGGCCGTGGCCGCGGCCCGTGCGCGCGGCCTGCGCATCGGTTCCACCACCGGCTACAACCGGCCGATCATGGAGGTGGTCACCCGCATCGCCGCCGCGGGCGGCTACGTGCCGGACAACCTGGTCTGCGCCGGCGACCTGGCGGCCGGCCGGCCCTCGCCGCTCATGATGTACCGCTGCTTCGCCGACCTGGGCGTGTGGCCGGCGCACACGGTGGTCAAGGTGGACGACACGGGCGTGGGCGTGCAGGAAGGTTTGAATGCGGGCACCTGGGCCGTGGGCCTGGCCATCAGCGGCAATGCGGCGGGTTTCAGCCTCGCCGACTGGCAGGCGCTCGGCGCGGTAGAGCAGCAGGCCGTGCGTGAACGCGCCACCGCAGAGCTGAAGGCGGCCGGCGCGCATTACGTGATCGACAGCGTGGCGGACCTGATGCCGGTGCTGGACGACATCGACGCGCGTCTGGCACGGGGCGAGCGGCCGACTGCCTGAATGGCCGTCGCCGGTGATGGTGCACCGGCCGGCAGGGGCTTCAGGGCTCCGGCCGACGCCAGAGCCACACCAGCACGCAGGCCATGGCGACGATGCCGGCCGCGGCGCCCCAGCGCGAAGGCGACAGCCACAGCAGCAGCACCGCACACACCGCCATCGCGGCGGCCGCGCTGCGTTTGGCGCGCCGGCTGACCCGCCCGCCGCTGCGCCAGTTGCGGATCAGCGGGCCGAAGAGCCGGTGCGCTTCGAGCCAACCCGCCAGGCGCGGCGAGCTCCGCGCCGCCGCCCAGGCCGCCAGCAGCACGAAGGGCGTGGTGGGCAGGCCGGGCAGGATCACCCCTGCGACCGCGAGCACCAGGGCGACGACCGCCAGCGCCATCATCAGCCAGCGTGCCAAGCCGCGCAGCGGCCGTGGGCTCGCCGGATCGGACTCGGAAGGCGGAAGGGGCGGCGGCGACTGCACGACGCTCAGCGCTCCTCGCGCACCCGCAGGAAGCGGGCGAAGCGCGGCACGCCCTGCGCGCTGAAGCCGTTGTAGCGGTAGGTGACGGTGCTGCCCACCGGCGGCGGGTCGTCGCGCTGCGCGTCGGTGAAGCCGCCGCCGAGGCGGAACACCACGCCCTGTGGCGTGCGCACCTGCAGCGCGCCCATGCGCCCCTGGTGGCGGCCCCGGCCGGGCAGATGGGCCAGCACCACGGCCTCCGCATCGTCGTAGGGCTTGACCTTGAGCAGGTCGGCGCTGCGCCCCGCGCCGTAGAGCGAGGCGCCCCGGTGCAGCATCAGGCCCTCGCCGCCGGCGTGCACCACCGCGTTCAGCCGCTGCCGCAGGGCCGCCGGCGTGGTGGCCCGTTCCTGCGGCACGGCCTGCAGCCAGGGTGCATCGGGCACGGGAAGCAGGCGCTGCAGCGCGGCCAGGCGCTGGTCGAAGTCGCCGCCCTGGCGGGGCAGGTCGAAGACCATGAAGCGCAGGCCCCGCCATTCGGTGTCATCGGGCACCTGGCTGCGGACGGCGCCCGACGCCTGCTCGAAGCGTCCGCGCCCGGCCCACAGTTCGCCATCCATGGGCACGGCGGGCCAGTTGGCGGTGAACCAGGCGGGCGCGAAGATGCGCTCGCCGCCGCGCGTCCAGAGCGCGCGGCCGTCCCAGTAGCCGCGTACGCCGTCGTACTTTTCGCTGACCCAGTAGCCGGCGAGCGGCATGCCCGGGCGCCACACCTCCGCCAGCATCAGGGCGGGCGGTGCGCTCCATGCCGGCGCGGCCAGCGTCGCCGCGAACGCCGTCAGCAGGAATGCGCGGCGCTGCATCGATGGGCCGTGGACCGGCGGCCGGGTCAGCCTTCGGCCGGCTCGTCGATGCCGCCGACCACGTTGCTGAAGCCGCCGTCCACGTAGGTGATCTCGGCGGTCACGCCGCCGGCGAGGTCGGACAGCAGGAAGGCCGCGACGTTGCCCACGTCGTCGATGGTCACGTTGCGGCGGATGGGCGACACGGCCGCCACGGCGGGCAGCAGCTTGCCGAAGCCCTTGATGCCGCTGGCGGCCAGCGTCTTGATGGGGCCGGCACTGATGCCGTTGACGCGCACGCCCTTCGGGCCCAGCGAGCCGGCCAGGTAGCGCACCGAGGCTTCGAGGCTGGCCTTGGCCAGGCCCATGGTGTTGTAGTTGGGCACCACGCGCACGGCGCCCAGGTAGGTCAGCGTGAGCAGCGCGGCCTGGTCGTTGAGGTAGGGCAGGGCCGCCTTGGCCATGGCCGGGAAGCTGTAGGCGCTGATGTCGTGCGCGATCTTGAAGGCCTCGCGCGACAGGCCTTCGAGGAAGTCGCCGGCGATGGCCTCGCGCGGCGCGAAGCCGATGCTGTGCACGAAGCCGTCGAACCTGGGCCAGGTCTGCGACAGGTCTTCGAAGAGTTTGGCAATCTGGGCGTCGTCGCCCACGTCGCAGTCGAAGACCAGCTTGGAATCGAAGTCGGCAGCGAACTCGGTGATGCGGTCCTTGAAGCGCTCGCCCACGTAGCTGAAGGCCAGTTCGGCCCCTTGCGCATGGCAGGCCTTGGCAATGCCGTAGGCGATGGAACGGTTGGAGAGGACGCCGGTGATCAGAAGTTTCTTGCCGCTGAGAAAGCCCATGGGTCTGCCTTGAGAAAAACTTGGGCAGAATTCTCGCATGCGACTCTGGCTGCTCCCGGCCCTTCTGGTTGCGGCGCTGCCCGCCTGGGGTGCGCACGCCTATGCCCAGTTCGGCGACATCAAGTACCCGGCGGGCTTCACCCACTTCGACTACGTCAATCCGGACGCGCCCAAGGGTGGCGAGATCCGGCTGGTGCCGCCCATTGCCGTCACGCAGTTCGACAAGTTCAATCCTTTCACCCTCAAGGGCACGGCGCCTGCGGGCCTCACGGACCTGGTCTTCGAATCGCTGCTCATCGGCAATCTCGAGGAGCCGTCCACGGCCTACGGTCTGCTGGCCGAGGACGTGGAGGTGGCGCCGGACCATCGCTCGGCCGTGTTCCGCCTGCGGCCCGAGGCGCGCTTCAGCGATGGGCAGCCCGTTCTGGCCGAAGACGTGGTCTATTCCTGGCGCACGCTCATCAGCAAGCAGGCATCGCCGCAGTTCCGCACGTTGCTGGCCGGCATCCGCAGCGTCAAGGCGGTGGGCGAGCGCACGGTGCGCTTCGACTTCGATTCGGACAGCCGCGAACTGCCGCTTCTGGCCGGCGGCATCCCGGTCTTCAGCCCGCGCTGGGGCAAGGGCAAGCCCTTCGACCAGGTCATCACCGAGCTGCCCATCGGCTCGGGGCCTTACCAGCCGTCCAGCGCGCGCCTGGGGCGTGACATTACCTATGTGCGCGACAAGAACTACTGGGGCCGCGACCTTCCCGTGCGCCGCGGCCAGTACAACTTCGACCGCATCACCTACAAGCTCTACCTCGACGACACGGCCCGCTTCGAGGGCCTGAAGGCGGGCGAGTACGACCTCAAGCGTGAATTCATCTCGCGCAACTGGGCGCGTCAGTACACCGGCCGGGCCTTCGACAGCGGCGAGGTCAAGAAGCAGGTGTTCCCGAGCGGCGCGCCGGGCGACTACCAGGGCTACATCTTCAACCTGCGCAATCCCAAGTTCCAGGACGTGCGGGTGCGACAGGCGCTGGGCCTGACGATGGACTTCGAATGGCTCAACCGCCAGCTGTTCTACGGCATCTACACGCGGGTGCAGGGCTGGTTTCCCAACAGCGACTTCCAGGCCAAGGGCGCGCCGGGCCCCGACGAACTGGCACTGCTGGAGCCGCTGCGCGACAAGCTGCGGCCCGAGGTCTTCGGACCCGTGCCGGCATCGCCCAGCACCGCGCCGCCGTCCAGCCTGCGCGAGAACCTGCGCAAGGCGCGCGCGCTGCTGGCCGAGGCCGGCTGGACCTACCGCGATGGGGCGCTGCGCAACGCCAAGGGCGAGGCCTTCACCGTGGAGTTCCTCAATGCCCAGCCCTCCGGCGTGCGGCTGGTGCTGCCCATGCAGGCCGCCATGGCCAAGCTGGGCATCCAGATGACCGTGCGCAACGTCGACGGGGCGCTCTACCAGCAACGCATGGACGACTTCGATTTCGAGCTCGGCAGCATCCGCATCCCGGCACGCACCACGCCCGGCAGCGAGTTGCTGGAGTACTTCGGCTCGGAGGCGGCGGGCACGCATGGCTCGGCCAACTACTGGGGCCTGAAGGATCCGGCGGTGGACGCGCTGATCCGGCACGCGCTGGCCGCAACCACGCGCGAGCAGCTGGGCACGGCCATGCGCGCACTCGACCGGATACTCACGACCGGCTACTACGGCATTCCGCAGTGGTACAGCAGTTCTTTCCTGGTCGGCTACCGGCCGGCGGGCTTCGTGCTGCCGCCGGTCATCCCGCCGTACTACGAGCCTGACACCTGGGCCGCCGCCACCTGGTGGCCGTCGGCCCGCAACAAATAAGGCGCCATGGGCAGCTACATCCTCAAACGCCTGCTGCTGATGGTGCCGACGCTGTTCGGCGTGCTGCTGGTGAGTTTCGTCGTCATCCAGTTCGTGCCTGGCGGGCCGGTGGAGCAGATGGTGTCGCAGTTGCAGGGCCGCGCCGCGGGCGGCGAAGGGCCGTCGGCCGGCGGCTCCGCCTACCGCGGCCGGCAGGGCCTGAGTGCGCAGCAGGTCAACGAAATCCGCGCCCTCTACGGCTTCGACAAGCCGCCGGTCGAGCGCTTCTGGCAGATGCTCAAGGCCTTCGCCACCTTCGACCTCGGCCAGAGCTTCTACCAGCGCAAGGCCGTGTGGGAACTGGTGAAGGAGAAGCTGCCGGTCTCGATCAGCCTGGGGCTGTGGACCTTCTTCATCAGCTACCTGATCGCGGTGCCGCTGGGCGTGGCCAAGGCGGTGCGGGCGGGCTCGCGCTTCGACTTCGTCACCACGCTCATCGTGCTGATCGGCTATGCGATTCCCGGCTTCGTGCTCGGCGTCGCGCTGCTGGTGGTGTTCGGCGGGCAGCTGCAGTGGTTCCCGCTGCGCGGGCTGACGTCGGCCAACTGGGCGCAGCTGTCGTGGGGCGCGCGCATCGTCGACTACCTGTGGCACATCGTGCTGCCCGTGACGGCCATGGTGCTCGGCAGCTTCGCCGTGACGGCCATGCTGACCAAGAACGCCTTTCTGGAGGAGATCCGCAAGCAGTACGTGCTGACGGCCCGCGCCAAGGGTCTGCGCGAGAAGCAGATCCTCTGGAAGCACGTGATGCGCAACGCGCTCATCCCCATCATCACCGGCTTCCCGGCGGCCTTCATCGGCGCCTTCTTCACCGGCTCGCTGCTGATCGAGACGCTGTTCTCGCTCGACGGCCTGGGCCTGCTGAGCTACGAGAGCGTGATCCGCCGCGACTATCCCGTGGTGCTGGGCACGCTCTACCTCTTCACGCTGATCGGCCTGGTGACCAAGCTGATCAGCGACCTGTGCTACGTGTGGGTGGATCCGCGCGTGAAGTTCGATTGAGCATGAGCGAGCCCTCCGCGCCTTCCGTCCCGCTGTCGCCCGGCCGCCGTGCCTGGCGGCGCTTCCGCCGCAACCGGCTGGGCTTCGTCAGCCTGGTGCTCTTCACCGTGCTCGTGGTGCTGAGCCTGTTCGCCGAGGTGCTGTCGTCCGACCGGCCGCTGGTGGTGCGCTACGAGGGGCGGCTGTACTTCCCGGTGCTGACCGACCATTCGGAGAAGACCTTCGGCGGCGACTTCGAGACGCCGGCCGACTACCTCGACCCCTTCATCCGCGAGCGCATCACCCAGGGCGCCAACTGGGCCATCTACGCGCCCAATCCCTATGGCCCGCGCACGCTCAACTACTTCGCCAGCCGGCCCAACCCGGCGGCGCCCTCGTCCGAGAACCTGCTGGGCACCGACGACCGCGGCCGCGACCTGCTGGCGCAGCTGATCTACGGCTTCCGGGTGAGCGTGCTGTTCGCGCTGGCGCTCACGGCCATCGGCGTGGTGCTGGGCGTGGTCACCGGCGCCATCCAGGGCTTCTTCGGCGGCAGGACCGACCTGGCCTTCCAGCGCTTCATCGAGATCTGGGGCTCCATGCCCGAGCTGTACCTGCTGATCATCTTCAGCGCCATCTTCGCGCCCAGCGTGGCGCTGCTGCTGGTGCTGCTGTCGCTCTTCGGCTGGATGGGGCTGTCGGACTACGTGCGGGCCGAGTTTTTGCGCAACCGGCAGATGGACTACGTGCGCGCGGCCCGGGCCCTGGGCGTGGGCAACGTGGCCATCATGTGGCGCCACATCCTGCCCAACAGCCTGGTGCCCGTCGTCACCTTCCTGCCCTTCCGCATGAGCGCGGCCATCCTGGCACTGACCTCGCTCGACTTCCTGGGGCTGGGCGTGCCGCCGGGCACGCCGTCGCTGGGCGAACTGCTCAACCAGGGCAAGGCCAACATCGACGCCTGGTGGATCTCGCTGTCCACCTTCGGCGTGCTGGTGGTGACGCTGATGCTGCTGACCTTCATGGGCGACGCGCTGCGCGACGCCATGGACCCGCGGAAGACCTGAGCCATGGCCGAAGCTCTCCTGCGTGTGAAGGACCTGCGCATCGCCTTCGGCGGCAAGCCGGTGGTGCATGGCGTCGATTTCGAACTGGCGCCCGGCGAGAAGCTGGCGCTGGTGGGCGAGTCCGGCTCGGGCAAGACGGTCACGGCGCTCAGCCTGCTGCGGCTGGTGCCCGATGCCCAGGTGAGCGGGCAGGCCTGGCTGGCGGGCGAGCCGCCGCGCGACCTGCTGGCCTTGCCTGAGCGCGAATTGCGCGCCATCCGGGGCCGCGAGATCGCCATGATCTTCCAGGAGCCGATGACGGCCCTGAACCCGCTCTACCCGGTCGGCGACCAGATCGCCGAGGTGCTGCGCCTGCACGAGGGCCTGGACGCCCGCGCCGCGCACGAGGCCGCGGTGCAGTTGCTGGCCGACACGGGCGTGCCGGAGCCGGCCCGCCGCGCGCGGGCCTTTCCGCACCAGCTCTCCGGCGGCCAGCGGCAGCGCGCCATGATCGCCATGGCGCTGGCCTGCAAGCCGCGCCTGCTGCTGGCCGACGAGCCGACCACCGCGCTGGACGTGACGCTGCGCGTGCAGATCCTCGACCTGCTCGACAGCCTGCAGCAGCGCTACGGCATGGCAGTGCTGATGATCACCCACGACCTGAACCTGGTGCGCCGCTTCGCCGACCGCGTGGCCGTCATGGAGCACGGCCGCCTGGTGGAGGAGGGCGCGGTGCAGACCGTGTTCGGCGCGCCGCAGCATGCCTACACCCGCAAGCTGATCGACAGCCGGCCCGAGCGCCACGTGGCCGAGCCGCCCGCGGGCGGCGACGAGGCACCGCTGCTGTCGGCGCGCGACGTCGTCGTCAGCTACCCGGTGCCGCGTCCGGGCATCCGCGGCTGGTTCGGCCGTGACCGTTTCGTCGCCGTGCAGGACGCCGACCTGCGGATCGCGCCCGGCGAAACGCTGGGCGTGGTGGGCGAGTCGGGCTCCGGCAAGTCCACGCTCGCGCTGGCGGCGCTCGGCCTGCTGCCCTTCTCGGGCGAGATGCGCATCGCGGGCCAGGCCTGGCGTGGTGGTGCGACGGCCGACCGGCCGCTGCGGCGGCAGGTGCAGGTGGTCTTCCAGGACCCGTTCTCCTCGCTCTCGCCGCGCATGACCGTCGGGCGCATCGTGGGCGAGGGCCTGGCGGTGCACAGCCCCGGGCTGTCCGAGGCCGAGCAACTGGCGCGCGTGGTGCAGACGCTGGCCGACGTGGGCCTCACCGACGCGCAGTTCCCGCAACTGCTGTCGCGCTATCCGCACGAGTTCTCCGGCGGCCAGCGCCAGCGCATCGCCATCGCCCGTGCGCTGATCGTGCAGCCGCGCCTGCTGGTGCTGGACGAACCCACCAGCGCACTCGACGTCACCATCCAGAAGCAGGTGCTGGCCCTGCTGCAGCGCCTGCAGCGCGAGCACGGCCTGGCCTACCTGCTCATCACCCACGACGTCGAGGTGGTGCAAGCCATGGCCCACCGCGTGATGGTGATGAAGGACGGCCGCATCGTCGAGCACGGGCCCGTCGAGCAGGTGCTGGGGGCGCCGCGCGAGGCCTACACCCGCCAGCTCGTGACCGCGGCCCTGGCCGTGCCGCCGCTGTGAGCGGCCGTGGACGGGGCGACGCACGCTCGGACGCCGCCCAGGGCTGGCGGGCGGCGCTGGCCTGCATGGTCGCGCTGTCGGTCGCCATGGGCCTGGGCCGCTTCGCCTTCACGCCCATGCTGCCGGTCATGCTGCACGAGGGGCAGATCGGCCTGCAGCAGGGCGGGGTGCTGGCCTCGCTCAACTACCTGGGCTACTTCCTCGGCGCGCTGAGCAGCGCCTGGCTGCGGGTGCCGGCCCGCGCCATGGTGCGCGGCGGGCTGGCGGCGACCGCGGCGCTGCTGCTGGGCATGGGGCTGCTGCACGGTTTCGCGGCCTGGGGGCTGCTGCGCGCGGCGGCGGGCCTGGCCAGTGCATGGGTGTTCGTCTTCGCCTCGGGCTGGGGCGCGCGCCGGCTGGCGGAATGCGGCATGCCGGCGCTGGGCGGCGTGATCTACGCCGGCCCGGGCATCGGCATTGCCGTCACCGGCCTGCTGGGCGGCGCGGCCGGGCGCTGGGGCGCCGCCTGGGCGTGGATCGCCTACGGGCTGCTGGCCGTCGCGCTCGTCGCCGCGGTGTGGTCGCTGTTCGGCGATGGCGACGCCGGGGCGCCGACGGCGGCCGCCCCGCCCGTTCCGAATGCCGCATCACCGGATGCGGATGCGCGCTGGCTGATCGGCGGCTACGGCCTGGCCGGCTTCGGCTACATCATCACCGCCACCTTCCTGCCGGTGATCGCGCGCCAGGCGCTGCCGGGTTCGCCGTGGCCGGACCTGTTCTGGCCGCTGTTCGGCCTGGCCGTGGTGCCGGGCGTGCTGATCGGGGGCAGGGCGCCCGTGCATTGGGACAACCGGCTGCTGCTGGCAGCGGCTTATGCCATGCAGGCGGCGGGCGTGCTGCTGTCGGTGGTGTGGCCGTCCATTCCGGGTTTCGCGCTCGGCAGCCTGCTGCTGGGGCTGCCTTTCACGGCGATCACGCTGTTCGCGGTGCGCGAGGCGCGGCGGCTTCGGGGCAATGCCGCGGCGGGACTGATCGGCTATGCGACCGCGTCGTACGGGCTGGGCCAGATCGTCGGCCCGCTGTTTGCGGCGCCGGTGGCGCAGCGCTCGGGCAGTTTTGCGGTGCCGCTGCTGGTGGCCGCCGCGACGCTGGCAACCGGCGCGGTGCTGTTCGTGTGGCGCTGGCGGGTCGCCCCGGGCCGCGCGACGGCCGGCTGAGACGACCGGGCGATTCGGGGCCGACTGCGCGGCAGGACCTGCCGTGATGCCCCGGAAACCAGGCACGGCATTCGCGTGGCCTGGCGCGAATGACAGGCCTTTTCCCGATGCCCGCCTACATTCGCACGCGGCGCAGATGCATTTGCGTGGCAAATTCCCTATAATCGGAGGCTCACGACCAAACGGGCGGGTACTTACCGCCCGTTTTTTTTGGTTGTCATTTTCCTCCGCTGTCTCGGGTACTCCATTTGCAGGCCCGCCGGATGCCCCGCCGTCCGGCAGGCCTTCGGTTCTGGGGCAGCGGAAACAGATTTGCACAGAAGGACGCACGCGACCGGTGGCATTGCAGCAGACGGTGGAAAAAACGGTGACCCAGACGGTGTCTGGGTTGGGTTACGACCTGGTCGAGATCGAACGCTCGGCGGGCGGGCTGCTGCGCGTCACCATCGACCTTCCCTGGGCCGGACCCGCGGCCGACGGTGCCGATGACGCACTGGTCACCGTCGAGGACTGCGAGAAGGTCACGCGCCAGCTGCAGTATGCGCTGGAAGTCGAGGGCGTCGACTACAAGCGGCTGGAGGTGTCCTCCCCTGGCATCGACCGCCCGCTGCGGCACGAGCGCGACTTCGAGCGCTTCGCCGGCGAGGTGATCGACATCGTGCTCAAGGCACCCATGGGCGAAGCGGCCGCCGGCCAGGTCAGCGCCAACCGCAAGAAGTTCCGCGGCACGCTGGAGCGCGTGGAGGCCGCGGACGGCAGCCACGGCTGGCAGATCGTCTGGAGCGACGAGCCCGCCGCCAAGCCGGGCCAGAAGGTCAGCAAGAAGCGCCCGCCTGCCACGCTGCAGGCGCTGGGCTTCACCCTGGACGAGCTGCGCGAGGCGCGCCTCGCCCCCATCGTGGATTTCAAGGGCCGCAAGCCCAGGAGCGGCGCGGCGACGCCGCAGTGACAAGAACGAACAGTAGGGTCATCGAATGAATCGCGAAATGTTGATGCTGGTGGATGCGATCTCGCGCGAGAAGAACGTCGAGCGCGACGTCGTCTTCGCCGCCGTGGAATCCGCCCTGGCTCAGGCGACCAAGAAGCTGTATCCGGGCGATGTGGACATCCGTGTGGCCATCGACCGGGACACCGGCGCCTATGAAACCTTCCGTCGCTGGCACGTCGTGCCCGACGAGGCCGGCCTGCAACTGCCCGACCAGGAAATCCTGCTGTTCGAAGCCAAGGAAGACGTGCCCGACGTCCAGGTGGACGAGTACATCGAGGAACCCGTCGAGTCGCTGCCCATCGGCCGCATCGGCGCCATGGCCGCCAAGCAGGTCATCCTGCAGAAGATCCGCGACGCCGAGCGCGAGATGCTGCTCAACGACTTCATGTCGCGCGGCGAGAAGATCTTCACCGGCACGGTCAAGCGCATGGACAAGGGCGACATCATCGTCGAGTCCGGCCGCGTGGAAGGCCGCCTGCGCCGCAGCGAGATGATCCCCAAGGAGAACCTGCGCAACGGCGACCGCGTGCGGGCCATGATCATGGAGGTCGACCTGACGCTGCGCGGCGCGCCGATCATCCTGTCCCGCTCGGCGCCGGAGTTCATGATCGAGCTCTTCCGCAACGAAGTGCCCGAGATCGAACAGGGGCTGCTCGAGATCAAGAGCTGCGCCCGCGACCCCGGCAGCCGCGCCAAGATCGCCGTGCTGAGCCACGACAAGCGCGTCGACCCCATCGGTACCTGCGTCGGCGTGCGCGGCACGCGCGTCAACGCCGTGACCAACGAGCTCGCCGGCGAGCGCGTGGACATCGTGCTGTGGTCGGACGATCCGGCCCAGTTCGTCATCGGCGCGCTGGCCCCGGCCAACGTGCAGTCCATCGTCGTCGACGAAGAGAAGCACGCCATGGACGTGGTGGTGGACGAGGAAAACCTCGCCATCGCCATCGGCCGCGGCGGCCAGAACGTGCGGCTCGCTTCCGAGCTCACGGGCTGGAAGATCAACATCATGGACGCGAACGAGTCGGCGCAGAAGCAGGCCGAGGAAAGCGCCGTCACGCGCCAGCTCTTCATGGAGAAGCTGGACGTGGACGAGGAGATCGCCGACATCCTGATCCAGGAAGGCTTCTCCAGCCTGGAAGAGGTGGCGTACGTGCCCATCGCCGAGATGCTCGAGATCGAGGCCTTCGACGAAGACACCGTCAACGAACTGCGCGCCCGTGCCAAGGACGTGCTGCTCACGATGGAGATCGCCCGCGAGGAGAAGGTGGAGGCCGTGTCGCAGAACCTGCGCGACCTGGAAGGCCTGACGCCCGAACTGATCGGCAAGCTGGCGGAAGCCGGCATCCACACCCGCGACGACCTGGCCGACCTCGCCGTCGATGAACTCACCGAAATCACCGGCCAGACCGCCGACGAAGCAAAGTCCCTCATCCTCAAGGCGCGCGAACACTGGTTCGACGGCGCACAAGAGTGATGTGATGGGAGGCACCAGATCCTATGTCCAGCACCACCGTTGCAGAGTTCGCACAGGAACTCAAGAAGACGCCCGAAACCTTGCTTGACCAACTCCGCAGCGCCGGCGTGGCCAAGTCTGCCGCTTCGGATGCCCTCACCGAGGGCGACAAGCAGCGCCTGCTCAGCCACCTCAAGGCGAGCCATGGCACTGCCGCGCCCGCCGAGCGCAAGAAGATCACGCTGACCAAGAAGTCGACCAGCGAGATCAAGCAGGCCGACGCCCTGGGCCGTGCGCGCACGATCCAGGTGGAGGTGCGCAAGAAGCGCACCTTCATGCAGCGCGACGACGCCCCGGCCGACAACGCCGCCGCCCGCGAGGAGGAAGAGGCCGAACTCGCCCGCCGCGCGGCCGAGCTGGCCCGCCGCGAGGAAGAGGCGCGCCAGGCCGCCGAGGCGCTGCGCCGTCAAGAAGAAGAACTCGCCCGCCAGCGCGCCGAGCGTGAAGCGGCCGAGGCCGCCGAGCGCGAACGCCAGGCGCGCGAAGACGCCGAAGAGGCCGCCGCCCGCGCCAAGGCCGATGCGGTCGACGCCGTCGACCGCACCCGCCGCGACCGCGAGGTGCAGGCCGAGCGCGCCCGCGCCGAAGCCGCCGCGCTGAACGCCGCCGCCCACCAGGCCCGCGTGGCCTCGTCGCCCACCGCCCGCGCCCAGGCCGAAGCCGATGCCGCCGCCGCCGCCAAGGCCAGCGCCGACAAGGTGGCCGCCGACCGCGCCGCGGCCGAGAAGGCCCGCGAGGACGCCAAGGAAGAAGCCCGCGCCAAGGCCGCCGCCGAATCCAAGGCCGCCGCCGATGCCGAGGCCGCCCGTGCCCGCGACCTGGACGAGCGCCGCCGCAAGGCCCTGGCCGAGGCCGAGGCCATCCGCCAGATGATGAACGCGCCCAAGCGCGTGCTCGTCGCCAAGAAGGAAGAGCCGAAGCCGGTCGAGGCCAAGCCCGCCGTCAAGGGCACGCTGCACAAGCCGGCCACCGGCACGGGCACACGTCCGGCCGGCGCCGCCGGTGCTCCGGCCGCGGCACCCGCAGGTCCTGGCAAGGAAGTCAAATCGGCCAAGCTGTCCTCCAGCTGGGCGAACGACAACGCCAAGAAGAAGGAAATCAAGACCCGCGGCGATGCCAGCGGCGGCGTGGGCCGCAACAACTGGCGCAGCGGGCCCCGCAGCCGCCGTGGCGGCAACGACCGCGACGATGCGCAGCAGCAATCGGCACCGGCCGAGCAGCGCATCCTCGAAGTGCACGTGCCCGAGACGATCACCGTCTCCGAGCTGGCGCACAAGATGGCCATCAAGGCCTCCGAGGTGATCAAGCAGCTGATGAAGCTGGGCCAGATGGCGACCATCAACCAGTCGCTGGACCAGGACACGGCCATGATCCTCGTCGAGGAAATGGGCCACAAGGCCGTCGTGGCCGCGCTGGACGATCCCGAAGCGTTCACCGAGGAAGAAGTGCAGGCCGCAGCGGCCGATGCCCTGCCGCGCGCACCCGTGGTCACCGTCATGGGCCACGTCGACCACGGCAAGACCTCGCTGCTGGACCGCATCCGCACCACCAAGGTGGCGGCGGGCGAGGCCGGCGGCATCACGCAGCACATCGGCGCCTACCACGTCGAAACGCCGCGCGGCATGATCTCCTTCCTGGACACCCCGGGCCACGAGGCCTTCACGGCCATGCGGGCCCGCGGTGCGCAGGCGACCGACATCGTCATCCTGGTGGTGGCGGCGGACGACGGCGTCATGCCCCAGACCAAGGAAGCCATCAAGCACGCCAAGGCGGCGAAGGTGCCGATCGTGGTCGCGATCAACAAGATCGACAAGCCCGACGCCAATTCCGAGCGCGTGCGCAGCGAGCTGGTGGCCGAAGAGGTGGTGCCCGAAGAATTCGGCGGCGACTCGCCTTTCGTCGAGGTCTCGGCGAAGACGGGCAAGGGCATCGACGAACTGCTGGAGCAGGTACTGCTGCAGGCCGAAGTGCTGGAACTGAAGGCGCCGGTGGATGCCGCCGCCAAGGGCCTGGTCATCGAAGCCCAGCTGGACAAGGGCCGCGGCCCGGTGGCCACGGTGCTGGTGCAGTCGGGCACGCTCAAGGTGGGCGACGTGGTGCTGGCCGGTGCGACCTTCGGCCGCGTCCGCGCCATGACCGACGAAGACGGCAAGAACACCAAGTCGGCCGGTCCCTCCATCCCGGTGGAGATCCAGGGCCTGACCGAGGTGCCGCAGGCCGGCGACGATTTCATGGTGATGGTCGACGAGCGCCGTGCGCGCGAGATCGCCACCTACCGTGCCGGCAAGTTCCGCAACACCAAGCTGGCCAAGCAGCAGGCCGCCAAGCTGGAGAACATGTTCTCCGAGATGACGGCGGGCGAGGTCAAGACGCTGCCGATCATCATCAAGGCGGACGTGCAGGGCTCGCAGGAAGCGCTGTCGCAGTCGCTGCTCAAGCTGAGCAACGAAGAGGTGCGGGTGCAGGTGGTGTACGCCGGCGTCGGCGGCATCAGCGAGTCGGACGTCAACCTGGCGATCGCCTCCAAGGGCATCGTCATCGGCTTCAACGTGCGGGCCGATTCCGGTGCGCGCAAGCTGGCCGAAGGCAACGGCGTGGACATCAAGTACTACAGCATCATCTACGACGCCGTGGACGAGCTGAAGACGGCGATGGCCGGCATGCTGGCGCCCGAGCGCCGCGAAGAGATCATCGGTCATGCCGAGATCCGCACGGTGTTCGTGGCCACGAAGATCGGCACGGTGGCCGGCTCGTACGTGCTGGACGGCGTGGTCAAGCGCGACGCCCATTTCCGCCTGCTGCGCGACAACGTGGTGATCTACACCGGCGAGCTCGATTCGCTCAAGCGCATGAAGGACGACGTCAAGGAAGTGCGCGAAGGCTTCGAGTGCGGTATCAAGCTCAAGAACTACAACGACATCCGCGAGGGTGATCAGCTGGAGCTCTTCGAGATCAAGGAAATCGCCCGGACGCTGTAAGCGCCGGCCAGAGGTCCCACGCCATGCCAGCGAAGAAGTCATCCGTCCCCAACCGCGGCTTCAAGGTCGCGGACCAGATCCAGCGCGATCTGTCGGAGCTGATCGCCCGCGAGCTGAAGGATCCGCGCGTGGGCATGGTCACCCTGCAGGCCGTCGAGGTCACGCCCGACTATGCCCATGCGAAGGTCTTCTTCAGCCTGCTGGTGGGCGATCCGCAGGAGACGCAGGAGGCCCTGAACCAGGCCGCCGGCTTCCTGCGCAACGGCCTGTTCAAGCGGCTGCACATCCACACGGTGCCGACGCTGCATTTCGTGTTCGACCGCACCACCGAGCGTGCGGCGGACATGAACGCCTTGATCGCCAAGGCGGTGTCCTCGCGCTCGAAAGACGAGTAGACCGATGACGTCGCCATCCCGTGTCAGGGTGCAGCGGCGCCCTGTGCATGGGGTGTTGCTGCTCGACAAGCCGCTGGGCCTGTCCAGCAACCAGGCGTTGCAGAAGGCCAAGTGGCTGCTGCGCGCCGAGAAGGCCGGCCACACTGGCACGCTGGATCCGCTCGCGACCGGCGTGCTGCCGCTGTGCTTCGGCGCCGCGACCAAGTTCAGCCAGCTGCACCTGGACGCCGACAAGTGCTACGAGACCACGGTCCGCCTGGGCCGCACGACCAGCACCTGCGACGCGGAGGGCGAGGTGACCGGCGAGCGGCCGGTCGACTGCACGCCCGAGCAGGTGCATGCGGTGCTGGCGCGCTTTCGCGGGCCGATCTCGCAGGTGCCGCCCATGCACAGTGCGCTCAAGAAGGACGGCAAGGCGCTGTACGAATACGCCCGCGAAGGCATCGTGCTGGAGCGCGAGCCGCGCGCGGTCGTGATCCATGCGCTGACGCTGCTCGCGCTGCAGCTGGACGGGCCGGAGCCCTTCCTTCGCCTGGCGGTGCAGTGTTCCAAGGGCACCTACATCCGCACGCTCGGCGCCGACATCGGCGCGGCGCTGGGCTGCGGCGGCCACCTGACGGCCCTGCGCCGCACGCGCACCGGGCCGTTCGAGGCGCCGCAATGCGTGTCGCTGCAGGCGCTGGAAGCGATGGACGAGGCGCAGCGCGTTTCGGCGCTGCTGCCCACCGAGGTGCTGGTGGACGGCCACGTGCCCGTCACGCTGGGCCCGGAGGATGCCGGGCGCTTCCTGTCCGGCATGCGCCGGCGCGGCAGCTGGGCCGATGCCGAGGCGGTGGCCGTCTTCGGCGCCAGGCCGCGCGCCTTCCTGGGCTCGGCCCATGCGAAGGCCGGCGAACTGATCCCGGGCCGACTGCTGAGCCCGACCGAAATCCAGCAAACCCTATTGCAAACCCAATCAAAGTCCCCGGAGGCCTCGCAGGAGGTAACGACACCATGACCCGACAGATCCGCAACATCGCCATCATCGCCCACGTCGACCACGGCAAGACCACCATGGTGGACCAGCTGCTGCGCCAGTCCGGCACCTTCGCCGACCACGAGAAGGTGGTCGACACGGTGATGGACAACAACGCCATCGAAAAAGAGCGGGGCATCACCATCCTGGCCAAGAACTGCGCCGTGAGCTGGAAGGGCACCCACATCAACATCGTCGACACCCCCGGCCACGCGGACTTCGGCGGCGAGGTGGAGCGGGCGCTGTCCATGGTGGACGGCGTGCTGCTGCTGATCGATGCGCAGGAAGGCCCGATGCCGCAGACGCGCTTCGTGACCAAGAAGGCGCTGGCGCTGGGCCTGAAGCCCATCGTCGTGGTCAACAAGGTGGACAAGCCCGGTGCCAACCCCGACAAGGTGGTGAACGCCGCCTTCGACCTGTTCGACAAGCTGGGCGCGACCGACGAGCAGCTGGACTTCCCGGTGGTGTACGCCTCGGGCATCAACGGCTGGTCCTCGCTCGAAGAAGGCGCGCCGGGCGAGCAGTGGGGCCCCGACATGTCGGCCCTGTTCGACACCGTGCTCAAGCACGTGCCCTCGCAGACGGGTGACCCCGCGGCGCCGCTGCAGCTGCAGATCTCGGCGCTGGACTTCTCCACCTTCGTCGGCCGCATCGGCGTCGGCCGCATCAGCCAGGGCACGCTCAAGCCCATGCAGGACGTGCTGGTGTGCGAAGGCCCGGACGGCAAAAGCTACAAGGGCCGCGTCAACCAGGTGCTGACCTTCCAGGGCCTGGACCGCGTGCAGGCCACCGAAGCCGGCCCCGGCGACATCGTGCTGATCAACGGCATTGCCGACATCGGCATCGGCGTCACGGTGACCGACCCGGCCAACCCCATGCCGCTGCCCATGCTCAAGGTGGACGAGCCCACCCTGACCATGAACTTCTGCGTGAATACCAGCCCGCTGGCCGGCCGCGAAGGCAAGTTCGTGACCAGCCGCCAGATCTGGGACCGCCTGCAGAAGGAACTGCAGCACAACGTCGCGCTGCGCGTGAACGAGACGGACGAGGAAGGTGTGTTCGAGGTCATGGGCCGTGGCGAACTGCACCTGACCATCCTGCTGGAGAACATGCGCCGCGAAGGCTACGAGATGGCCGTGTCCAAGCCGCGCGTGGTGTTCCGCACCGTCGACGGCGAAAAGCACGAGCCCATCGAGCTGGTGACGGCCGACATCGAGGAAGGCCACCAGGGCGGCGTGATGCAGGCCCTGGGCGAGCGCAAGGGCGAGCTGGTCAACATGGAACCGGACGGCCGCGGCCGCGTGCGCCTGGAGTACCGCATTCCGGCGCGTGGCCTGATCGGCTTCACCAACGAGTTCCTGAACCTGACGCGCGGCTCCGGCCTCATCAGCAACATCTTCGACAGCTACGAGCCGCACAAGGGCGACATCGGCGGCCGCAAGAACGGCGTGCTGATCTCCATGGACGACGGCGAGATCTTCACCTACGCCCTGGGCAAGCTGGATGATCGTGGCCGCATGTTCGTGAAGGCGAACGATCCGGTGTACGAAGGCATGATCGTCGGCATCCACAGCCGCGACAACGACCTGGTGGTCAACGCCACGCGCACCAAGCAGCTGACGAACTTCCGCGTGTCCGGCAAGGAAGACGCGATCAAGATCACGCCCCCGATCGACCTCACGCTGGAATACGGCGTCGAGTTCATCGAGGACGACGAACTGGTCGAGATCACGCCCAAGAGCATCCGCCTGCGCAAGCGCTTCCTGAAGGAACATGAGCGCAAGCGCGCCAGCCGCGAAGCCTGATCCCGCGCGCCCGGCGCGGCGCGGCCTGACGCATGGCCGCGCCGTCGCATTGATGGTGCTGGTCACGCTCATGTGGGCGACGGCCGGCGTCGTCACCCGGCAGCTGGAGCGGGCCGCCAGCTTCGAGGTCACCTTCTGGCGGAGCTTCTTCACGCTGCTGGCCATGGCACTGATCCTCGGTGCCTGGCGCGGGGGGCGGGGCCTCTGGCGCAGCCTGCGCGAGGGCGGGCGCCACCTCTGGATTTC
Organism: Pseudacidovorax intermedius; assembly: GCF_001476815.1. Classification (GTDB taxonomy): domain Bacteria; phylum Pseudomonadota; class Gammaproteobacteria; order Burkholderiales; family Burkholderiaceae_C; genus Xenophilus; species Xenophilus intermedius_A. The sequence goes on along the minus strand of NZ_LDSL01000051.1, from coordinate 37,887 downwards.
CGGCGCCTGCTGGAGCGTGATGTTCACCGCCTTCATGGTGGCGCTCACGCTGACCACGACGGCCAATGTGCTGGTCACGCTGGCCATCGGGCCGCTGCTCGCGGCCCTGGCGGCGCGCCTTTTCATCGGCCATCGGCTGCCGCCGCGCACCTGGGCTGCCATTGCCGTCGCCGGCGCCGGCATCGCGTGGATGTACGGGGCGCAGATCGGCGACCAGGGCGCATTGGCGGGCACGCTGGTGGCGCTGTGCGTGCCCGTTGCCGGCGCCTGCCACTGGACCAACGTGCAGCAGGCGCATGCCGGCGGGGCCGACGTCGACCTGCTGCCTGCGGTGCTGATCGGCGCGGCCGTGTCGGCCGCCTGCACGCTGCCGCTGGCCTGGCCGTTCACGGCAAGCGGACGCGACCTTGCGCTGCTGGGCTTCCTGGGCGTGTTCCAGCTCGCCATTCCCTGCATGTTGTCGATGGTGGTGGCGGGCGTGCTCAAGGCGCCCGAGGTGGCGCTGCTGGCCCTGCTGGAGGTGCTGTTCGGCATCGCCCTGGCCTGGTTCGGTGCGGGCGAGGTGCCGGCACCGACGGTGTTCAGCGGCGGCCTGCTGGTGATCGGCGCGCTGGTGGCCAACGAGTGGCTGGGTTGGCGCGGGGCGCGCGTTGCCCGTTGAGGCGCGGCGTCACGGCTTAGGCCGGTGCCAAGCAAAAGGGGGCGTCATGCCCCCTTCGTGCTTCTTGGCGTCAGGGCCTCCTGAAAAGACGGCCCTGGGCACCTGCCGGATCCGGTTTACGGACGGGCGACCTTCCAGGCGCCGTTGAGCATGCCTTCGCCGGTGCGGTCGCCGGGCTTGGCATCCTTGGACCAGTAGTAGAGCGGCCAGCCGTTGTAGGCCCACTGCTTGCTGCCGTCATCGCGCATCACGATGGTGTAGCCGCCCATGGGCTTGGGATCGGCCGGGGCCATCAGCGGCGGCCAGTTGGTGGCGCATTGGCCGTTGCACATCGACTTGCCGCTGTTCTGCGCGTCGCGGGCGAAGGTGTAGAGCGTCTTGCCGTTCGGGCCGATCAGCACGCCGTCGACGGTGCGCGTGGGCGTGTCGGGCGCGGATGTCGTGGCGCAGCCGGCCAGCAGCGCGGCCAGGGCGAGGGCGGGCACGCCGATCAGGGGGGTCTTCTTCATGGCAATCATGCGGTTCTCCTGGTTGAACGAAAGACAGCCATGGGAGTGTAGGAAGAGGGACAGCGCCGAGCACGTAGGCGCAGGGCGAATTCCGCAGCGTTGGCCAAGGCCTGCCTTCCGACCCGGGGATGGCGTCAAAAGGCCAGATCGGGCAGCGTCAGCGGCCGACCGAGCGGGGTCACCCCGTCGTGGACCGGTTCACCGGTTATGGGTCTTGAGTGCCCGCTCGACCTCGCGCTTGCCTTCGCGGTCCTTGATGGTGTCGCGCTTGTCGTGCTCGGCCTTGCCCTTGGCCAGGGCGATGTCGCATTTGACCTTGCCCGCCTTCCAGTGCAGGTTGAGCGGCACCAGCGTGTAGCCCTTCTGCTCGACCTTGCCGGTCAGGCGCCGGATCTCTTCCTTGTGCAGCAGCAGCTTCTTGGTGCGGATGGCGTCGGGGTTGACGTGCGTGGACGCGCTCTTCAGCGGGTTGATCTGGCAGCCGACGATGAACATCTCGCCGTCGCGGATCATCACGTAGCCGTCGGTCAGCTGCACCTTGCCTTCGCGCAGCGCCTTGACTTCCCAGCCTTCGAGGACCATGCCCGCCTCGTAGCGTTCCTCGAAGAAATAGTTGAATGCCGCCTTCTTGTTGTCGGCGATGCGGGCGTTGGAGTTGTCCTGCTTTTTGTTGGCCATGTGGATTCCAGATGGGGGCGCATGGCATTCCTACAATCGGCCCGCACACACGTGCAGATTCTATGAAAAGTGTCCATAAGTCCGTCCTGATCTGGTACAGCGCCACCGAGATGTATGACCTGGTGACCGATGTGGCCCGCTACCCGGAGTTCCTGCCGTGGTGCGACCGGGCCCAGGTCCTCGAGCAGGACGAGGCCGGCATGACCGCCGAAGTGGGCCTGGCCTTCAGCGGCATACGCCAGAGCTTCACCACCCGCAACACCCATGTGGCCGGCCGCGAGGTGCGGCTGAAGCTGGTGAAGGGGCCGTTCTCGCAGCTGGAAGGCGTCTGGAAGTTCGCGCCCGTGGGCCAGGAAGGCGAACGCGCCTGCCGCGTCACGCTCGACCTGAACTACGGTTTCGACAACTTCGCGCTCCAGGCGCTGGTGGGACCGGTGTTCGACAAGATCGCCTCGACGCTGGTGGAGGCCTTCGTCAAGCGCGCCGAGCAGGTCTACGGCGAAGGCGGTCCGGCCGCATGATCGAGGTGGTGGTCTGCTGGTCGGCGGCGGCGCGGCAGGTGGTCGAGCAGGTGGTGCGTCTGCCCGATGGCGCATCGCTCGAAGACGCGGTCATGGCGGCGGACGTCGTTCACCAGTGGCCCGAATGGCAAGTGGGCAGCACGCCGGGCATCTGGGGCCGTGCGGCCGATTGGCGCGCTCCGCTGCGCAATGGCGACCGGGTGGAGCTGTGCCGGCCGCTGCTGGTCGATCCGAAGGTGGCGCGCCGGGAGCGTTTCCAGCGGCAGGGGTCGCGCACCGCGGGGCTGTTCGCGCGGCGGCGGCAGGGCGCGAAGGCAGGCTACTGAGGGCGGGGCGTCGTGCCGGGCTTGGCACGACGGTCGGCAAGAAATGATCTGACCTGGGCTCGGGCCCCTGGCACATCCAGCATCGAAGGGGCCATGCCCCCGCCCGTTCAACGCGCCGCGCAGTCGCTCTGCACGACGGACTGCAGCCGGCGCTGCTCGGCGGCCCGCGCGGCGTCGTCCATCACTTCGCGCTCGCCCTGGCTGTTGACGCGGGCGATGCGCATGCCGCTGTCCAGCGTGGCCAGCCCCTGGCGCGCACGGCTGCAGTTCTCCTGCTTGGCGCGGGCGAGCTTCTGCTCTTCCTCCGCACGCTTGGCTTTTTCCGCCTGCTCGGCCTGCCGGGTGCGTTCTTCCAGCGCCTTGTCCACGCGGGGCGCCGAGGCGGCCGCGGCAGGTGCCGGAGCGCGGCCGGCGTCGGTGGAGGGCGTGACCATCGGTGGGGGCGTGCCGCCCGGCGGACGGGCCAGGATGTTGCGCTCGGGCACTTCGGGCGGCGGTGCGCGGTCGCTGAAGACCTTGCGGCCGTTGCCGTCGATCCATTGCCATTGGGCCTGGGCAGCCAGCGGCAGCGCCAGCAGGGCCACCATGACGCAGAGTGCGGGTCTCATCCGGCCAGTGTAGTGGCTGCAGTGGCGCCTCGTTACAATCCGTCTTTTGGAGCTTCCACCATGCGCCTTCTCGGCAAAGCGCTCACCTTCGACGACGTGTTGCTGGTGCCTGCGTTCTCCCAGGTCCTGCCCAAGGACGCCTCCCTCAAGACCCGCCTTTCCCGCAACATCGCGCTGAACCTGCCCCTGGTCTCGGCCGCGATGGACACCGTGACCGAAGCCCGCCTGGCGATCGCCATCGCCCAGGAAGGCGGCATCGGCATCGTGCACAAGAACCTCACGGCCCAGCAGCAGGCGGCCGAGGTGGCGAAGGTCAAGCGCTACGAATCCGGCGTGCTGCGCGACCCCGTCGTCATCACGCCCCAGCACACGGTGCTGCAGGTGCTGCAGCTGTCGGAAGAGCTGGGCATCTCGGGCTTCCCGGTGATCGACGGCGGCAAGGTCGTCGGCATCGTCACCGGCCGCGACCTGCGCTTCGAGACGCGCTACGACGTGCCAGTGACCGAGATCATGACGCCGCGTGCCAAGCTGATCACCGTGGGCGAAGGCACCTCGCCGCTGGAGGCCAAGGCCCTGCTCAACAAGCACAAGCTGGAGCGCCTGCTGGTGGTCGACGACGAGTTCGTGCTCAAGGGCCTGATCACCGTCAAGGACATCACCAAGCAGACCAGTTTTCCGAATGCCGCGCGTGACGGCTCCGGCCGGCTGCGTGTGGGCGCGGCGGTGGGCGTGGGCGACGGCACCGAAGAGCGGGTCGAGGCGCTGGTCAAGGCCGGCGTGGACGCCATCGTGGTCGACACCGCCCACGGCCACAGCAAGGGCGTGATCGACCGCGTGCGCTGGGTCAAGCAGAACTATCCGCAGGTCGACGTGATCGGCGGCAACATCGCCACTGGTGCCGCCGCCATGGCGCTGGCCGACGCGGGCGCGGATGCGGTCAAGGTCGGCATCGGCCCCGGCTCGATCTGCACCACCCGTATCGTGGCCGGTGTGGGCGTGCCGCAGATCATGGCCATCGACAGCGTGGCGACGGCGCTGGGCGACAGCATTCCGCTGATCGCCGACGGCGGCATCCGCTACTCGGGCGACATCGCCAAGGCCATCGCCGCCGGTGCCAGCACCGTGATGATGGGCGGCATGTTCGCCGGCACCGAAGAGGCGCCGGGCGAGGTGATCCTGTACCAGGGCCGCAGCTACAAGAGCTACCGCGGCATGGGCTCCATCGGCGCCATGCAGCAGGGCAGTGCGGACCGCTACTTCCAGGAGTCGACCACGGGCAACCCGAACGCCGACAAGCTGGTGCCCGAGGGCATCGAAGGGCGTGTGCCGTACAAGGGCTCGATGGTCTCCATCGTCTACCAGATGGCCGGCGGCCTGCGCGCCTCGATGGGCTACTGCGGCTGCGCCACCATCGACGAGATGAAGTCGAACGCCGAGTTCGTGGAGATCACGGCCGCTGGCATCCGCGAAAGCCACGTGCACGACGTGCAGATCACCAAGGAAGCGCCGAACTACCGGGCAGAGTGATCCAGTTCTCGAGGGAAAGGGCCAGATTGTTCTGGCCCTTTTTCATTTTTGGCCTAGAATATGGTCCAAATTCTCCATAGATGGACCAGATTCGCCGCCATGCACACCGTTCCGATCCACCAGGCCAAGAGTCAGCTCTCCGAACTGATCCGCGCCGTCGAGAACGGCGAGGAGGTCGTGCTGACGCGCCACGGCAAGCGGGTGATCCGGCTCATCAAGGAGCCCGAGTCTGTGCAGCCGAGCATCGAGGCCCGCCGCCAGGCCATCGTGGCTGAACTGCAGGCCCTACGCGCCAAGGTGGCCGCGACGGCCGCGGGGCAGGGTGTCGGTTTCGACCTGCTGTGGCATCAGCATCAGGCCGCGCAGGTGTCGCGCACGGCTGCCTGGGGCGGCGCCGACGCAGCAGCGATGAACACGCGCAAGGATGCCGATGCTGGTCATTGACGCCTCGGCCTTCACCCGCTGGGCCTTCCCGGCCGAGGGCAGCGACCGTGTGTCGCAGGCGCTGATCCGCGTCATGACGGAGGAAGAGAGTGCGACCAGCGCCGCCACCTTCCCGCTCGACGTGCTGCAGGCCACCGGCTGTGCCCTCGCCACCGGCCGTTTCACGACCGCCGTCCACCAGCACGTGCTGCGGCTGCTGAGCCGGCTGCCGGTGGCGCTGGCGCCCATGCGCATCTCGCCGCTGGAGTTCTGGACCTGGGCGCAGTCGATGCAGCTCGGCCCGCACGACGCGGCCTACCTCAAGCTGGCCGTCGACCTCAAGGCGCCGCTGGTCACGATGGACCCGGCGCTGTGCCGCGCCTGTGTCCAGCTGGACCATCCCCTGATCACGGACCTGCAGTGAGCGCCCGAGCGTCGCTCGCCCACGCCCGCCTCGCACGGCAACCAACGCCCAGCCTCTGAACCACGCACCGCACGGTCCTGCCAACCCCTTCTTTCGGAGCCCACCATGCAACACGACAAGATCCTCATCCTCGACTTCGGCTCGCAGGTCACGCAGCTGATCGCCCGCCGCGTGCGCGAGGCCCATGTGCTGAGCGAAGTGCATCCCTGCGACGTCAGCGACGACTGGGTGCGCCAGTACGCGGCCGATGGCTCGCTCAAGGGCGTGATCCTGTCGGGCAGCCACGCCAGCGTGTACGAGGAGACCACCGACAAGGCGCCGCAGGCCGTGTTCGAGCTGGGCGTGCCGGTGCTGGGCATCTGCTACGGCATGCAGACCATGGCGCACCAACTGGGCGGCAAGGTCGAGGGCGGCCACAAGCGTGAATTCGGTTTCGCGGCCGTCCGCGCCCGTGGCCACACCGAACTGCTGCGCGACATCGCCGACTTCACCACCGACGATGGCCACGGCATGCTCAACGTCTGGATGAGCCACGGCGACAAGGTCAGCGAGCTGCCGCCCGGCTTCAAGCTGATGGCCAGCACCGACAGCTGCCCCATCGCCGGCATGGCCGACGAAGCGCGCAAGTTCTACGCGGTGCAGTTCCACCCCGAGGTGACGCACACGCAGCAGGGCAAGGCGATCCTGGAGCGCTTCGTGCTCGGCATCTGCCAGGCCCAGCCCGACTGGGTGATGAAGGACCACATCGCCGAGGCGGTGGAAGCCATCCGCCAGCAGGTGGGCGACGAGGAGGTGATCCTGGGCCTGTCCGGCGGCGTCGATTCGAGCGTGGCCGCGGCGCTGATCCACCGCGCCATCGGCGACCAACTCACCTGCGTGTTCGTCGACCACGGCCTGCTGCGCCTGGACGAGGGCAAGATGGTGATGGAGATGTTCGCCGGCAAGCTGCATGCGCGCGTCATCCACGTCGATGCCAGCGAGCAGTTCCTCGGCCATCTGAAGGGCGTGAGCGATCCCGAGCAGAAGCGCAAGATCATCGGCCGTGAGTTCGTCGAGGTGTTCAAGGCCGAGGCTGCCAAGCTCAAGGCCGGCACCGGCGGCCACAAGGGCGCCACCTTCCTGGCCCAGGGCACCATCTATCCGGACGTGATCGAGTCCGGCGGCGCCAAGAGCAAGAAGGCCGTCACCATCAAGAGCCACCACAACGTGGGCGGGCTGCCCGAACAGCTGGGTCTGAAGCTGCTGGAGCCGCTGCGCGACCTGTTCAAGGACGAGGTGCGCGAACTGGGCGTGGCGCTGGGCCTGCCGCCCGAGATGGTGTACCGCCATCCCTTCCCGGGCCCCGGCCTGGGCGTGCGCATCCTGGGTGAAGTGAAGAAGGAGTACGCCGACCTGCTGCGCCGGGCCGACGCGATCTTCATCGAGGAACTGCGCAACTTCGTGGACGCGTCCACCGGCAAGACCTGGTACGACCTCACCAGCCAGGCCTTCACCGTCTTCCTGCCGGTCAAGAGCGTGGGTGTGATGGGCGACGGCCGCACCTACGACTACGTGGTGGCCCTGCGCGCCGTGCAGACCAGCGACTTCATGACCGCCGACTGGGCCGAGCTGCCCTACGCACTGCTCAAGAAGGTGTCGAGCCGCATCATCAACGAGGTGCGCGGCATCAACCGGGTGACCTACGACGTGTCGAGCAAGCCGCCGGCGACGATCGAATGGGAGTGAAGCGGTCCTCTGCAGGATCAACGCCGCGGGCGTGACACCGCTGCGACGTTCTCAATACGGTGGCTGTTGCTGGAGCAGGCGGTTCTACCGGCCCATCGCTTCATCGCATGGGGAACGATGTGTCGTGAAAGGCATGTGGGCGAGCATCCTGGCCAAGTAGCGGATGCGCCCGCTGCCGATCATGCCGGACCGGGCACGACCGGGCGCATCAGAAGGCCTTGCCCAACCTCCGATCGACCGACCAGATGCCACCGCCGAACGCGGCGAAGAACAGGCAGCCGAAGGCCCAGATGCTGGACAGCTGCACGGCCTTGCCCTGCAGCAGGTCGGTGAAGGCGACACCGCCGTCCATGAGCCGCCTGGCGCCGTTGGGCGTCAGGAACTCGGGGTGGGCCTTGATCGCTTCCAGGCCGGCACCGCTGAGCAGCGGCTGGGCGTTGTATGGAAAGTGGAAGTGGAACCACACGGTCACGAACAGCATCACGGCGTTGGCCAGGGCGAAGGGCCGCGTCAGCAGCCCCAGCATGATGGCCGCACCCCCGACGACCTGCATGACCGCCAGCAGCGGCGAAAACAGCCAGCCCGGGTGGAAGCCGACCATCTCCACGAACTGCACCTGGCCCATCGGATCGAGGATCTTCGGCCAGCCCTCGTGCAGCAGCCAGCCGCCCAGGACCAGCCGCAGCAGCAGCCATCCCGCGGGCTGCGCGAAGTGTTCATACAGGCCGGCCAGTGCCGGGATGCACAGTTCGTCTCTGGAGACGCTGAAGTCGAAGGGCTGACGCATGGGAAGAAGCCTTGAGCAATGAATTGGCGCTGCGGCGTCCCGCGCAGGCGGGAGCGGGGCACACGCCATCTTCCCAGGCGCACGCCGAAGGCTGTTGATGCATGTCATGGTGGGGCCATGCTGGCCTTCCCGACCTGCGCCGCCATGGATCCGGTGTTGGCGTCGATGGAGAACCGATCGACTGCGCCGAAGTCAAAGTGACCCACCCGGGACACGACGGCGGGCTTTTGAAGGCTGCTGATGTCGACTCAGCAGCGGGCAGCGGAGATACGAGTGATGGCCCAGTCTCTTCGGCCCGCTACTCCGCGACGAAGCGGTTGCGCAGTGCGCCCAGGCCCGTGATGGCGACTTCCACGACATCGCCGGCGACGATCCGGGGCGACTTGCCGTCGGTGCCCATCCAGATCACGTCCCCGGGATGCAGCGTGAGATAGCGGCTCATGCGGCTGATGAAGGTCGGGATGTCGAACAGCATCGCGGATGAGGCAAACCGCGTCGTGACTGCCCCATTGACGCTGACCGTGGTCTCGGCCTTCGCCAGGTCGAAGTCCGTGTCGACCCACGGGCCCATGGGCTTGAAGGTGTCCGCGTTCTTGGCGCGCCAGAACGTGCGGTCGGATTTTTGCCAGAGGCGCTCGCTCACGTCGTTGCCGATGGTGTAGCCGAACACGCAGCCCAGCGCCTCGTCGGGGCTCAGGTTGCGTGCCCGCTTGCCGATCACCACGACGAGCTCGCCTTCGTACTCGATCTGCTGGGCATCCGAAGGGATCACCACGTCCTCCCCATGCGCAACGAGCGCATTGATGGCGCGGTAGCCGATGTCGGCCTGCTGGGGAACGACGGCCTGCGTTCCCGTCTCGGCAGCGTATTGCCGGATGTGCGTCACATAGTTCAGTCCTGCCGCGTAGAAGGTGCGCGGGATCAGCGGCACTTCGACCTTCACGTCGGCCAGTCGGTGGACCTGCCCCGTCCTTTCGGGGTCCATCCAGGGCAAGCCGCGCACGGCGTGAACCCGGTCGTCATCGTCCAGGATGCCGTGGTGCATTGCGCCGCTGGCCGGCTCGGAAAACTGTATCCATCGCATGGGCGGTCTGTCCTCGTGGGGGTGAAAGCTCTGGACTGTCGCACCGCACGCGGCCGACAGGATCGGCAACGCGAAGACGCCGGGTTTCGATTTCGTAAACCTCGGATTGGCGAAAGCGGCACGGCTGCGCCGTACCTGGACCCTAGATTTCTCCCGGACATCACCTTGCAGGAGACCCTCTTCGCCATGCTCACCGATTCGCGGAATACCTAAGTCGCACCACGGCCCGTGGGCCTGTTCGTTTCCGCGCCGGTTGCCGCCAGCGACGGGCAGCGCCTGCTCGAAGCCTGCGCCGCGGTCGGCCTGGAGGCCGTGCTGGTGGTGCACGACCGGCACCGTGCGCCGACCGAGGCGGCGTTGGCGCAGATCGACTACGCGCTGCTGTCCGTCGATGTCATCGGCGGCTCCAGCAAGAGCTTCATCGAGCCTGAACTCGCCACCTTCTCGGACACGCTGCGCCGGGCCCCGCGCCTGCGTTGGCTGCAGGCATGCAGCGCAGGCATGGACCGGGGCCTCTACAGCGAGTAGTACGACCGTGGCGTGCGCCTGTCTTCAGGATCGGGCAGCAACGCGCTGGCGGTGGCGCAGACCTCGATCGCCGCCGTGCTGGCCCTGGCACGCGGCGTTCCGCAATGGATCGCGGCGCAGCGCGAGCACCGCTGGCTGCCCTGGCGCGGTGGGCTCACGCCCGTGGCGCTGGAAGGCCAACGCGCGGTCGTCGTGGGCATGGGCGGCATCGGCACCCATGTCGCGCGCCTGCTGTCGGCGCTCGATGTCCGGGTCACCGGTGTGCGACGCGCGGCCGCGCCTGCCACGCACTTCGACCACGTCGTTGGATTCGACGCCCTGGGCACGGTGCTGCCCCAGGCCGATTGGGTCGTGCTCGCCTGTCCGCTGACGGACGAGACGCGGGGCCTCTTCAATGCCGCACGGCTCGCCGCCATGAAGCCCGGCGCCCGGTTGATCAACGTCGTCCGCGGAGAGATCGTCGACGAGGATGCGCTGGCCGATGCGCTTCCCGCCGGCACGCTGGCAGGCGCCTACATGGACGTCTTCGCCGTCGAGCCACCCCCGTCCGCGTCGCCCTTGTGGGACGTGCCGCATCTGCTGATTTCCCCGCACAGCGCCGGCAATTCGACCCAGCACCAGCGCAATGTGATCGAGATGTTCCGCGACAACCTGCAACGCCTGGCAGCCGGACAGCCGCCCGCCAACGAATGGAAAGCGCGCAGCCCAGCCTGAGCACGCCGCGCGGCGGGCCAGGAACGGGCAGTCGCACACCCAACCCCAAGGAGACAAGCGAGTGAAGAGACGTGTTCTGTTGAAATCGGCCGCGCTGGCGGCGGGCGCCTGCACCGGGCTGGCGCAGGCCCAGGGCGCCAGCGACTACCCGGCCCGACCCGTGACCATCGTCGTGCCCTTCGCGGCGGGAGGCAGCGCGGACGTCATCGTGCGCGCTCTGGCCCAGGAACTGTCGAGCCGGTGGGGACGGGCCGTGGTGGTGGACAACCGCGGCGGCGGCAACACCGTCATCGCGACGAGCGTCGTCGCCGGGGCGCCCGCGGACGGCTACACCCTGCTGTGCGCCAGCTATGCCTGGGTGACCAACCAGTTCCTGCATCCCAAGCTGCCCTACACGCCCGCCGCACTGGCGCCGGTCACGCTGCTGGGAACCTACCCGGAGATGCTGTTCTTGCGCGCCGACATACCGACGACCAACGTGTCCGAACTGGCAGCCTGGGTCAAACGCGCCGGCCGGCCGATGACTTTCGCCAATTCCGGCCCGGGCTCCAGCCTGCATCTGGCGGCTGCCGCATTCGGCGATGCCGCAGGCATACCCCTTACGCACGTCTCCTACCGCGGCAGCGCCACGGCCATGCAGGACGTGGCCGGAGGCCAGGTCGATGCCATGTTCGAAGGCCTCACCTTCAGGCCGCTCGCCGACGGGCGGCGCATCCGCGCCATGTCCGTGGCCCAGCCCAAGGCGTTGCTCGAATGGCCGGAACTGCCGGATGCGCGCCAGGCCGGCGTCGCCGACTTCAGCATGGCCTCGTGGTTCGGCCTGATGGCGCCGGCCCGTACCCCGCGACGCCGTGCTGGCGCGGATCGCCAGCGATGCGGGGGCGGCCCTGCGCAAGCCGGCGCTCGACGCGCAGTTGCGCAAGCTTGGCCTGCTGCCGGCGCCGGGGACGCCGGCCGAGTACGCGGCTTTCCTCGACAGCGAGCGCGTCAAACTGCACTCGGTGATCTCCCGCAACGGCATCACGATGGAGTAGCTGGGGGACAGGCGCCCAGACGGGCGCCCATCTTCTCTCAACAAAAAGCGCCGGCACCGAGCCGGCGGGCTTCATTCAGCCATCTGGTCGCGGTGGCGCTCGACCAGCTTGCTCAGCTTGTCGCGCTGGTCTTGCAGAAAGGCGCCGAACTGTTCGGGGCGCATGGGTGCAGGCTGCAGGCCGAGCGCCATCACGCGCTCATGGATCTTCTCGTCCTTCAGCACCGCGGCGACGTCTGCCGCGATCTGTGCCTGGATGGCTTTGGGCGTCTGCGCGGGCACGACCAGTCCGAAGTAGCCCGACACGTCCAGCCCGGGATAGCCGGCCTGCGGCGACGCCGGCAGGTCGGGCCAGTTGGGCAGGCGATCGGGCGGCGCCAGCACCAGGGCCTTGAGTCGCTTCTCGTCCGCGTACTGCTTGAAGTTGCGGCCTTCGGAGAACGCGTCGATCTGGCCGCCCATGAGGTCGTTGAATGCGCCGATGGTGCCCGCCTTGTAGCCGACCCGCAGCACCTTGATGCCGACGGTGTCGGCAAAGTCCAGGGCCGCGAGATGGGATCTGGAGCCGGTGCCAGCATGGCCGAAGGCGAGTGGCCTGGAGGCCTTCCTGGCATACGCGACGAACTCGGCCAACGAGTTCACCGGCAGGTCGCCCTTGACGAAGAGCGCCAGCGGATACCGGCCCGGCAGCGTCACCGGTGCCAGGTCGGCGGGTTGGTAGGGCAGGTTCTTGGCCAGGAGCTGGTTGACGGTGAAGGCGTAGCTCACGTAGCCGATGGTGTAGCCGTTGGCAGGCGCTTGGCGACGTAGTGGGTGGCAATGGTCGTCTGCCCGCCCGCGCGGTTGTCGATGATGACGGGCTGCTTCCACTTCTTGCTCAGTTCCTGGCCCAGGATGCGGCTGATCGCATCCGAGCTGCCGCCCGGGGCGAAGGGAACGACGATCGTCACGGCTTTGTCCGGGAAGGTCTGCGAGTGGGCGCAGACGCTGGCGCTCAAGACGCAGCAGACCAGCACGGCACGGGCGATGGGCTTTTTCATGGTGTTGTCTCCTCCGGCGCGGTCGGCCGGGGTGGGGTGAACGAGGCCAGGATCTCAGTCCTTGTAGGTCGGATCGATGTGTTCGAGTTGCCGCAGCATGGCCGGCCATTCGAGGACGCCGCGCCGGGTGACGCCGGGCTTCCACTGCGATTCGGCGAGCCGCACCACGTGTTCCGGCGGCATCACCAGCTCGGTGTTGCAGGCCATGGCATCCACCTGCACCTTGCAGGCGAGCTCCAGGCGGTACATCGTGTTGAAGCATTCGGGCACCGATGCGCCGAGCGCGACCAGGCCGTCGTTGCGAAGCACCATCACCTCCGCATCGCCCAGGTCGCTCACCAGGCTCTCGCGCTCGGCCAGGTCCACCGCAATGCCCTCGAAGTCGTGGTAGGCCACCTTGTCGAAGCGGGTGGCGGTCTGGGTCAGCGGCAGCAGGCCGCATTTCAACGCCGACAGGGCCATGCCGGCGCGGGTGTGGGTATGCATCACGCAGTGCGCATCGGGCCGTGCGGCATGGATGGCGCTGTGGATCACGAAGCCTGCGCGATTGACGCCAAGGTCGAGTTCGGACCGGTCGACGATGGTGCCGTCCAGGTCGATCTTGATGAGGTTCGATGCGGTGATCTCGGTGTAGAGCAAGCCTTAGGCGTTGATGAGGAAATGGCCGGGTTCATCGGGCACGGATGCCGAGATGTGATTGGCGATCATGTCGGTCATGCCGTAGACCGACGCCGGCCGGTAGGCGGCGGCCAAGTCCACGCGGGTCTGCCATTCCTGGGGGCTCACGTCATGCCGGCGGGTCCGGACGACGACACTGGTCATAGCCATGGTTGTCTCCTGATTGCGGTGGGTGCGGTCATTCCGCCTTGATGTTGGCGCTGCGGATCAGGTCGGCCCAGCGCTTGCGGTCCTGGGTCAGCCATTCCCGGTACTGCGTCGGGCCGCGATGGACGACTTCCGCGCCGAGTGCCTTCAGCCGCGCCTGCGTGGCCGGTGCCGCCAGTGCGGCGACCACGGCGGCGTCCAGCTTGTCGGCTATGGCCGGCGGCAGGCCGGCCGGTGCGATGAAGCCGATGGGCTGCGCGTAGTCCTCGAAGCCCGGAAGGCCCTCTTCGGACGTCGTCGGGATGGTCGGGTAGTCGGGATGCCGGCGGGCCGTGGTGACGGCCAGGATGCGCAGCTTGCCGGTGGCGACGAAGTCGCCCGCACCGATCATGGGGAAGAACATGAAGTCCACCCGGCCGGCCATCACTTCGGTCAACGCCGGTCCGTTGCCCTTGAAGGGGATGTGGTTCATGCGGGTCTTGCTGCGCTGCTCCAGCAGGGCGGCGGCCAGATGCGCCGAGCCGCCCACGCCGGCGCTGCCGTAGCTCACGCGCTGCGGCGCCTCCTGCGCCTTCTTCACCAGATCTTCGAGGGTCTTGAAGGGCGAGTTGCCGGCCACCACGATCATCTGCGGCAGCACGGCCACCTGGGCCACCGGGGTGAAGTCGGCAATGGGGTCGTACTTGACGAGCTCGGGCTGCAGCAACGGGTTCACGTTGTGCGAGATCGTGTTCATGAGCAGCGTGTAGCCGTCGGGTGCGGCATGTCTCACGAACTCGGTCGCGATGTTGCCATTGGCGCCGGCCTTGTTCTCGACCACCACCGGCTGGCCCAGGCGGTTGGCCATCTCCTGGCCGAGCACCCGGGCCAGCACGTCGGTGGGGCCGCCGGCGCTGTAACCCACCACCAGGCGGATGGGCCTGGAAGGGTAGTCGGGCTGGGCCATGGCGGGCAGGGCCGTAGCGCCCAGCAGCGTGGCGGCGCCGAACGCCGCAAGCCGCAGTACGGTGCGACGGGGTAGTTGCTTGTCCATGCGATGTCTCCTGTTATCGATTGCCGCGCGTCGCTTCGCTTGGCGTTTCAGTGGGAATGGCTTGCTCGCCGGCACATGGCCGCGGTCCGGGCTGCGGCGCGACGAGGGGCGCTGCGTGCGGCGGATCGGCGGGCCTCAGCAACTCGGCCGTGATCAGATGGGGCGCATTGGCGCCACAGAGCTGCTGCGTGCGCAGCAGTTCGTCGTGCAGGATGTCCAGCGCGCGCAGGGCACCCGCGTCTGCGCCGGCCACCGCGCCGAACAGCGTGGCCCGGCCCAGCAGCACGCCATGCGCGCCCAAGGCCAGCGCCTTGGCGATGTCGCTGCCACGACGAATGCCGCCGTCCACCAGCACCGGCACGCGTCCGGCGGCGCCCTGAAGCACTTCCGGCAGCGCCTGCAGGCTGGGCACTGCGCCGTCGAGCTGCCGCCCGCCGTGGTTGGACGCCACGATGGCATCGACACCCATGGCGGCCAGGCGCCGGCTGTCCTCGGCCCGGCAGACGCCCTTGACGATGAGCTTGCGACGCCAGCGGTCACGGACCTCGGCCAGCCGGTCCCAGTCGAAGGCGGGGTCGTAGCTGCGCCCGACGGAGGAGGCGATGGCCGTGGCGCTGGTGGCGCCCGTCTGCAGGCCGCGCAGGTTCTCCATCACGGGCATGCCGCGCAACAGCATGTCCAGCGCCCAGCGCGGGCGTGAGGCGAAGTCCAGGACGTTGCGCGTGGAGAAGCGGAACGGGATGGAGAAGTGGTTGCGGAAGTCGCGCTCGCGCTTGCCGCCCACGGGCAGGTCCACCGTGATGACCAGCGCTTCGTAATCGGCGGCCTCGGCGCGCTGGACGAGTTGCCAGAAGAACTCGCGGTTGCGCAGCACATAGGCCTGGAACCAGTGGCGGCCGGGCGCCTGATCGGCGATGGTCTCGATGGCGGTGGTGGCGCTGCTCGACAGGGTGTAGGGAATGCCGTGTCGGGCCGCTGCGCGCGCGAGCGCGAGATCCGCGCCCCTGAATCCGAAGCCGGCCGCACCCGTGGGCGCGATGGCCGCAGGCATGCCCGCCGCGGCGCCCAGCAAGGTGCACGCGGTGGAGGCCTCGGCCACGTTCACCAGGACGCGGGGCGCCAGGCGCCAGCGCGCATAAGCCTCGCGGTTGCCGGCCAGCGTGACTTCGTCCTCGGCGCCGCCGTCGTAGAAGTCGAACACGGCGCGGGGCAGACGGCGCCGCGCAAGTGCACGCAGGTCGGCGATGGCGTAGCAGCTGGCGACGTCCTTCGGCATGCGGTGCTTGCGCTCGTTCACGCGGCCTGGGCTTCCTGCGCCACGGGCGCGCGGGGTGTCCCGTCGTCATGGAAGAAGCGCGTGGCCATCACCTGGCAGCGCTTGATGAGGCGCGGCTCGTCGGGGCGGTAGTCCGGAATCGCGTTGTGGATGGTGCCCATGTTGTCCCACATCAGCACGTCGCCGACCTGCCACTGGTGGGCGTAACGGTACTGGGGCTGGGTCTGATGCGCGAACAGGAAGTCGAGCGCCTCCTGGCTTTCCTTCTCGTCCATCTCGTTGATGCGGACGGCGTACCCGGGATTGCAGTACAGCACCTGCTTGCCGGTGATCGGATGCCGCAGGAAGAGCGGATGCGACACCGGCGGCTTGGCGGCGCGCTGGGCCGGCGTCAGCGGCGGGCGGGTGCTGCCACGCTCGCGGCGCATCATTTCCCAGAACTTGTCGAAGTCGTGCAGCACGGTCATTCCCTGCAGGCGCTGCTTCCATTCGTCCGGCAGTCCGGCGTAGGCGGCGTGCATGTTGCAGAACGCCGTATTGCCCAGCGGCCGGCCGTCCCGATGGGGAATCTTCAGGCCATAGAGCACGTTCGTGAAGGCGATCATGTGGCTGTAGGACATGTCGGTGTGCCAGTCCTGCCCGGCATCCGAAAGGCCCAGCGGCTTGCCGTTCTCCACGATGTTGGACAGCACCATCACCTCGGGCAGGCCCGGTTCCTGGTAGGCGCCAGCCACGTTGATCTCCAGACGGCCGAAGCGCTGCGAGAAGTCGCGCAGATGCGTGGCGGTCAGGTCCTGGCGCGGATAGCTCAGCACGCCGTAGCGGCCCAGGGCGCCGAGCAGTTGCTGGAAGTTGGCGTCGGAGAGCGGTTTCGACAGGTCGAGGTCATCGACGCGCGCGCCGAGCGTGGCGCCACTTGGAACGATGTGCAAAGGCATGGTGGTTGTCCTCAGAAGGGGATGTGGGGGAAAGACCGCACTCAGAAGGCCGCTTCGAGCAATGCGCGCAGCGGCGAGGCATCGGCGACGGGGCGTGGGTTGTAGAAGAGGCCGCGCTCGCGCAGCGACTTGGCGGCGATGCGGTCCAGGGCGTCGGCCGGCACGCCGATGTCGCGCAGCCGGGTCGGCACGCCTGCGGCCGTCTGCAGCCATCGCAGGGCCGACACCAGCTCGCCTGCGCCCGTGCCGCCACCCGGCAGGGCCGCGGCAGCGCGGGCCAGCGGCGCAGCCGCTTCCTCGGCGTTGAACGCGACGCTGTGCGGCAGCATCACCGCATTGGCCGCGCCATGGCCCACGCCGGTGACGGCGCCGATGGCATGGCAGACCGCGTGGTGCAGGCAGGTGCGGGCGTTGATCAGCACCAGGCCCGACAGGTGCGCGGCATAGAGCAGCGCTGCCCTCGCGTGCGGGTCGTGCGGTTGCCGGTGAACGGCCGGCAGCGCCGTGAAGAACCGGCCGATGGCGTCCAGCCCGATGGTCTCCGCCAGGGGCGAGCGCTCCCGGGAATACAGGCCCTCGATGCAGTGGGCCAGGCCGTTCATGCCGGTGGCGCACATCAATGCCGCCGGAATGTCCAGCGTGGCTGCCGGGTCGATCAGCACAAGACGGGCAGCGAGCTGGAAGTCCGTGAGCAGCAGCTTGGCGCCTTCTTCGTCGCGCACGCCCAGGCTGGGCGTGACCTCGGCGCCCGACGCGGTACCCGGCAGGGCCACGATGGGCAGCTTGGGCGCGCGCAGCGGCGGCGCGACCAGCGTCGCGGGCGGCGTGAAACGTACGGCGTGATCGGCGAGCCGGCCGCCCTCGGCCGCCAGCAGGCACACCGCCTTCGCGGTATCGGAGGCGCTGCCGCCGCCGATGGCGACGAAGCCATCGATGCCTTTGGCACGCACCCGCCTCGCCAGGCGCTCCACCAGGGCGACGCTGGAATGCGCCGGCACCGGCTCTGCCAGCACGTGGTCCGCTGCGGCAAGTGCTTCGTGGGCGTGCCGGTAGAGTGCCGACGCTCTGACACGGGTGCCAGTGAGCACGAGCGGCCGGCGGATGCCAAGCCCGGCGAGTTCCTCGCCGAGACGGCCGATGCAGCCGTCGCCCAGTACCAGCCGCGTGGCCGGACTGCGATGGACGAAGGCGCGCATGTCCGGCATCAGGGCCGGGGAGGTCGGCTGCGCGCTCATTCCACGAAGGCGAGCGCTGCCACCATCTGCTGCTCGGCGATGCGCCAGTCGTGGCCCGCATCTCGCCTGAACACGGTGTGCACCCGGTTCAGCTTCGAGGGACCGGCGATGCGTGCCACGGCCACGCCATCCGCGGCTGTATAGCGGTAGGCGGTCATGTAGGCCTCCAGGACGGCCTGGTCGTCCGACATGTCGGCGACGTAGGCATTGGTCATGACGTGAAGGGTCTGCACATGGCCGGCACGCGCCTTCAAGGCGGCACCGATGGCTTCGCGGCCGTCCAGCCACTGGCCCTGCCGCAGCCAGCGGCCATCGTGGGTGAACTGCGCCAGCATCGCGTCGTAGCGGCGTTCGTCGAGCTGGTGGAAGAAGCGGTGCAGCTGCTGCACGAGCTGGCCCAGAAGGGGCGCGGCGGCGCTGGAGGGAACGGGCGTCATGGCGAAGAAGTCTAGGAAGCGGGTTGTCCGCCGGAGCACGCTGTTCGACAATCCGATGTTTCGAAAACAGAAACTGGAATTGACGGCATGGATCGCCTTCGCTGCCTTCAGATCTTCTCGGAAGTGGCCCGCTGCGGCAGCTTCGTACGGGCGGCCACGCAGCTTTCGCTGTCCAAGGCCACCATCACCAAACACGTGGCGGCGCTGGAGGCGACCATGGGCGCTCAGTTGCTCAAGCGCAGCTCGAAGCAGGTGGCGTTGACCGAGGCCGGGGCTCGGGTGCTGGAGTCCGGGCGCGATCTGCTGGAGCGTTACGACGCCATCGAAGCCGAAGTGCGCGACGCCGTGCACCTGCCGCGTGGCGCGATCCGTGTCGGCACGCCGCCGTCATTCGGTGCCTGTCACCTGGTGGGCCTGGTCGCGGAGTTCACCCGCCGGTATCCCGACATCGCCGTCACACTGGTCTACGACGATGGTCGTTCGGACCTGGTCGGCGAGGCGCTCGATCTCTCCATCCGGATCGCGCCTTCCTTGCAGGATGCGAGCTATGTGGCGCAGTCGTTGATGAAGTCGGCCCAGGTGGTGGTGGCTGCGCCGTCCTATCTGCGCCGATACGGCAGGCCGGCCGTACCCACCGATCTGGCCCGGCACAACTGCCTGGTGCACACGGTGAAGTCCGAGGCGAGCGTCTGGCGCTTCCAGGGCGACCCACCCTGCGAGGTGCGCGTGCGCGGCAGTGTGCGCTCCAACTTCGGCGACGCCCTCAAGCAGGCTGCCTTGCTCGGCGAAGGCATCTCGGTCCACCCGTACTACATGGTGTCGGAGGAACTGAAAGCGGGCCTTCTCGAAGCGCTGCTGCCGGGCAAGGAGCCCGAGGCCATGGACATCAACGTTGTCTTCTCCACCCGCCGCAACATGCCCATCCGGGTGAGGCGTTTGCTCGAATTCCTCAAGGAGTGGGCGCGCCATCCCCCTGAATGGGCGCGTGCATCGGGCCACGCCGCGTGACCCCGAGATCGCGCCGCCGCCGACCTCACGGGGCTGCTCGAGCCCCGGCGGACGCCTGGCCGACAGGCTCGCGGCGCGCGTTGGCGACGTTTCTCTGCAGGTAGTCCGCCAACGCTTCCGCAGCCGGCGAGGGATGCCGATCGGCCGGCACGTAGAGCGACATTTCGCGCATGGGCGTCGGGTCGTCGATGTCGCGGCGCACCAGCCCCAGGGGCCTGGCGAGCGACTCCACGTAGGCCGGCGACAAGGTGAAGCACAGGCCGGCGGCGGCCAGGCCCAGGGCGGTAGAAATGTTGTCGACCACATGCTGCGGCACGACCCGGCCGCCATCGGGCAACTGCGAGCGCATGCTCGCCAGATGGATCTCGTGGTCCCGGCCGGCGGTGACCAGTTCGAATCGCGCGAGATCGGACCACCCGATGCGTTTCCATCCGTGCCAGGCGGTGACTGGGCGCGCACCACACCCGCCAGGGGCTCGGAAACAGCGCGATGCGCCGGACCTCGGGGCCGACGGGGCGGTCGGGCCCGATGGACAGGTCCGCCTGCCGCGAGGCGACCTTTTCCACCAGCTCTTCCACCGCGCAGTCGAGCGGCCGCACGATCGACTTCGGATGCTTCTTCCTGAAACCCGCCAGCAGGCGAGGGAGCATGGTGCTGGCGATGACCAGCGGCGCGGCGACCCGCACCAGCCCGGCCGCCTGGTCGCGGATGTCGGTGGCCACCATGCGCGTGGTGTCCATCTGCCGCAGCAGGTGGCGCACGGAAGGCAGGAAGGTGCGGCCTGCCGCGGACAGCGCGACCTTGCGGGTGCTGCGGTCGAACAGCTTGTAGCCCAGCAGCGACTCCAGTTCCATGATGAGCTGGCGGACGGCCGAGGGGGTCAGGCTGAGGTACTCGGCCGCCCCCCACGCAGGTGCCCGGCGATGTGGACCTTGTGGACCAGTTCTGCGACTGGGTGCCGGATGCGCGGGCGCGCCAAGCGATCCTGGTCGACAACCCGGCGCGGCTCTACGGTTTCGGCTGAGCCGCGCGCGAAGGACAGCGGGGCTCGACACGCTGGCCCTGTGCATCGATGACCGGCTCGCCATCTTCCTTGGTGAACGCACCGCGCTGGGGGTTGGGCAGGATGTCCAGTACCTGCTCGGAAGGGCGGCACAGGCGCGTGCTGAGCGGCGTGACGACGATGGGCCGGTTGAGGAGGATGGGATGCTGCAGCATGAAGTCGAGCAGTTGCTAGTCGGTCCACTTCGGATCGTCCAGGCCCAGCGCGTCGTAGGGCGTGCCCTTGCGGCGCATCGCTTCGCGCGTGGTCATGCAGGTCGCGGCGATGAGGCGCTTGAGCGTCTGGCGGTCCGGCGGTCCGGCGGCGTCCTGAGGTAGTCGGCGACGTCGGGCTCGTCCTCGCTGTTGCGGATCAAGGCCAAGGTGTTGCGCGAGGTTTCGCAGGCCGGGTTGTGGAAGATGGTGATGGTGCGCATGCACGGCTCCTGGGTTCGATGCGTCAGGCTGCGCTCAGGCGCAGAGCGAGTGCGGCCAGCGTGACCGCCAGCACGGGCAGCGTCAGCACAAGGCCGACGCGGAAGTAATCACCCCACGCGATGGTCATGCCCTTGCGCGACAGCACGTGCAGCCAAAGCAGGGTGGCCAGGCTGCCGATCGGCGTGATCTTGGGGCCCAGGTCGCAGCCGATCACGTTGGCGTAGACCATGGCCTCCCTGACCACCCCCGTCGCCGCCGACTGGTCGATGGCCAGCGCGCCGACCAGCACCGTCGGCATGTTGTTCATCACGGCGGACAGTCCGGCCGTGACGAAGCCGGTGCCGAAGGCGGCGCCCCAGATGCCCCCATGCGCGACCTGGTCCAGCAGTCGGGCGAGGTGGTCCGTGAGTCGGGCGTTGCGCAGGCCATAGACCACCAGGTACATGCCCAGGGAGAACACGACGATCTGCCAGGGCGCCCCCCGGAGCACCTTGCGCGTGGAGATGACGCGGCCTCTGGCGGCCACCGCCAGCAGGACCGCCGCACCCGCGGCCGCGACCGCGCTGACCGGCACGCCCAATGGCTCCAGCCAGAAGAAGCCGCCCAGCAGCAGCGCAAGCACCGCCCAGCCGGCACGGAAGGTCGCGCGGTCCCGGATGGCCTGGCGGGGCGCCTTGAGCTGCCCGATGTCGTAGCCTGCCGGCACGTCCCGACGGAAGTACAGGTAGAGCACGACCAGGCTGGCGGCCACCGCCGCCAGGTTGACCGGCACCATGACCGAGGCATAGGCGTCGAAGCCGATGCCGAAGAAGTCGGCGGAGACGATGTTGACCAGGTTGGACACCACCAGCGGCAGGCTGGCGGTGTCGGCGATGAAGCCGGCCGCCATCACGAAGGCGAGGGTGGCCGCCGGCGAGAAGCCCAGCGCGACCAGCATGGCCATCACGATGGGCGTCAGGATCAGCGCCGCGCCGTCGTTGGCGAACAGCGCCGCCACGGCGGCCCCGAGCAGCACGATCAGGGCGAACAGCCGCGCACCGCTGCCCCGGCCCCAGCGCGCGACGTGCAGCGCTGCCCACTTGAAGAAGCCGGCCTCGTCCAGCAGGAGGCTGATGACGATGACGGCCACGAAGGTCGCCGTGGCGTTCCAGACGATGCCCCAGACCACCGGGATGTCCGACGGGTGCACGACGCCAAGCGCCATGGCGACCAGCGCACCGGCACTGGCGCTCCAGCCGATGCCCAGCCCGCGGGGCTGCCACATGACCAGAACGAGGGTGAAGACGAAGATCGGGATGGCCGCAGGCATGGCGCGGAATGGGTTCGTGGGTGGTGGTGGAGGTAGGCGAGGCCAGTCAGTGGCCGTGGCTAAGCGAGCGCGGCACGCGCCTCAGCACTGGCAGGCCGCGCACGACGTTGTCGGTGCCGGTGACGAAGGGGTTGCGCCCGGTGCCGCCCTGCTGGCGGGCCTGCAGCGTTGGCTACGGCCAGCGCTTCGTCCGCATCGCGCACGCGGATCACCGTGGCCACCGGGCCGAAGATCTCCTCGCGGTTGATGCGCATGGCGTTGGTGGTCTCGGTGAACAGGGCCGGCTGCAGGTAGAAGCCCGGCTTGCCGTCGACCTGGGCCATCGCGTCGCCGCCGGCCACCAGGCGTGCGCCTTCCTCGCGGCCGATGCGGATGTAGTCCAGGTTCTGTTCCAGCTGCTTCGCATCGACGACGGGGCCGATCACGGTGCCCGGCGCGCGCATCGCCCACGGCCAGGCCGCGCATGCGCTCGACCATGGCGGCCACGAAGCGGTCGTGGATGCCGTCGGTGACGATCAGGCGCGAGGACGCGGTGCAGCGCTGGCCGGTCGAATAGAAGGCGCCGTTGATGGCGCAGGACACGGCCACCTCCAGGTCGGCATCGTCGAGCACGACCAGGGGGTTCTTGCCGCCCATCTCGAGCTGGAACTTGGCCATGGCGCGGGGCCGCGACACGCAGGCCTGCGCCACCCTGCGGCCGGTGGCTTCCGAGCCGGTGAAGGTGACCGCCGCCACGCGCGGGTCTTCGAGCAGGGTGTCGCCGATCTCGCGGCCGCGGCCCATTACCAGGTTGAAGGTGCCGGCGGGCAGGCCGCAGCGGCTCAGGGTCTCGGCCAGCGCCCAGGCGCTGCCCGGCAGCAGCTCGGCCGGCTTGAACACCACCGCATTGCCTTAGGCCAGGGCTGGCGCGATCTTCCAGGCCGGGATGGCGATGGGGAAGTTCCACGGCGTGATGATGCTCACCACGCCGACCGGCTCGCGCGTGATCTCCACGCTCATGCCCTGGCGGGTGAAGGGCAGCAGTTCGCCGCCGACGCGTAGTGCCTCGCCGGCGAAGAACTTGAAGATCTGCGCGGCGCGCACGACCTCGCCCAGCGCGTCGGGCAGGGCCTTGCCTTCCTCGCGCGCGAGCAGTTCGGCCAGTTCGGCCCTGCGCGCCTGGATCTCGCTGCCGGCCTGGTCCAGCGCGTCGGCGCGCTGCTGGGGCGACAGCGCAGCCCACGCGGGCTGGGCGGCATGCGCCGCGGCGATGGCGGCCACGGCGTCGGCGCGGCTGGCGCGTGCGTAGAGGCCGACCACGTCGCGCGTGTCCGACGGGTTGACGTTGGGCGCGGCGTCCTGGCCTTCGGTCCATTGGCCGCCGATGTAGTTGCCGTGGGTCTTCATGGTCATGCGGGGTTGGGTTCGGGGTACAGGCCGTGCACTCGGTCGAAGAGCCGGGCCAGGCCCAGCAGGGCGCCGAGGGCGTGTACGACGCCTTCAGCGCCCTGCTGGCCGAGCAGGCCGGCTTCGAGGCGCTGTACCTGTCGGGCGCCTCGATCGCCTACACGCGGCTGGGCCGCTCCGACGTCGGGCTCACCACCTTCACCGAGGTCTGCGACACGCTGGCCCACATCACCGAGCGGGTGCGCACGCCGGTCATCGTCGATGCCGACACCGGCTTCGGCAATGCGCTGAACGTGCAGCGCGCCGTGGCCGGCCTGGAGCGCGCCGGCGCCGCCATGATCCAGCTGGAGGACCAGGGCTTTCCCAAGCGCTGCGGGCACCTGGACGGCAAGACCGTGGTGCCCGTCGCCGAGATGCAGGGCAAGCTGCGCGCCGCGCTGGACGCGCGCCGCAGCGCCGACACGCTGATCCTCGCGCGCACCGACGCACTGGCGGTAGAAGGCTGGGACGCGGCCATGGACCGCGCCGAGGCCTATCTGGCGTGCGGCGTCGACGCGCTCTTCATCGAGGCTTTGCGCACGCCCGAGCAGCTGGCCCGGGCCGCCCGGCAGTTCGCCGGCCGCGTGCCGCTGCTGGCCAACATGGTCGAAGGCGGCAAGACGCCGATCACGCCCGCCGACGAACTGGGCCGGATGGGTTTTCGCATCGTCATCTTTCCCGGTGGCACGGTGCGGGCGCTGGCCCATGCGATGCAGGGCTACTTCGCCAGCCTGCGTTCGCACCAGACCACCGAGCCCTGGCGCGGCGCGATGCTGGACTTCGACGGCCTCAATGCCGTGATCGGCACGCCCGAACTGCTGGCCCTCGGCAAGCGCTACGAAGGCTGAGAAGGTGTGAGCGCAGCCGCGCGGTGCCGCTCACACCATCCGCTCGATCCTCTTGTGCCGCCACACCCCGCGGTAGTACGCCGTCTGCATCAGCAGCATGGCGCAGAAGCCCAGGGGGTAGGCCATCCAGATGCCCTGCAGGCCGAAGCGGTGGCTCATCCACCAGGCGGCGGGCACCTCCACCAGCAGCACGGCGCCGATGGTGATGGCGGTGGGCACCAGCACCGAGCCGCTGGCGCGCATCACGCCCGCCAGCGCCGAGCCCATGCCGAAGACCACCAGGCTCCACAGCATGATGTGCAGCAGCTGCTGCGCGACCTCGATCACCGCCGGGTCGGTGATGAACAGGCCCATCAGCGGCCGTGAGGCCAGGTAGGCGAGCAGCACCAGCCCGCCGGTGAGCGCCAGGTTCATGCCCAGCGCCGTGGCCGTGATGCGGCCCAGCTGGTCGGCGCGGCCGGCGCCGATGGCCTGCGCCCCCAGCACCGAGGCGGTGATGGCGATGGAGATGGCCGGAAACTGCACATAGGCGATCACCTGGTTCACCGCGCCGTAGGCCGCCGTGGCGTCCGAACCGAAGCCGTTGACCAGCGACAGCAGCACCACCGCCGCCAGCGAGATCACGATCATCTGCACGCCCGTGGGCACGCCCACCTTGAGCACCGCGCGCAGCAGCGTCCAGTCGATGCGCAGATGGCGCAGCAGCGCCCGGTCAGGGGCCAGCGGGCTGCGCCGGCGGCGCAGGTGCAGGCCCATCCACAGGCTGGCGAGCACGAAGCCGACCACGGTCGCCCAGGCCGCGCTGGCCACGCCCAGTTGCGGCAGCCCGGCCCAGCCGCGGATCAGCGCCGGCGTCAGCAGCAGGCCGGTGCCGGTGGAAATGAGCAGCGTGTACAGCGGCGTCAGCGTGTCGCCCACGCCGCGCAGCATGGCGGTGGACAGCAGGTAGACGAACAGCCCCGGCATGGCGATCAGGATGATGCGGGCATAGGCCGTCGCGTCCGGCAGGATGTCCGCCGGGGTGCCCAGCGCATGCAGCAGCGGCCGGGTGAACAGGCCGCCGAACACCGCCACCATGAGGCCGAAGACCAGCACCACCGACAGGGCGGTGCCGGCCACGGCCCGCGCCCGTTCGGGCTCGCGCGCGCCCCAGGCCTGGCCGATCAGCACCGAGGCACCGGCGCCCAGGCCGATGGTGAAGGCGATGAAGAAGAACATCACCGGGAAGAAGCCCGAGACGGCCGCCAGCGCGCGCACGCCCAGCATCTGGCCCAGGTAGATGTTGTTGACGGTGCCCGACAGCGACTGCAGCACGTTCGACAGCAGCATGGGCAGCAGGAAGAACAGGAAGGTCTTCCACAGCGGGCGCGAGGGATCGGGCAGGGCGGCGCCCCCTGGCGGGGCCGCAGGCAGGGCGTGGGCGGGCGCGGCGTCCAGCGGCGGGCGGCCGCTCACGAGGCCTGCTCCGGGACGGCCGCCCAGGCGCCGCGGGCCAGGTGCCGGGCGTAGTCCGCCACGTCGGCGGGCCAGCCGCTCAGATGCGCGGCGAAGCGCTCCGGATCGCCCGCGAAGAGCGCGCGGGACGCTTCCTCGAAGCCGGGCAGGGCGCTGGCCACGCTGCTCATGAAGCCGTAGGCGGCTTCGCGGGCGGCACGCGCGGCGTCGCGGTCGGCATAGACCCGCCGTGCGTCCTCCACCAGCCGGCGCAGGGCCACGGAGGCGCCGCCCGGCTGGCGGCTGAGCCAGTCCCAGTGGCGCGGCAGCAGGGTGACTTCGCGCGCCACCACGCCCAGGCGCGGCCGGCCGACGCCGCGGGCCGGCCGCGCGCCGCCGTCGGCGGCAGGCGCGGGCGCCGTGGACCACAGGTCCAGCTCCACGCGCTCGCCGCTCGCATCGTCGAAGACCAGGGCGGGCGGGTTGTCGTTGCGCCGGCGCAGGTCGGCGAGCACGCGCTCGCGCGGGCCCTGTGCGATGCGCGTGCAGCCCAGAAAGGCCGTGAGCCCTGGGGTCGAAGTGGCGTCGGTCATCGCCAAATATTACCCGGCTGAAATCACGGTTGCAATATGCCCGGGTAAAAACAAGCCGGCATTTGTCCTACGCCGGTTCTGGTCGCCGGATGCCGGGGGCTGGTGACGGGCAGGCCCGGCTGCCGTCAGCGCGTTTGGGCAGAATCCCGGCCGATGAAGCTGGTGCGTGATGTGACGGTCTGTGAGGGATGCGATGCAGTATTTCGCACGCCGCGTCTTCGGCCGCGCGAAATCGCCCACTGCCCGCGCTGCGGCACGGAGCTGGCGCGGCATCCCGGCCAGCAACGCGAACGCCTACTGCCGCTCACGCTGGCCAGCCTGATCCTGTTCGCCATCGCCAACCTGTTCCCCATCGTCGAAATCGAGCTGCAGGGCCGCAGCAGCCAGACCACGCTGGCCGGCGCCGTGGTGGTGCTGGCGGGCGAGGGCATGTCGCCCGTCGCGCTGCTGGTGCTGGCGACGACGCTGCTCTTTCCGCTGGCACAGCTGTGCATCCTCTTCTATCTGCAGGCGGCGCCGCTGGTGTGGGGCGCGGGCCGGACCGGCGGCGTAGCGGCGGCGCCGCGCCGCCCGCCCGGCTTCGCGGTGCTGGTGAAGGCGCTGCAGTCGCTGCGACCCTGGGGCATGGTGGAGGTGTTCCTGCTCGGCGTGCTGGTCGCCATCGTCAAGCTCTTCGGCATGGCGACGGTGGTCGTCGGGCCGGCGCTGTGGGCCTTCGTCGGGCTGACGGTGCTGCTGACCTCGCTGCTGTCCTTCGACCCGCGCAGCTTCTGGGAGATGGCCTTCGAGCGCGAAGGCTTGGCCGAGGCCGGAGGCGGGCGGTGAGCGGCCCGTCGCGTCCGATCGGCCGCGCCCTGGCGGCGCGCGACCGCCTCGCCCGCCTGGCCGGCCGTGCGAGCCCGCACCTGAGCGTCGAACAGGGCGGCGGCGCCATCGTCACGGCGCACGATGCCGGCCTGCTCGACTGCCATCGCTGCGCCAGCGTGTGGGAAGGCGCCCGCCCGGGCGAGCCCTGCGCGCTGTGCGGCACCCGGCTGCGCGAGCGCAAGCCCGACAGCCTGCGCCGCACCTGGGCCTATCTGATCGCCGCGGCGGCGCTCTACCTGCCGGCCAACCTGCTGCCGGTGATGATCACCAAGAGCCTGCTCGGCACGCAGCAGGACACCATCCTCAGCGGCATCATCTTCTTCTGGATCTCGGGCTCCTACGGGCTGGCGGCGCTGATCTTCACCGCCAGCTTCCTGGTGCCGCTGTTCAAGCTGGCCGCGCTGGCGGTGCTCGCGGTCACCACCCAGCGCCGCAGCCGCTGGCGCCAGCGCGAGCGGGCCCGGCTGTACCAGGTGCTGGAATTCATCGGCCGCTGGTCGATGCTGGACGTCTTCGTGGTCGCGCTGCTGGCCGGGCTGGTGCGCATCCAGGGCTTTGCCGTGGTGCAGGCGGGCCTGGGCATCGGGGCCTTCGGCGCGGTGGTGGTGCTGACCATGCTGGCCTCGCTGAGCTTCGATCCGCGGCTCATCTGGGACGCGGGCCCGCCGGAGCCCGAAGACGCCGTGGACGACCAGGGCGCCGCGGTGCCGGCGCCCGTCTCGAAAGCCGGTGCGTGAGACGGGCCCCGCCGCGGAGCCGGCCGCATCCCGCCCCTCGTGGGCGAACAAGGAGTTGGAATGAGTGATCCCGGGCCCCAGGCGGGCCAGCAACCCGGCGGCGATGCGCCCGCCGCCCCGCCCGCGCTGGCGCGTCCGCACGTGGTGCGCCGGCGCGACTGGGTGCCGTCGCTGATCTGGCTGATCCCCGTGATCGCCGCCCTGGTCGGCATCACGCTGGTGGCCAAGGTGCTGTGGAACCGCGGCCCGGAGGTCGTCATCACCTTCAAGACGGCCGAGGGGCTGGAGGCCAACAAGACGGCCGTCAAGTACAAGGACGTGCAGATCGGCACCGTGCAGAGCATCCGCCTGGCGCGCGACCGTTCGCACGTGCGGGTGACCGTCGAGCTGGACAAGAACGCCGCCAGCGGCTTCACCGCCAAGGATGCGCGCTACTGGGTGGTGCGCCCGCGCTTCGACACCTCGGGCGTGTCGGGCCTGGGCACCCTGCTGTCGGGGGCCTACATCGGCGCTGATGCCGGGGCCGACGAGGAAACGGCCAGCGAATTCGCCGGCCTGGAGGCGCCGCCCATCGTCACACGCGACGCCAGCGGGCGCCAGTTCGCGCTGCGTGCGCGCGATGCCGGCTCGCTGGACATCGGCTCGCCGGTGTACTTCCGCCGCGTGCGGGTGGGGCAGGTGGCCTCGGTGGAACTGGATGGGGACGGCCGCGGCGTCGCGCTGCGCGTCTTCGTGAACGCGCCCTACGACCGTTTCGTCGGCGCCAACACCCGCTTCTGGCATGCCAGCGGCCTGCAGGTGCAGGCGGGCGCCAGCGGCTTCGAGGTGCGCACCCAGTCGCTGGCCTCCATCGTGCTGGGCGGCATCGCCTTCGCCGCGCCCGACGACGTGATGGGCCCGCAGGCCAACGAGAACTCGGTGTTCGCCCTGGCCGACGACGAGGCCACCGCCATGAAGCCGCCGGACGGCCCGGCGCAGACGCTGCTGATGTACTTCAACCAGTCGCTGCGCGGCCTGTCGCCGGGCGCGCCGGTGGACTTCCGCGGCGTCATCATCGGCGAGGTCAAGTCCATCGGCGTGCAGTTCGACCGCAACGAGCGGGAGTTCCTGATGCCGGTGGTGATCACGGTCTACCCCGACCGCCTGCGCCGTGCCAATACGCTGGAAGGCTCGCAGGCGGCGCCGCCGGTGGAGCCGCGCTTCACGCAGCAGGAGCGCACCCGCTTCCTGATCAGCCGCGGCCTGCGCGCGCAGCTGCGCACCGGCAACCTGCTGACCGGCCAGCTGTACGTGGCGCTGGACTTCTTCCCCAAGGAGAAGCCGGTGAAGGTGGACACCAACCAGGACCCGATCCAGATCCCGACGGTGGCCGGCAGCTTCGACGAGCTGCAGCAGCAGATCCAGGAGATCGCGACCAAGATCAACAGCATTCCCTTCAAGGAACTGGCGGGCGACCTGCGCAAGACCCTGGCCACGCTGGACCGCACGCTGACCAGCGCCGAGGCCACGGTTAGCCGCATCAACACCGACGTCACGCCGGAGCTGGCCGGCGCCATGAAGGATGCGCGCCGCACCATCAACGCGGCGACGCGCACGCTGTCGGAAGACGCGCCCCTGCAGCAGGACCTGCGGCAGACGCTGCAGGAGCTGTCGCGCGCCGCCGGCTCCATCCGCGTGCTGACCGACTACCTGGAACGCCATCCCGAATCGCTGCTGCGCGGCAAACCGGAGGACAAGAAGCGATGAGCCGCACGGCACCCCGACGAATCGCCGGCGCGCTCGGCGCCGCCCTGCTGGCCCTGGGGCTGGCGGGATGCGCGTCCGAGCCCGACCGCTACTTCACCCTGGCCGAGCCGGCACTGCCGCAGCCGCTGGTGGCGCCGCCGCCGGGCGGCATCGCCATCGAGATGGCGCCGCTGGCCGTGCCCGAGCGCCTGGCCCGCCCCCAGATGGTGGTGCGCGGCCCGGCGGGTGGCGAAGTGCAGGTGCTGGAGCAGCACCGCTGGGCCGCCTCCTTCGAACAGGAACTTCGCGACGCGCTGGCCACGGGCGTGGCAGCGCGGCTGGGCGCCACCGACGCGACGCGCGGGCCGGGCATGGCCTCGGTGCCGCCGTGGCGCATCACCACCCAGGTGGAGCGCTTCGACGCCACCGCGGGCGGCCAGGTGCAGGCCGGCTTCAACTGGACGGTGCGGCAGTCCGACGGCACGCAGCGCAGCACCTGCCGCTGGAGCGGCAGCGAGCCGGCGCCCGGCGGCATCGAGGGCGTCGCGCTGGCGGGGCAGCGCATCG
The DNA here is from genome assembly GCF_001476815.1 of Pseudacidovorax intermedius. GTDB lineage: Bacteria > Pseudomonadota > Gammaproteobacteria > Burkholderiales > Burkholderiaceae_C > Xenophilus > Xenophilus intermedius_A. The sequence continues at coordinate 7,563 of NZ_LDSL01000051.1, read as the reverse complement.
TGGCGCAGGTGTCGGACGCCATGGCGCGCCATGTCGCGGCGCTGCAGGCGGGACGGCCGGCGGCCTGCCCGGGGCCGAACGGCTGAAGGTCCTCCGGATAGCCGACGACGCTCAGGATGCCGGCGGTGGCGCCAGCACCGCATCCACCAGCGCCTGCACCGACCGCGGCGCGCTGCCCTCGGCCTTGTTGTTGATGGTCACGTAGGCGGCCTGGCCTGCCTGGGTGGTGCCGGCGATCACGCGGGCCAGCACCTGGCGGGTGTGCGGGTCGGGATCGACCAGCCGGTCGAATGGCTCGTAGAGCCCCTTGGCCTCCTCGTAGCCGTAGGCGCCGTGCAGGCGGTTGAGGTTCCAGCGGCACACCAGCGGCCCGGGCCACAGCGCGCGCAGCAGCGGCAACTGGTCCTCGATGGCGGGCAGGCGTGGATGCAGGCCCAGGCAGTAGGTGGCGCCGTGGGCCTTGAGCACGCGCGCGAACTCGGGCGTGAGGAATTCCGGGTTGCGCACCTCCACCGCGATGACGCCATCCGGCGCCGTGGCGCGCAGGGCGGGCAGGGCGCCGAGCATGGCATCCAGCCGCGCCAGCACCTCGGGCATGCGCGCCAGCAGGGCGGCGGGCAGGGGGCTGAGCTGGAACACCAGCGCGCCGACGCGGTGGCCCAGGCCGTCCAGCGCCGGCTGCACGAAGTCCTGCACGGCCAGTTGCGGATTCAGGAAGGCCGGGTTGGGCCGCTGGCCGCGGCCGTCCTCGGCGCGCACCAGGGCGTCGCTCACCACCGACGGTGCCTTCACCACGAAGCGGAAATCCTCCGGCACCTGCGCCGCATAGGCGGCGAACTGCGAGGCGGTGAGCGCTCGGTAGAAGTTGCGGTCCAGGCTCACGGTGCGCAGCAGCGGATGCTGCGCATAGGCGGCCAGGCCGTGGCGGGACAGCACGGTGCCGTCGTAGTCGCCGTTCCACACCAGCCCGGCCCAGCCGGGAAAGTGCCAGGAGGAGGTGCCCAGGCGCAGGCCGGGCGGCAGGCGGGCCGCTTGGGCGCGCAAGGCGTCGTCCACCGCGGCGGGCTCCACCTTGGGCGCGTTCTTGGGGCGCGAGGCGCGGCGGGCGCTTGCCGGCGCATCGGCCTGCGCCGGCGCGGCAGCCTCGGCGGGCACGGGCCGCGCGGCCGCGGGCGCCGCCGCTGCCGGAAGGGGAAGGTCGTCGCCGAAAAGTGAATCCTGCATGGGGCCCGCGTTGCACCGGTGGCCATGGCGGCGGGCCGCAGGCTGGACAATCGCCCGCTTCGCCCCCGAGGTCTGTCCATGTACCTGCCCGCCCATTTTGACGCCGCCGACCCCGCGCTCGCCGCGCAGCTCATGCGCGAGCATCCCTTCGCCAGCCTGGTGACGACCGACGAGGACGGCTTTCCCTTCGTGACGCACCTGCCGCTGGTGCTGCAAGGCGATGCCGGTGCGGCGGCCGGCTGGACGCTGCTCGGCCACGTGGCGCGTCCCAATCCGCAATGGAAGCACCTGCAGGCCCGCCCGCAGGCGCTGGTCACCTTCCTCGGTCCGCATGGCTATGTGTCGCCCACCGTCTATCCGGACCGGCAGCGCGTGCCCACCTGGAACTACGTGGCCGTGCATTGCCGCGTGCACGCCACGCTGCTGCCGGAGGCCGAGGCCAAGGACGCCCTGCTCAAGCAGCTCATCGGCCAGCACGAGCCGCCCTACGCGCAGCAATGGCGCGACCTGGGCGACGACTACCAGCGCCGCATGCTGGCCGGCATCGCCGCCTTCTCGCTGCGGGTCGAGCACTGGCAGTGCAAGCTCAAGCTCAACCAGCACCGGCAAGAGGCCGAGGCGGCCATGCGCCGGCTGCATGCCGCGCAGGGCGGTGCCGCGGCGGGCCTGGGTGCCTGGATGGACCGCGTCGGCGCCGAAGGCTGATGCGCGAACCGGCGTCCCGTTCCGGCGCGTCCGGCCTCGCGCCGGCGCCATCCCCGGCGACCGCCGAGGACCGCCGCTGGATGGCCCTCGCGCTGGACGAGGCCCGCGCCGCCGCCGACGCGGGCGAGGTGCCGGTGGGCGCGGTGCTGGTGCGCGACGGCCGCGTCGTCGCCACCGGCCGCAACGCGCCCGTCGCGACCTGCGACCCGAGCGCCCATGCCGAGATGGCCGCCTTGCGTGCCGGCGGCCAGGCGCTGGGCAACTACCGGCTCGACGGCTGCACGCTCTACGTCACGCTGGAGCCTTGCGCCATGTGCGCCGGCGCCATGCTGCATGCGCGGCTGGCGCGCGTGGTATACGGTGCGCCCGATGTCCGCACCGGCGCCGCCGGCTCGGTGCTGGACCTGTTCGGCATCGGCCCGCTGAACCACCAGACGGCCGTGGCGGGTGGCGTGATGGCCGAGGACTGCGGCGCGCTGCTGCAGGACTTCTTCCGTGCACGGCGCGCCCAGGCCCGGTCGCAGGCGCAGCCGGTGCGCGACGACGCTCTGCGCACGCCCGAATCGCGCTTCGCCGGCCTGGACGGGCCGCATGCCTTCGCCAGCGCGCTGCCCGCGCTGGCCGGCCTGCGGCTGGCCTATGCCGACCACGGCCCCGGCGTTGACGGGGATGCGCCGCCGCCCGCGTCGGCCGGGCAGCCGCCCGCCGTGCTGTGCCTGCATGGCCCGGGCCAGTGGGGCCACCTGTTCCGCCATCTGCCGGCCCATCTGCCGGACCGCCGCCTGCTGGTCCCCGACCTGATCGGCTTCGGCCGCAGCGACAAGCCCAAGCGCGAGGCCGCGCATGCGCTGGACTGGCATGCGCAGGTGCTGCAGGAGTGGCTGGCGGCGCTGCAGGCGGGCCCGGTCGGCCTGCTCTTCTATGCGGACATGGCGCCGCTGGCCGAGGCGCTGGCGCAGCGTGGCGTGCTGGCGGGCCCCCGGCTGGCCATGCCCGCCGAACTGCTCGCCGTGCGCGGCGATGCGGCCACCGCCGCCGCCCGCGCGTGGGCGGCGCCCTTTCCCGACCGCGGCCATGCCGCCGCGCTGCGCGCCTTCGCCCGCCGCCGGCGGCCCGAGGTGCAGGACCTGGGCCCCGACGCCGCCGCCGCCCTGGCCGCCCGGTGGCGCCGCGCGGAGGCCGCGGCGGTCGCCGGGGGCCGGGTGGGATACTCCCGCGGGTGAATCCGAAGCACATCTACATCTATTCCCCCTCCAGCGCCGTGCGCGAGAAGCCGGCCTTCCGCCGCGGCGTGGCCTGGCTGCGCGCCCAGGGCCACGAGGTGGAGGTCGACGAGACCGCCCTGACGGCCCAGCAGCGCTTCGCCGGCGATGACGCCACGCGCGTGGCCGCCATCGGCCGCGCCGCAGCCAGCGGTGCCGACGTGGCGCTGATCTCGCGCGGCGGCTACGGCCTCACGCGCATCCTCGACGCGATTCCCTACAAGGCCGTCGCCAAGGCCATCGAGCGCGGCACCGCCTTCGTGGGCATGAGCGACTTCACCGCCTTCCAGCTGGCGCTGCTGGCGCGCACAGGCGCCGTGAGCTGGGCCGGGCCCACGCTGGCCGGCGACTTCGGTGCCGAGGCCGGGGTGGACGAGATCACGGCCGCCTGCTTCGACGACCTGCTCGACGGCGCGGGGGAGGGCACCGGCTGGCGCCTGCCGGCCCGCGACGAGCCGCCTGTCTTCAAGCCGGTGCGCGGCGCCACGCTGTGGGGCGGCAACCTGGCGGTGCTGTGCAGCCTGCTGGGCACGCCGTACTTCCCGCAGGTGGACAAGGGCGTGCTATTCCTGGAGGACGTGGGCGAGCATCCCTACCGCATCGAGCGCATGCTGGAGCAGCTGCGCCTGGCCGGCGTGCTGGCGCGCCAGAAGGCCATCGTGCTCGGCCAGTTCACCGGCTTCAAGGCGGCGCCGCACGACCGCGGCTTCAAGCTCAGGACAGTGGTGGACCGGCTGCGCACCCAGGTCAAGGCACCGGTGCTCACGGGCCTGCCCTTCGGCCACGTGCCGACCAAGGTGCTGCTGCCGGTGGGCGCGGCGGTGGATGTGGCGGTGGAAGGCCGCGAGGGTTTCATCGTCTGGGGCCATGGCGTGGGCGGCAGCGGGCACGGCGGCCATCACCACCACAACCACGCTGAGGCCTGAGCGCCTCCTGCGGCCGGTGCATGGCGTTTGCGCCGAGTCTCGCCATAATCCACACACATTTCGTTAAATAAGTCACATGCCCCAAACAGTCGTCTTTGCGGACCTCACCGGCAGCACCCGGGTGTTCGAGGCGATGGGCAATGTGCGCGCCACCGACACGGTCACCCGGCTGGTGCAGTGGGTGGGTCAGGTCTGCGAGGTGCACGGCGGCCGGGTGGTCAAGACGCTGGGCGACGGCGTGTTCGCGCTCTTTCCCGATTGCGCCCAGGCGGTGCACGCCATGCTGGAGGTGCAGCGCAGCCACCACAAGCGGTTGCTGAAATGGCCCGAGCCGATGCGCATGGAACTGCAGATCGGCATTGCCAGCGGCGAGCTGGTGGAGGTGGAAGGCGACATCTACGGCGACGCGGTCAACGTCGCCTCGCGCCTGAGCGACCTGGCCGGGCCGGGCCAGATCTGGGCCACCGAATCGGTGGCTGCGCCGCTCGGCCCCGACGTGCGCCACCGCAGCCTGGGCCCCATCGCCATCCGCGGCCGGCAGCTGGCGGCGACGGTGCACCGCATCGACTGGCAGGACGAGCTGGCCGACCTGCTCACCATGCCGGCGCCCCTGTCGGCGATGGCGCAGGCGGGCGCGTCGTCCTCCTTCGGCCAGATCGAGCTGGCCTGGCTGGACGTGCAGGCGGCCTTCCTGGCGGACGAACTGCCGATCCATCTGGGCCGGGTGCACGAGGCCGACTTCGTGGTGAACGACCCGCGGGTGTCGCGGCTGCATGCGCGCATCGACACGCGCAACGGCAGCTGCATCCTGACCGACGTCAGCAGCTACGGCACCTGGGTGCGCTTCCACCATGCCGAGGGCAGCACCAGCGAGGTCGCGCTGCGGCGCGACGAATGCGTGCTGCACGGCAGCGGCGAGATCGGCCTGGGCGCGCCGCTGTCGGACTTCACCGCGCCGACGATCAGCTTCCACACCGGCGGCGGCCAGGTGCGGCTGGCGGCGCAGGCGCTGCGGCGCTGAGCCGGGCCGGGCTGGCCGCGCGGCGGGCCTGCTCGCTCACCGGTCCACCGGCAGGATCAGCGTCTCCTTCACTTCCTCCATCACCACATAGCTGTGCGATTCCGCCGGCACGGGCAGCTTCTTGAGGATGTCGCCCAGCAGGTGCCGGTATTCGCCCATGCCGCGCAGCCGCGCCTTGACCAGGTAGTCGAAGCCGCCGGAGACCAGGTGGCATTCCAGCACCTCGGGCATGTGCAGCAGTTCGTTGCGCACCTTGTCGAACACGTCGGCCGACTTGGACGAAAGCTTGATCTCCACGAACACCAGCAGCATCTTGCCCAGTGCCTCCGGCGCCACGCGGGCGTGGTAGCCGCTGATGACGCCCGTGCGCTCCAGCCGCTTGACCCGCTCCGAGCAGGGGGAGGTGGACAGGCCCACGCGCTGCGCCAGGTCGGTGATGGCGATGCGGCCCTCGCGCTGGAGGATGTCCAGGATCTTGCGGTCGATGCGGTCCAGGGTGGCGAATTCGGGCATGTCGTCGGGCCGGGAGGGGCGTGCACAGGATTGGGCAGCGGATTTTGCTGCACATCACCAGAAGAACCGTCAAGTTTTCGGATTGGTCCTGAATAAAGTCCTGCAATCGACTCCTTGAGTCTTCTTTCTCAGCGGGATTGGCCATGAAAGTCATTGTTCTCGGCGGCGGCGTGATCGGTACGACCACGGCTTACTACCTGGCCCGCGCGGGCGCCCGCGTGACGGTGCTGGAGCGCCAGCCCGGCGCTGCGCTGGAAACCAGCTTCGGCAATGCCGGCCAAGTCTCGCCCGGCTACTCCACGCCCTGGGCCGCGCCCGGCATCCCGCTGAAGGCGCTCAAGTGGATGTTCCAGAAGCATGCGCCGCTGGCCATCCGCGCCGACGGCAGCCTGTTCCAGCTGCGCTGGATGGCCCAGATGCTGCGCAACTGCTCCGCCGACCGCTATGCCGTCAACAAGGAACGCATGATGCGCGTGGCCGAGTACAGCCGCGACTGCCTGCGCCAGCTGCGCGCCGACACCGGCATCGACTACGAGCAGCGCACCGGCGGCACGCTGCAGCTCTTCCGCAAGCAGCAGCAGCTGGATGCCGTGCAGCGCGACATCGCCGTGCTGCAGGAATGCGGCGTGCCCTACGAACTGCTGGACCGCGAAGGCCTGGCCCGCGTCGAGCCCGCGCTGGCCCGCACCGGCGGCGGCCTGGTCGGCGGCCTGCGCCTGCCCAACGACGAAACCGGCGACTGCCACATCTTCACCACCCGCCTGGCCGAACTGGCCCGGGGCCTGGGCGTGGAATTCCGCTACGGCAGCCATGTGCAGGGCCTGGGCACGGACGGCGGCCGCATCAGCGGCGTGCAGGTCAACGGCCAATGGCTGGAGGCCGACCGCTACGTGCTGGCCTTCGGCAGCTATTCGCGTGCACTCATGGAGCCGCTGGGGCTGGACCTGCCGGTCTACCCCGTCAAGGGCTACTCGCTGACCGTGCCGCTGGTCGACGAGTCGCTGGCGCCCCAGTCCACCGTGCTGGACGAAACCTACAAGATCGCCGTCACCCGATTCGCCGACCGCATCCGCGTCGGCGGCATGGCCGAACTGTCGGGCTTCGACCTGAGCCTCAAGCCCGCCCGCCGCGCCACGCTGGAGAAGGTGGTGGGCGAGCTGTTCCCCGGCGGCGACCTGCCGGCCGCGAGCTTCTGGACCGGCCTGCGTCCCATGACGCCCGACAGCACGCCCATCGTCGGCGGCACGCGCTGGGGCAACCTGTTCCTCAACACCGGCCACGGCACGCTGGGCTGGACCATGGCCTGCGGCTCCGGCAAGCTGACCGCCGACCTGGTGACCGGCCAGCGGCCCCAGATCAGCACCGACGGCCTGGCGGTGGACCGCTATGCCGGCCGGGGCCGCAGCGTGCACCGGCACCCGTCGGCCGGCGTGCAGCCCGCCTGAGCGCCGGAGCGGCGGCGGGGGCCTGCGCCCGCGCGCCGCCTCAAGCGCTCATCCCGTCACGGAGGGCAGCCGGCGCCGCTGGACACCAGCAGGTTACGGATGCCGATGGTCTGCGCACTGTCGTCCGGCCCGGCCGTGTTGACCGTGAAGGTGCAGCCGTAGTTGGTGTTGGCCACCGTGGCCGGCGTCAGCACGTCGTCGCCCGCCGGCTTCACGCCGTCGCGCTCCCACTTGATCATGGCGTCGAAGGCGGCCACCTGTTCGGCGACCGTGAAGTCGCAGTGCGTGATGCCGCGGATGGCCCGCTGCACCAGCCAGTTGCCGTTGCCCTTGGCCACCACGCGCTGGCGGTAGATCTGCTCCATGCTGAAGGGCACGAACAGGTCGCCCAGCGTGTGCAGCGTCACCACCGGGATCTTGATGTCGCCGTTGTTGCGCGGGATCCAGCGCAGGCCGTCGCGGCGCAG
>NZ_LDSL01000050.1 GCF_001476815.1 Pseudacidovorax intermedius | reverse complement strand
CACGCTGCAGGCCGCCATCGACCTGGGCGTGCAGCATTTCGACACGGCCGACACCTACGGCTTCGGCCACAACGAGCAGTTGCTGGGCCGCTTTCTCGCCGGTCTCGGCCCGGCCGACCGGCAGCGGCTGACCGTGGCCACCAAGTTCGGCATCGTGCGCGAGCCCGGCCGCTACGAGCGGCGCATCGACAACAGCGCGGCCTACATCCGCGCCGCCTGCGAGGCATCGCTGCGCCGACTGGGCACGGACTGCGTCGACCTGTACTACTGCCACCGGCGCGACCCGGCCGTGCCCATCGAGGAGGTGGCCGGCGCAATGGCGCAGCTCGTGGCCGAGGGCAAGGTGCGCGCCATCGGCTTCTCGGAGATCGGCCCGGACAGCCTGCGCCGCGCCCATGCCGTGCATCCGGTCGCCGCGCTGCAGAGCGAGTTCTCGCTGTGGGAGCGAAGTCTGGAGGCCGAACTGCTGCCGCTGGCGCAGCAACTGGGCATCGCCCTCGTCGCCTACAGCCCGCTGGGCCGCGGCATGCTGACCGGGGCGCTGCCGGCGGCGTCGGCCTTGCCCGAAGGCGACTTCCGCCGCGCCTTGCCCCGCTTCAATGGCGAGGCCGCCGAGGCCAATCGGCGGCAGGTCGAGGCCTTGAAGGCGCTGGCCGCGCAATGGGGCCTGCCCGCGACGCAGCTCGCACTGGCCTGGACGCTGCACCGCGGCCCCAACGTGCTGCCCATCCCGGGCGCGCGCCGGCAGACCCACCTGGCGCAGAACGTCGGCGCCGCCGCCGTCACGCTGAGCGCCGCGCAGGTCGAGGCACTGAACGCCCTCTTCCCGCCCGGCGCGACGGCCGGCGCACGCTACCCGGATGCGGGTTGGGCGGGGATCGAGACGGCAGCCTGAGGAATCAGCGGGCCGGCGTTCCTTCGCCCAAGTCGGGCAGCGCGCGGGCGCTCGCCAGGCTGCGCGGCGGGAGGTCCAAGGCCGCGCCGTTCGTACTCGGCAGTTGCTGCATCGTGTCGAACAGGCTGCGCTCGCCGTCCTCGGACGGGGGCAGCGTAGGGGTCGTGCCGTCGCCCATCGCGGCTCACCCCGCCTTCTGCACCATCCGGATCACGCTGGAAAAGTCCAGCGCGCCATGGCCCGCCAGGCTGTGCGCGGCATACAGGCTGCGCGCCAGGCCGCCCAGCGGCGTGCTGGCCTTGACGGCCATGGCGTTCTCCTGCGCCAGGCCCAGGTCCTTGAGCATCAGGTCGGTGCCGAAGCCGCCGGCATAGCCCTTGGAGGCCGGCGCCGCCTCCATCACGCCGGGCAGCGGGTTGTACTTCTCCAGCGCCCAGTTGCCGCCGGAGCTGCGGCGCATGATCTCGGACAGCACCTTCGGGTCCAGCCCGTTGGCCACGCCCAGGGCGATGGCCTCGGAGGTGCCGATCATCAGGATGCCGAGCAGCATGTTGTTGCAGATCTTGGCCGTCTGCCCGGCGCCGGGGCCGCCGGCGTGGAAGATGTTGGCGCCCATCTTCTCCAGCACCGGGCGTGCGCGGGCCAGGTCGGCCTCGCTGCCGCCGACCATGAAGGTCAGCGTGCCGGCGATGGCGCCACCGGTGCCGCCCGACACCGGCGCGTCGATGACGGCGATGCCGCGCGCGGCGCCGGCCTCGGCCACCTTGCGCGAGGTGGCGGCGGCGATGGTGCTCGAGTCGATGACCAGCGTGCCGGGTGCGATCTGCGCCAGCAGGCCGCCCTCGCCGAGGTAGAGCGATTCGACGTGCTGGCTGGCCGGGAGCATGCTGACCACCACTTCCGCCCCGCTCACCGCCGCGGAAGCGGAGGCGGCAATGGCCACGCCTTGCGCACGCAGGCTTTCGCAGGCCGCGGCCGAGAGGTCGAAGGCGCTGACAGCATGGCCGGCCTTGTGCAGATTGAGGGCCATGGGTCCGCCCATGTTGCCGAGCCCGATGAATGCGATCTTCATGTGTGTCTCCTTGGGTGATGTCTGGGGCACGGACGGCCGGGCGACTCCGGTGGCAAGGCAAGGTGGGGCTGCGCTGCGGAACCCTGGCGGCCTTGCCCGGGCGCTGTCAGCGCAGCGGCACCAGCTCCGGCGCCATGTCGCCGCGCTCGCGCAGGTGGTCCTGCACGAAATCCGGGGTGATCTCTTCCAGCGTCGCCGGCTGCCACGTCGGATTGCGGTCCTTGTCGACCAGCACGGCGCGGATGCCTTCGGCGAAGTCCTTGTGCGCGCAGAAGCCCAGGGACGCCCAGTACTCCAGCCGGAACACCTCCGCCAGCGACATGCGCGGCACGCGGCGCCACAGTTCCCACGACAGCGCGATGGAACTGGGGGCGCCCTTGGTGAAGGCGGTGGCGGCGTTCTGCAGCCAGGCGTCGTCGGTCTTCAGGGCGCGCAGGCGCCGCGCGATGTCCAGCAGGTCGTCGCCTGCCATCAGCGCTTCGATGCTGTCGTAATGCTCGCGCAGCTTCGACGGCAGGCGGGGCGCGTCCTCGGCCGCGGTGGCCAGCATGCGCGAAAGCAGCGCCCGGTCGGCCTCGCCCTCGCCCTGCCAGGCCGTGGCACCGATGGCCTCCAGCACCTGTGCCTTGCGCGCCTGCGGCACCAGCACGTCGGCCAGGCCGGCGAAGATGGCGTCGGCGGCGTTGATCTGGGCCGCCGTCAATGCCAGAAAGAGCCCCGTGCGCCCCGGCGCGCGCCGCAGGAACCAGCTGCCGCCCACGTCCGGGTACAGGCCGATGTGGATCTCGGGCATGGCGATGCGGCTGCCCTCGGTCACCACGCGGTGCGAGGCGCCCACCATCAGGCCTACGCCGCCGCCCATCACGATGCCGTGGCCCCAGCACAGGAAGGGCTTGGGGAAGGTGTGGATCAGATGGTCCAGCTCGTATTCCTCGCCGAAGAAGCGCTCGGCGTATTCGTTGCGGCGCTCGCCGCAGTCCAGCAGGGTCTGGTAGAGCTGGCGCAGGTCGCCGCCGGCGCAGAAGGCCTTTTCGCCGGCGGCCTGCAGCAGCACGCCGACCACTTGGTCATCGGCCGCCCACTCGCGCAGCTTCGGCGTGAGCAGCCGCACCATGTCCACGGACAGCGCGTTGAGGGACGCCGGCGCATTGAGCGTGGCCACGCCGAAGCGCTTGCCATTGGCGGTGGGCAGGAAATCGAAGAGGACGACAGGTTCGGTCATGGGCGGGGAGCTTAGCGACGCACGGCGCGCTTCGGTATCAAGAACGGGACTGCGTGGCGAACGGATGTCGGCAGCGATGGCGATGGCAGGCGCGGCGCCATGGTCGGCGCTCAGCGCAGATCGGCATCGCCGTCGAGCAGCTTGCGCGCGACGATGAGCCGCATGATCTCGTTGGTGCCTTCCAGGATCTGGTGCACCCGCGCATCGCGCACCAGGCGCTCCAGCGGAAAGTCGCCCAGGTAGCCGTAGCCGCCGTGCAGCTGGAGCGCGTCGTTGCAGACCGCGAAGCCGGCGTCGGTGGCGAAGCGCTTGGCCATGGCGCAATAGGTGCTGGCGTCCGGATGCTGCGCGTCGAGCTTGCTGGCGGCCAGCCGCACCATCTGCCGTGCGGCCACCAGCTCGGTCGCCATGTCGGCCAGCTTGAACTGCAGGGCCTGGAAGCTGGCCAGCGGCTTGCCGAACTGCTGGCGCTCGTGCAGGTAGCGGCGTGCGGCGTCCAGCGCGCCCTGGGCCGCGCCGACCGAGCAGGTGGCGATGTTGATGCGGCCGCCGTCCAGGCCCTTCATGGCGATGCGGAAGCCCTCGCCCTCCTCGCCCAGCCGGTGGTCCGCCGGCACGCGCACGCCGTCGAAGTCGATGGTGCGGGTGGGCTGGCTGTTCCAGCCCATCTTGTGTTCCTTCCTGCCGTAGCGGATGCCCGGCGCATCGGCCGGCACGGCAAAGGCCGAGATGCCCGAGGGGCCGGCACCGCCGGTGCGGGCCATGAGCACCAGCACATCGGTGGCGCCGGCGCCGGAGATGAAGGCCTTGCCGCCGTGGATGACGTAATGGTCGCCGTCGCGATCGGCCCGGGTCTTGAGCGAGCCGGCGTCCGACCCCGCGCCCGGTTCGGTCAGGCAGTAGGAGGCCAGCTTGCGGCCGGCGGTCAGGTGTTCGCCCCACTGCGCGCAGACGGCGTCGGTGCCCCAAGTGCCGAGCATCCAGGTCGCCATGTTGTGGATGGTGATGAAGGCGGTGGTCGAGGGATCGACGGCGGCCATTTCCTCGAACACCAGGGCCGCGTCGAGCCGCGGCAGGCCGAGGCCGCCGATGCGCTCGGGCGCATAGAGGCCGCAGAAGCCCAGTTCGCCGGCCCGGGCGATGGCCTCGCGCGGAAAGATCGCCTCGCGGTCCCACTGGGCGGCATGCGGGGCGAACTCGCTGGCGGCGAAGGCGCGGGCGGTGTCGGCAAAAGCGCGTTGTTCTTCGGTCAGTTCAAAGTCCATGGTGTTTCGTGTCTCTTTGGCGCAAACGCCCTGGTGGAACCGCCGTCTTTCGATCGATTCTGTGGACGGGCCGAATGGGGACGCTGCGCTTTGGCGGTGTCGAGATGTTTGCCGGCGGGGGCGGCGCGCGAGGACCGGCCCGCCGCGGGCTCAGAGTGAGGCGGTCGGCACTGCGTGCCGACTCCGCTGCGATGCTCGCGAACCCGGCCCGCGGCAGAACTCGCTGCGCGCTGGCGCGCTCCGCTCAAACAACTGCCGCGAGTCAGATCACGAAGCAGGCCTGTCCTTCGGCAGGCCTGCGGCCGGGCTCGCTGCGCTTCTCGCCGCCTCACACATCGCCCACGTCGGACCGGTCCTCGCGCGCAGACACGCTGCGCATCATCAAGCCGGCACGCGCGTCCGCGCCCGACATCACCTGCCGGTTGGCCGCATGGGCCACCGGAGCCGGAACCCCTGTCCGCCACGGACTGCAGCCTGCACCGTCGCCCGACCTCGGATGCCCAGAAGACCGGCGGCATGGCGCGCGACGGACGTGACGCGCCGGCGCCATCGCCTGGAGCCGCCGCGAGGCTCCCAATGCCACGAACGGTCGCACCGACACAGACGCGTCCGCGTGGGGATTCGCGCGCCGCCGTCACTCCGGCATGGGCGGCGGTGGGTAGCGCGGCGTGCGCCTGTGAGGCGCCGAGAAGCGCAGTGCGCCCGGCCGCAGGCCTGCCGAAGGACAGGCCTGCTTCGTGATCTGACTCGCGGCAGTTGTTCGAGCGGAGCTGCCGCAGGCAGCGCAGCGAGTTCTGCCGCGGGCCGGGTGCGCGAGCATCGCAGGGGAGTCGGCACGCAGTGCCGACCGCCTCGCTGGCGCACGCCGCGGTACCCACCGCCGCCCGGGCCGGCGCGCCCGCCGCGCACGCCGCGCACGCCGCAGTACCCACCACCGTCCGGGCCGGTGCGCTCAGCGTGAATGCCGTAACCGCCTGCAGCGCCACACCCACCGAGATCGCCGCACCCCGAACAACCCGACGAACCATCACTTCAGGGAGATCGTCGTATTGACCCCCTGCGACACCGTCGAATCGTCGAACCACCGCGCCGTCACCGTCTTGGTCTGCGTGTAGAACAGCACCACCTGCTTGCCGTAGGGCCCCAGGTCGCCCAGCTTCGAGGCCCGCGAGCCGGTGAAGGAGAAAAGCGGCACCGGCACCGGAATCGGCACGTTGATGCCCACCTGCCCCACGTCGATGTCCTCCTGGAACTTGCGCGCCGCGGCACCCGACTGCGTGAAGATGGCCGTGCCGTTGCCGTTCGGATTGGCGTTGATGAAGTCGATGGCCTCGTCCAGCGACGACGCCTCGGCCAGGCACAGCACCGGGCCGAACACCTCCTGGTCGTAGACCGACATGCCCGGCTTCACGCCCGAAAAGATCGTCGGCCCGACGAAGTTGCCCTGCTCGTAGCCCGCCACCTGCGGGTTGCGGCCATCCAGCTCCAGCCGGGCGCCATCGGCCACGCCGCGCTCGATGAGCCCCACCACCCGGTCGCGCGCGGCGCAGGACACCAGCGGCCCCACGTCCGTGCCCTGCTCCGTGCCGGCGCTCACCTTGAGCGTCCTGGCCTTGTCCACCAGCGCCGGGATCCAGCTGCGCGCCTCGCCCACCAGCACCGCCACCGACACCGCCATGCAGCGCTGGCCCGCCGCGCCGAAGGCCGCGCCGGCCAGGGCGTTGAGCGTCTGCTCCTTGTTGGCGTCGGGCATCACGATGGCGTGGTTCTTCGCGCCCATCATGCATTGCACCCGCTTGCCGGCCAGCGTGGCGCGGTTGTAGACGTGGGTGCCGACCCGGGTGGAGCCCACGAAGCTGATCGCCTTGATGTCGCGGTGGTCGCAGAGGGCGTTGACCACCTGCTCGCCGCCGTGCACCACGTTCAGCACGCCCGGCGGCACACCGGCCTCCAGCGCCAGCTCGACCAGGCGCATCGTGACCATCGGGTCCTGCTCGCTCGGCTTGAGCACGAAGGTGTTGCCGGTGGCGATGGCCATCGGGAACATCCACAGCGGAATCATGGCCGGGAAGTTGAAGGGCGTGATGCCGGCGCACACGCCCAGCGGCTGCAGCAGCGTGTACGTGTCCACGCCGCCGGCCACGTTGTTGGCCAGCTCGCCCAGCTGCAGGTTGCCGATGCCGGCCGCATGCTCCACCACCTCCAGGCCGCGGAACACGTCGCCCTCGGCGTCCGGCAGCGTCTTCCCCTGCTCGGCGGTGAGGATGGCCGCCAGCTCGCCCATGTGCTCGCGGATCAGCTGCTGCAGCTTCAGGAAGATGCGCGCCCGCTGGCCGATGGCCGTCTTGCGCCAGGTCTTGAAGGCCTGCTGCGCCGCCGCGACGGCGGCATCCACCTCGTCCGGGGTGGCGAAGGGCACGCGGGCCAGCACCTGCTGCGTGGCCGGGTTGACCACGTCGCGCCATTCGGTGCTGCGGGATTCGACGAACTCGCCGCCGATCAGCAGCTTGACGGTGGGCACCTGCGACGCAGGCTGGGCGGGGTGGGTCATGGCGTGTCTCCTGGATGTTCTTTGGGTGCGGCAGCGTCCCCGTCGGACGCACCGGTGCAGGATAGCTTTGCAGTTTTGCCCCAGCAATAGACAAAAATTCGCGCTCGCTTTGCAAAACTGCAGAAGGCCATGGACTGGGACAACCTGCGCTACTTCCTCGAACTCGCCCGCACCGGCACGCTGATGGCCGCCGCGCGCCGGCTGGCGGTGGACCACACCACCGTGGCCCGCCGCATCCAGGCGCTGGAAAAGGCGCTCGGCGCGCCGCTGTTCACCCGCGAGGCCGGGGGCCACCGGCTGACCGAGGCCGGGCTGCGGCTGCAGCCGCAGGCCGAGGCCATGGAAGCCGCCTTCCGCAGCATCGAAAGCGCCCGCCCCGCCCTCGCGCCGCAGGCGGGCCTGAGCGGCGTGGTGCGCATCGGCGCGACCGAGGGCTTCGGCACCCTGGTCCTGGCCCCGGCCCTGGCCGCCTTTGCCGCCGGCCATCCGCGCCTGGTGGTGGACCTGCTCGCACTGCCGCGCCTGCTGCAGCTGTCGCGGCGCGAGGCCGACATTGTGGTCGCGCTGGAGCGGCCGGCGCGCGGCGCGGTCGTCGCCGCCCGGCTCACCGACTACAGCCTGCAGCTCTATGCCGCGCCGGCCTACCTGGCGCGGCACGCCCCCATCCGCCGCCGCGAGGACCTGCGCGGCCATGCCTTCATCAGCTACGTGGACGACCTGCTGTTCTCGAAAGAGCTGCGCTTCCTGGCCGAGCTGCTGCGGCCCGATGCCTTCTCGCTGCGCAGCACCAGCGTGCTCGCCCAGCACCAGGCGGCCGTGGCCGGCGCCGGCATCGCCGTGCTGCCGGCCTTCGTGGCGCAGGACGACCCGCGGCTGGTGCCGGTGCTGCCCGGCGTGGCGCGCTTCACCCGCAGCTTCTGGATGTCCATGCCGGCCGAAGGCAAGCAGCAGCCGCACGTGCTGGCCGTGTGGAACCTGCTCAAGGCCATCGCCGAGCGCGAGCAGCCGCGGCTGATGCCCCCGGACCCCGGGGCGCCAGCGGCCTGAGTGCACGGCATGCCGCGCAAGCGGCGCAAGCGGCGCGGCGGACTACTTCACTTTCGCGGGCGACACCTGCACCCGGTTGCGGCCGCTGGTCTTGGCCGCGTAGCAGGCCGCATCGGCCGCGGCCACCCAGTCCTGCGCCGTGCGGATGTCCGGCGTCAGCTCCGCCACGCCGATGCTGGCGCCGACGCGCAGGTCGGTGCCCTCCCAGGGCACGCCGATCTCCTGCACCGCCACCCGGATCCGCTGCGCCACCGCCAGGGCGGCGGTGCCGCTGCACTGCTCCAGCAGCAAGGCGAATTCGTCGCCGCCCAGCCGCACGACCAGGTCGCCCGAGCGCGACTGCGCCGCGATGGCCTGCACCACCAGCTTGAGCACCTCGTCGCCGGCCAGGTGGCCCGCGGTGTCGTTGATCGGCTTGAAGTGGTCCAGGTCGATGAAGATCAGCGCCGCCGGGCTGAACAGCTCCCGGTTGCCTAGCACCCGGGCAATGCGCTGGTCGAAGAAGGTGCGGTTCGCTGCGCCGGTGAGCGGGTCATGACGGCTCTGCCATTCGAGACGCTGGCGCACCAGCTTCTGCTCGGTGACGTCGGCCAACGTCCAGATCTCGCCCAGGCCCAGGTCTTCCCAGTCCACCGGCCGGCTGCGCAGGTTGGCCCAGAAGCCCAGGCCGTCGCTGCGGCGCAGCCGCCAGTCGCCGCCGTAGGGCACGCCCAGCGCCGCGGCGCCGGTCGCGGCCTGCTGGAAGCGCACGAAGCCGTCCGCATCCTCGAACAGTTCACGCGCAGGCCGGCCGAGCATCTGCGGCGCGTCGTTGCCGAACAGCCGGCAACATTCCGCGCTGGCCAGTTCCACGATGCCCTCGCGCACGAAGGCCACGCCGACCGGCGCCGCCGCCAGCACCGCCTTCAGACGGGTCTGCATCTCGGCGTTGGCATGCGCCAGGCCGGACTGCTCGACCGCGAACTGGCGCAGCAGGCCCGACAGCTGGCCCAGTTCGCCGCCGCCCCTGGGCCAGTCGGCCGCCGGTTCCGGATCGGCCGACGGGCCCACCAGCCGCTGCGTGCGCCGCACCAGCCTGCCCAGCGGAATCAGGCGCCACACGGTCCAGGCGCTGCCGATCAGCGTGGCCAGCCAGAGGGCACCGAGGGACAGGATCAGCGTGTGCTGCAGGCCGTCCTGCAGCGCACCGCTCAGGCTGGCGGCGGGGCGCGACTGCCAGACGATCCAGGGCGTGTCGGCCACCGGAATACCGGCGATCACCTGGCCGTCCGCCACGAAGGAAAAGCCCACCATGTCATGCGGTCGGCCCTGCGCCACCCAGTCGTCGTAGGCGGCGGCAAAACGCGGCTCGCGCGACAGCGGCAGGCCGACCAGCGCCAGGCCCGCCTCGTGGCTGAGGATGTGGCCCTGCGCATCGGTGATGACGCGCACGGCCCCGGCCACCCGGTCGCCTGGCAGGCGGCCGAGATCGCCGCTCTCCAGCCGCAGCACCCCCGCCACCACGGCCACCACGCGCTGGCCGTCGAGCACCGGCTGGGCCATGACGATGGCGGTGCGACCCGAGTCGCGCCCCACCACCGGCGGCGACATCACCGGCTTGCGCGTGCGCAGCATTTCCTGGAAGTACGGCCGGTCTAGCACCGACGCATGCGGCGGCGCCAGTTGCAGGCCCTGCTCGTCCAGCCGCACCAGCCCCCGGCCTTCCGGATCGACGAGGAACAGCGCCGAAAACGCGGTGTCCAGCCCGGGCGCGACGAGCGAGAAGGTCTGGATCCGGGCCTCCTGCGTGGCTTGCGCCTGCACCAGCCGGGCGGTGCTGGCGATCACGTTGCGCCGCTGGCGCTGCAGGGCCGTCAGCGCTTCGGCGCTGGCCCGCGCGCTGGCCCGCTCATGGTCCTCGTCGGTGATGCGCGCGGCGGTGACGGCCAGCTGGGACAGGGCCAGCCAGATGGCCAGGCTGACCACGGTGACGAGGATCACCCAGGCCGTGAGCAATTCGGCACGCAGCCGGCTGCTCGTCTCGATGGCCGTGGGCGGCAAGGCACTGCGCGCGGCCGCCGAGGGTCCGCGCAGCTTCAAACGGGGAAAGCTTTTCACAAGGACGGGCTTTTAACATTTTGTCGACGTTTCGTCGTCCTTGCCGCCGACCTTCGTGCGCTTCCTCGGCGCGCGAGGCGCCGGATTCAGGGCAGCGATGGCCCCGGCGCGGCGCCGCCCGCCGCGTCGGCGGCGCTGGCCGGCCACAGCGGGTAGGCTTCGTAGGCGTCGATCCAGGTCAGCACCTGCTCGGCCGGCATCGGCCGGGCGATGCCGAAGCCCTGTGCCAGGTGGCAGCCCAGGGCGAGCAGCGCCTCGCCGTGCTCCCGCGTCTCCACGCCCTCGGCCGTCACCTCCAGGTTGAGCGCGGCGGCCAGCGAAATCACGCCCTGCAGAATGGCCCGGTCCTGCGCGTCCGTGAGCACGTTGCGCACGAAGGACTGGTCCAGCTTCAGGCCGCTCACCGGCAGGCGCCGCAGGTAGGCCAGGGAGGAATAGCCGGTGCCGAAGTCGTCCATCACCACCGCCACGCCGAGGTGCCGGCAGGACTCGATGAAGGCCGCGGCCAGGCCCATGTCGCGGATGGCGCTGGTCTCCAGGATCTCCAGCACCAGCGCGCCCGGATGGCGCTCGGGAAAGCACTCGAGCAGCGACCACAGTCGCGGCACCAGATCCGGCCGCATCAGCAGGCCCGCGCTCACGTTGACGCTCACCGAGAGGCGCCGCCCCTGCGCCGCCCAGTTGCGCGCCGCCTCGATGGCGGCGCCCAGCGCCCATTCGTTGAGCTGCTCCGCCAGCTCGTGGTCCTCGATGGAGGGCACGAAGTCGGCCGGCTGCAGTTCGCCACGCTCGGGATGGCGCCAGCGGCTGAGCGCCTCCACGCCGACGATGGTGCCGCGGCGCATGTCCACCTTGGGCTGGAACACCAGGAAGAACTCGCCGGCGTCAAGCCCCTCGGCGATGCGCTGGCGCAGCAGGGCCGCCTGCTGCTCGTGGGCATGCTCCTGGGCGTCGAAGAAGTTCACCTGCCCGCCCCCCGCGCGCTTGGCGCCGAAGGCGGCCTGGCGCGCCTGTCGCAGCAGCACCTCGACGGAGGGGCCCTCCTGCTCCCGCAGCGCCACGCCCACGCTGGCGCCGACGGTCAGCGGCTGGCCGTAGACCTGGAAGTCCTCGCACAGCCGGCCGACGCAGTAGTCGAGCAGGTCCTGGCATTCGGGCCGGCCGGCACCGGGCAGCACGGCGGCGAATTCGTCCCCGCCCACGCGGGCGAGCGCGGCGTCCTCCGGCAGGCCCAACTGGAGCCGGTGCACCACCTCCAGCAGCACGGCGTCGCCGCCCGAGGGGCCGAAGCGGGCGTTGATCTCGCGGAAGCGGTCCAGGTCCAGGTACACCACCGCCAGCCGGGGCATCGGCGTGTTGCGGTGGGCGAACAGCTCCGGCAGCGAGGGCAGCCGGCCAGGCAGGCGCGTGAGCGGGTCGAGCCGGTGCAGCACCTCCGCGCCGGGGCCGCGGCTGGCGGTCCACAGCACGCTGCCGTCGTCGGCCCGCTCGCCGCGCAGTTCGACCTGCACCCGGCCCTTGGGCGTGCGCAGCCCCACCCAGCAGGCGGGGCCGGGGCCGACGGGCGGCACCTCGGCCTCCTCGAAGCCGCGCTCGCCGGGCGCCAGCAGCGCGCGCGCCTTCATGCCGGCCTGGGCGGTGCCGGCCGTCAGCGCCTGCGCGGCCGCGTCGGCCCAGCGCAGCACGCCGGCGACGGTGCGGAAATGGCAGACCACCGGACGAGGGACTCGAAAGGGCATGGGCGTCGGCGTCGGGGTGGGCAGACCGGCGGGCAGGAAGGGCGCGGGGTCGTCCGGCGGCGACATCAGTTCACCCGGCGTGGCCCGGCGCCTTCCGCCTCGTAGTGCCGTGCCTTGTCCTCGTACATGGCGCGGTCGGCCGCCTGCAGCGCCGTGTCGACCGACTCGCCCTGACGGCAGGTGGCCGCGCCCATGGCGAAGCTCAGCAGGTGGCCCGAGGGACCGGCATAGAACTGGTTGTTGAGGTCGACCAGCGTGTTGAGGTGCTCGCGCACGCTGCGCACGCCGCGCTCGTCGGTATCGGGCATCAGCACGATGAATTCGTCGCCGCCCACGCGCGCCACGCAGGAGGGCGTGTCCACCAGCTTTGCCAGCACCTCCCCGGCGCGGCGCAGCAGCGCGTCGCCGGCGGCATGGCCGACCTGGTCGTTGACCTGCTTGAGGCCGTTCATGTCGAGCGTCAGGATGGACAGCGGCCAGGGGCCCTTGCGCGACAGACGGGCGATTTCCTCCGTGTAGAACGTGCGGTTGCGCAGCTGCGTGAGCACGTCGTGCGTGCCCAGGTACTCGAGGTAGGCTTCGGCACGGCGGCGGGCGGTGATGTCCACCAGCGACAGCAGCACGAGGTCCCAGTTGTCCTGCCGGTCGGGCAGCACCGAGAACTGCATGTAGATGTGCACCGCCTCACCGCCCAGGGTGTAGTTGACCACCTCCCGCTGCTGCGTCGTCTTGCCGTCCCACAGGTCGCGCAGCTGCTCGGCGAAGGAATCGTGCATCTCGCCGCGGAACACCCGGGACAGGCTGCGCAGCAGCGTGGGCTTGTCGGGCGCGCCGAACATGCGCAGCGTCTCCTCGTTAACGTCGAGCACACGGATTTCCTGGATGCAGCGGCCCACGAACTCGGGGTGCACCTTCAGGAAGGTGCCGAAGTCGCGGATGCCCTGGGCCCGCACGCCGTCCAGCAGCCGCTTGACGCCGCTGAAGTCCTCCACCCATAACGACACGGGCGAGCGTTCAAACAGGCCGCGGGCGTAGCGCTCGCTGGCCTCGCGCATGCGCTCGGCGCGTACGCGGGCGGTGATGTCGTCCAGCGACACCAGTGCGCGCGACCAGTCGTGCTCGTGGCCGGGCAGGATGCGGATGCGGACGTTGACGTCCAGTCGCCGGCCGTCGAGTGCGTAGTTGACCGTCTCGTTCTGAATTTCGGTGTGGCCGGCCCAGAACTGGGCCAGCTCGCCAATCACCCGGTCGGCCATGTCGTCGCGGAAGATCTCCGGCAGGCGCGCCACCAGCTCGTCCTGGTCGGCGGCGGCGAACAGGCTCAGCGTCTTCTGGTTGACGCGCAGCACGTGGATGCTAGCCATGCACGCCGCGCGGCGGGCGGGATCGGCCTGCAGATGGACCGCCAGGTCCGTCACGCCCTCGGCGCGCCAGCGGTCGAAAAGCTGCTTGAGTCCGCTGTAATCCTCGAGCCAGAGCGAGACTGGCGCAAGGTCGAACATGGTCTGGAAATCGTCGGATGACGTCATGGCGGCGGACGCGTGAAACAGCGTCGGATGCTATCAGCAGCGGCCCGGCAGGAACGACCGTATCTGCCCTCGGTACGAACCGGCGCACCGGTGCCCGCCTGACGTGGAGCAGGAAGCGGGCTCGGCCCGGTCCGGCCGGGCTCAGCCGGCGTCGGCCGGCGCCTCGTGGGCCAGGGCCTGGGGCGTCAGCCCGATGTGGCCGCCGCCCTCGTCGTCCAGGAACTCGACGATGTCCGGAAAGCGCTGCAGGAAGGCCTTGAAGCTGCGGCAGCCGAGCAGGCCTTCGTCGAAGGCGGGCATCAGCCGCTTCATGAGCGACTTGAGCGCACCGCAGTGCACGCGGTTCTCGCCCTGGCGCGCGATGATCTGCGTCACGGCCTTGACCAGGGCCTCGCGGGCCAGTTCCACCGTCAGCACCGTCGGGCCGCCATCGACCGGCTCGTCGGCGTCGCCGCCTTCGGGCGCGCCCTCTTCCGCCAGCCGCGAGGCCGCCACCGCCTCGCTCGCCTGGCGCAGCTTGAGCAGCGCGCCGTAGAACTTGAACTCGTTGCAGCTCGCGATCCAGTAGCGGTTGCTGTTGCCCTCCACGCCCACGCCGCCGATGAAGCGGCCGGCCTGCTTGACCTTCTGCGCCAGGCTGATGAAGTCGCTGTCGCAGGAGACCACCACCACGTGCGTGATGTGCGGATGGCTGTGCAGGTCGGACAGCGCATCGAGCGCCATGCGGATGTCGGCGCTGTTCTTCATGTTGGCGCCGCGCGGGAAAAGCTGGATCAGGTCGATGCCGGCGCCGTTGAGCGCATCGCGGTAGCGCGAGAAGAACTGCCAGTTGGCATAGGCGCGGTTGATCACGACGTCGCCCAGGGAGGCGGCGTAGTCGACAATCACCTCGACCTCCGCCACGGGCATCTGGACCGTGAGCCGGTGTTCGCGGTAGTAGTCCTGGCCGTTCTGCTGGTCGGTCAGGACCGCGTGCAGGTTCTCGAAGTCCCAGTACAGGGCCACCTTGGGCGCCTGCACACCGGCGCCGGTCCATTCACTCATCGATTGACTTTCACTGCAGGAGCGTGACTCCCGTCTTGGCTTGCACGGCGTCGAAGCTGACGCCATCGGCCAGCTCGACCACCTTCAACCCCTCGGGGGTGACGTCGAGCACGGCCAGGTCCGTGATGATACGGTCCACCACCCCCACGCCCGTGAGCGGCAGGGTGCACTGGGGCAGGATCTTGAGGTCTTCGGTGCCGTCCTTCTTGCGCGCCACGTGCTCCATCAGCACGATCACCCGCTTGACGCCGGCCACCAGGTCCATGGCGCCGCCCATGCCCTTGACCATCTTGCCGGGGATCATCCAGTTGGCCAGGTCGCCCTTCTCGCTGACCTGCATGGCGCCCAGGATCGACAGGTTGATCTTGCCGCCGCGGATCATGGCGAAGCTCTCGTGGCTGCCGAAGATGGACGAGCCCGGCAGCGTGGTCACGGTCTGCTTGCCGGCGTTGATCAGGTCGGCATCCACCTGGTCTTCCGTCGGGAAGGGGCCGATGCCGAGCATGCCGTTCTCGCTCTGCAGCCAGACTTCCTTGTCGCCGACGAAGTTGGCCACCAGCGTCGGGATGCCGATGCCGAGATTGACGTAGAAGCCGTCTTCCAGCTCCTGGGCCGCGCGCGCGGCCATCTGGTCTTGGGTCCAGGGCATGGGGAACTCCTCTTTACTTGCTGTCGTTGTTCTTGACGGGGGCCGGCACTTCCGCGCCGGCGGCAGCCTGGGCGATCACGGCCTGGGCCTCGACCTTGGCGGCGAGCGCATCCACGGGCGCGGCAGCGCTGACGGTGCGCTTCTCGATGCGCTTCTCGGGGCTGGCGTTGAGCACGATGCGGTGCACGTAGATGCCCGGCAGGTGGATGTCGTCCGGGGCCAGCTCGCCCACTTCGACGATCTTCTCGACCTCGACGATGCAGACCTTTCCCGCCATGGCCGCGGCCGGGTTGAAGTTGCGCGCCGTCAGGCGGAAGCGCAGGTTGCCGGACTTGTCGGCCACGTCGGCCTTCACCAGCGCCACGTCGGGCACCAGCGAACGTTCCATGACGTAGGTCTCGCCGTCGAATTCGCGCAGTTCCTTGCCTTCGGCCACCAGCGTGCCCACGCCGGTCTTGGTGAAGAAGGCCGGAATGCCGGCACCGCCGGCGCGCAGCTTCTCGGCCAGCGTGCCCTGGGGCGTGAATTCCAGCTCCAGCTCGCCGGCCAGGTACTGGCGCTCGAACTCCTTGTTCTCGCCCACGTAGCTGGCGATCATCTTTTTGATCTGCCGCGTCTCCAGCAGCTTGCCCAGGCCGAAGCCGTCCACGCCCGCGTTGTTGGAGATGCAGGTCAGGTCCTTGACGCCGCTTTCCTTGAGCGCCTCGATCAGCGCCTCGGGAATGCCGCACAGGCCGAAGCCGCCGACTGCCAGCGTCTGGCCGTCGGCCACGACGCCGGCCAGCGCCTCCTTGGCGGAGGCATAGATCTTGTTCGCCATGGGTCCTCGCTTGAAGAATGTGAGGGTTGGAAGGAAGGGAAACCCCGCAACGATACTACGTACGCACATACGTAGGATTTCGTAATGGACGCACCCGAGGCCCCTGCCCTGGCCGACCCTGCCATCGACTACCGGCTGGCCTTCGAGCATGCGCCGGTGGGCATGGTGCTGTCGCGCCAGCGGGTGATGGTGGACTGCAACGCGCGGCTGTGCGAGATGTTCGGCGCCACGCGCGAGCAGCTCGTCGGCCAGTCCTTCCGGCTGCTCTATCCCAGCGTGGCGGAATACGAGCGCATCGGCCGGCGCATGCTGCCGGCCCTCAATGCCAGCGGCCGCTATGCCGACAACCGCATGATGCGGCGCCTGGGCGACCTGCACGGCATGCGCGGCGGCCAGACCTTCTGGTGCCACGTCACCGGCCGCGCCCTCAACCGCGAGGCGCCGCACGAGGCCGGCATCTGGACCTTCGAGGACCTCGGCTCGCGCCGCGAGGACAAGGCCGAGCTGACGCCGCGCGAGCGCGAAGTGGCGGCGCAGCTGATGCAGGGCCTGACCAGCAAGGAGATGGGCCGGGCGCTGGGCATCAGCCACCGCACGGTGGAGATCCACCGCGCACGGCTGATGCGCAAGTACGCGGCCGCGACCACGGCCGAGCTGGTGCAGAAGCTGCTGGCGGCATGAATCAGGCCGACACGCCGTCCAGGTCCAGCGAGCGCAGCGCCTCCTGCTCGATGTCGTGGTCGTACAGCGCGCGGCGCAGCTGGGCCGAGTTGGCGATCTCGCGGTCGCGCTGCGCCAGGTCGGCGTACTGGGAGTCGTAGCGGCGGCCGTTCCGGCGCGCCTCGGCCTGGACCATCGAGGTGCGCGGGCGGCGCAGCGCCTCGTAGCGCTGCAGGGCCTCGGCCGGCGGCCGGCCCTCCACATCGGCGGCCTGCAGCAGCACGGCCAGCGCGGTGCCGTCCTCGATCGCCTGGTTCGCACCCTGCCCCAGGTGCGGCAGCATCGGATGGGCGGCGTCGCCCAGCAGCGCCAGGCGCCCGTTCACCCACTGGCCCAGCGGCTGGCGGTCGTACAGGCCCCACCAGAAGCAGGATTCCACCTGCGACAGCAGGCCGGTCACGCGCGGATCCCAGCCCGCGAAGGCGGCCGCCAGCTCGTCGCGGTCGCCCACGGCCGACCAGGATTCGGCCGTCTCGCTCGCCGTGGGCACGAAGCCCACGTAGTTCAGCAGCTCCCCGCGGCGCACCGGGAACACCATGAAATGTTTGCCTTCGCCCATCCAGACCAGGTGGGCCTCGCGCCGCCACTGCGGCACGCGGTCCGCGGCGATCAGGCCGCGGTAGGCGCGAAAGCCGGCGTATTCCGGCGCCGAGGGCGCGACCACGTGTTTCTGCAGCACCGAGTTGATGCCGTCCGCGGCGATCACCACGTCCGCATGCGCCACCTGGCCGTTGTCGAAGCGCAGCTGCGCGCCCGTCTCGTCCTGGCTGAAGCCGGTACAGCGATGGCCGGTGTGGATGGCGTCGGCCGGCACCGCGGCGGCCAGCACGGCCAGCAGGTCGGCCCGGTGCATGCCGTACATGCCGTTCCAGCCGGCGGAGTCGGTGGTGAGGATCTGGCCGACCACCGAGCCGTCCATGCGGCAGTACTCGGAGCCGGGCCCCACCCGCGCGCCCACGGCCGCCAGCGGCGCGCGCAGGCCGATGCGCTCCAGCTGGCGCAGGCTGTTCGGGTAGATGAACACGCCGGCGCCGACCTCCTTCAGCGCCGCCGACTGCTCGTAGACGGCCACGCTGATGCCGCGGTGCACCAGCGCCGCCGCCGCGGCCAGGCCGCCGATGCCGCCGCCGACGATGGCCACATGCAGCTTCTTCGACATGGAGACTTCCTTCCCGTTCATTTGCCGCTCTTGAGCGTGGGCGCGAGCAGGTCGCGGACGGACCCGTACTCGCTGGTGATTTCTTCGGCCAGGCCGCTGGCCGGCTTCCATTCCTGGGCAATGCCCGCGGGCAGCAATTGGGCCGAGATGGCCGGATCGCGCGCCACCTTCTCCAGCGCGGACGCGACCGTGTCGACGATCGGCCGCGGCACGCCGGCCGGCATGAAGAAGCCGAACCACACGCCCAGCAGGTCGGCCTTGTAGCCCGCCTGCCGCAGCGTGGGCACCGTCGCGAATTCCGGGAAGGGCGACGACAGCGCCAGGCCGCGCAGCGTGCCGGCGCTCATGTGCGTCCCGACCGCGCCGAGCGCCAGGATCACGGCGTCGATGTGGCCGCCCAGCAGGTCGGTGATGGCGGGGGCCGCGCCCTTGTAGTTGATGGAGCCGAGGGTGACGCCCGCGGCGTCGTTCATCAGCTGCACGCTGATGTCGCCCACCGAACCGGGCCCCGCATTGCCGATGCGGATGCCGTTGGGCGTCTTGCGCGCCTGGTCGAGCAGGTCGCGCACGGTCTTGAAGGGCGCATCCTTGCGCACGGCCAGCACCGAGGGACTGCGCGTGGTCAGGCCCAGCGGCACCAGGTCCTTCAGCGGGTCGTAGTCCGCCGCCTCGGGCTCGATCACGCGGCGCACGGTGAGCGGACTGTTCTGCGCATAGAGCAGCGTGTAGCCGTCCCTGGCGGCGCGGATGACCGACTGGGTGCCCAGCGAGCCGCCGGCGCCCGGCCGGTTGGTGACGGTCACGGGCGTGCCGAGCAGACGGCCCAGTTCCTGCCCCATCAGGCGGGCGGCGCGGTCGGCCGCGTCGCCGGCGGCCAGCGGCGTAACGATGTTGATGGGCTGGCGCGGATAGTCCGCCGCCCGCGCCAGGAGCGGCGCCGCCAGCAGCGGTGCGAGCCGCAGCAGGTCTCGTCTGTGGATCATGGTGTGTTGTCTCTCGCGGTATGGAGTCCGGACGGCGATGTGCCGTGCCGGCTGCGGTAGGCCACCCGGCGGCCCCTGTCCGAGCGGTCGATTCTGTGGACCGGGTCCGCCAGCGGCAATCGCACTTTGCGCATTGCGCACAAAATGCCGCGATGACCGATGCCGAGCGCGCCCATTCCCGCGACTTCGTCGCCTCGCTGGACAAGGGCCTCAGGGTGCTGCTGGCCTTCGAGCGCCGCCATGCCAAGCTGAGCCTGTCGGAGGTGGCCCGCCTGACCGGCTACACGCCGGCCACCGCGCGCCGGTTGCTGATGACGCTGCACACGCTGGGTTATCTGCACACCGACGGCAAGCGCTTCTGGGTGTCGCCGCGCACCCTGCTGCTCGCGCGGCCCTACCTGATGTCACGGCCTGCGCCGCAGACCGCCCAGCCGGTGCTCGACCAGCTGGCGGAGCGCACGCGCCAGTCCGCCTCGCTCGGGCTGCTGCTCGACCGGGAGGTGCTCATCATTGCGCGCTCGACCGGGCGCCGGACGCTGTCCACCGGCCTGGGCATCGGCTCGCTGCTGCCGGCCTTCTGCTCGTCCATCGGCCGTGCGGTGCTGTCCGCCTGGGCGCCGGCGTCGGTCCAGCAGTATCTGGCGGCGACGCCGCTGGAGGCCTGGACACCGCGCACCGTGCAGGACCTGCCGTCCGCCATCGAGCAGGTCGCGCATTGCCGCAGCTTCGGCTGGGCGGAATGCGACGAGGAGCTTGAACTGGGCGTGCGCTCCATCGCCGTGCCCATCGTCCGGCCGCAGCAACCGACGGTGGCAGCGGTCAGCCTGTCGGTGCGGGCCGAACGCATGTCCATGGCCGCCTTCCGCCAGGCCCATCTGGCCGCGTTGCTGGAAGCGCGTGACGCACTGGCAGCGACGGTGAGCTTCGACTGAGTCATCGGCACCGCGCCCATCCGTGCCCACGCTGCGCCTGTGTCCAGCCGCAACGGCGATGCAGGACTACCCGGCGTCGGAAGACATCCGACGCCTGGGGCCGGGAGCGCCTTCCAGCCTGGGTGCCTTCCACAACATCCTGAAGGAGCAAGACCGATGGCCACCCGACCCGAAATGACCGGCGACCGCGACAACAACCGCGCCATGCGCTGGGGCATCCTCATCGTCATCGTGCTGGTGATCGGCGCGATCTTCGCGTTCTTCCGCACCGGCGGCGAAGCGCCCGGCGAGCCGGCGCCGCCCATGGGGCAGTCCGCTCCACCGCCCGCCAGCGACGGTGGCACGGGCATGGCGCCCGGAACGGGTGGCACGGGCTCGACCGGCATGGGCGGCGGCACCGGTACGACCGATCCCAACGTCCCGGCCAACGGTCTGCCCTCCACCCCGGGCACCGGCACGACCAACACGCCCGGCGGCAGCAGCGGCACGGGTACGGGTACCGGTTCCGGCGCAAGCGGCAGCGGCACGGGCGCCACGGGCACGCCCGGCAGCGCCGATCCGGCGAACGGCAGCAGCCCGCCGGCCACTGGCGGGTCGGGCTCGTCTCAGTGAGCCGCGAACCCTGGCGCAGGCTCACCAGGCCATGCTGAAACGCAGCTTGACGAAGTTGGCGCCGGGGTTCGGTTCCTTGATGCCGCCGTTGGAGTAGTGCTGCAGGCGCAGCGACAACTCATAGGCCTGGCGCTCGCCGAAGCGGTAGCCCAGGCCCAGCACCTCGGTGAACTGGAAGGCGGTGCTGAAGCGGTTCCTCGGCGTGGCGTAGAGCCGGTCCATCAGCGTGCCGCCCAGCCCCAGTTCCAGGAACCACGGCGTGCCGGGCTCGCCGAGCAGGTGCCGCCACATGGCCGTGGCACCGATCTGCGAATAGCCCGCATCCGTCCCGTCCGGCCGCGGCGCCTGCCAATGGCTGGCCCACACATCCCAGTGGAGCGTCAGCGGACCGGCCTGGCGCGCCACCGACGGGAAAAGCTGCGAGGGCAGCAGCACGCCGGCGGTCACCGAATCGGTGGACTGCGTGTGCAGCACGCTGGTGCCGCCCTCCATGTAGACGCGGCGCCCGTCGCCCGTACCTTCCTGTGCCGCGGCGGGCATGGTGGCTGACACGGCCACCGCCGCCAGGACCAGGGGCGTGGCGCGCCTTGGCAGCAAACGGCCAGCGCCCCGGCAAAAGCGGTTTGGCATGCAGACTCCAGGAGTTGGAATGAATTTTCTAGAATTTTCATTCTAGGAATTGGCGGTGCGCCCTCGGGCGGAAGGGACAATGGCCCCATCGCCCTCTCCAGCTTCTTGCGACGCATGCCCTCGAACGCACGGATTTCTGTCATGGACCCGGAGCCGCCTCCGCAGGACAAAGGGGGGGCCCGCCGTCGGCAGGTGCTGGAGGCCGCGGCCCGCTGCTTCAGCGAGCACGGCTTCCGCGGTGCCAGCATCCAGCGCATCTGCGAGGCCGCAGGCATGAGTCCGGGCCACGTCTACCACTACTTCCGCAACAAGGAAGCCATCGTGGCCGGCATCGTGGAACAGGACCTGCAGGACACGCTGGCGCGCATCCAGCGCATGCGCGAACGCGGGCAGAACCAGGGCGTGCTCGCCGCCTGCCTGGGCGAGGTGGACACCGGCGTGGCACGCTGCGCCGGCGAGCCGGCGCGGCTGCAGCTGGAGATCCTGGCCGAGGCCAACCGCAGCCCGGCCATCGCCGCCGTGCTGCAGCAGGCGGACCGCCTCAAGCGCGACGAGCTGCTGGCGCTGCTGCGCGCCCTGCCCTCGCTGCGCGGACTGTCGGCCGCGGAACTCAAGGCGCGGGTGGCGGTGATGTGCACCCTGTTCGAGGGCCTGGCCGTGCGCACGCTGCTGGACCCGACGCTCGACCGCGCCGCCACCGGCCAGGCGATCAGCCGGGTGGTGCGCCTGCTGCTGGAACAGCCGGAAGAGACCTAGGCGCGCCGGCGCATCGGCCATCGCACGGCTGAGACCTCACCCCCGCCCGCGCAGGTGCGACGCCACGACGACTGCCGATCAGGTGCGGCGGCTGCTAGCGGCTTGAATCCGTCACTCGCGCAAGCCGCGCGAGTCGCCAGATGCCCGCCGCACGCTCCCCCCTCGAATGGCCGCAGCGCAGGCCACGCGGCACATCCGCGGAACCGGCTTTGCCGGGCCGCTGGATGTGCCCCCTCGAGGGGGGAGGCGTAGCGCGAAGCGCGCAGCCTGGGGGTGTTCGTGATCTACACGATCTGCTGCCACGCCTTGTCCAGCCGCTTGATGCTCACCGGCTGGGGCGTGCGCAGTTCCTGCGCGAAGAAGCTCACGCGCAACTCTTCCAGCAACCAGCGGAACTCGCGCATGCGCTCGTCCGTGGCGCCCTTGCGCTCGGCCACCAGGCGCCAGTAGCGCTGCTCCTGCGGCTTGAACTCGGCCAGCTTCTGCGCATCGCGCGCGGGGTCGGCGCGCAGCTTGTCCAGGCGCAGCACGATGGCCTTGAGGTAGCGCGCGAAGTGCTGCAGCTGCGTCCACGGCGCGTCGGCGATGAAGCGCTTGCCGACCAGCCGCTGCAGCTGCTCCGCCGTATCCTTCACGGCCTCGGGCTGGGTCTTGGTGTCCTTGATCTTGCGCTGGGCCGCCGCGTACTCGGTCAGGATGGTGGCGGCCAGACGCGCCACCTCGCTGGCGATCAGCGTCAGCCGGCCGCGGCCTTCGTCCAGCCGGCGCTTGAAGCTGGCCTCGTCGGTGGGCAGCGGCTCCTGCAGGAAGGCGCGGTCCAGCGCCACGTCGAGGATCTGGGCGCGAAGCTCTTCCAGCGTGCCCAGCGGCATGTAGGCCACGGCCATCTTCTGCAGGTCGGGGATGTTCTTCTCGAGGTACTTGAGCGCGTCGCGGATCTGCAGCGCCACCAGCCGGCGCAGGCCGGCCCGGTGCTTGGCGGCGGCCACCTCGGGCTCGTCGAAGACCTCAATGGTGACGGCATCGCCGCCATCCACCAGCGCCGGAAAGCCGATCAGCGTCTGCGCGCCGCGGCGCACCTCCATCAGCTCGGGCAGTTCGCCGAAGGTCCAGGCGGTGTAGCGCTGGCCGGCCGGCGGCGCGGCAGGGCCCGGCGCCGCCTTGGGCGCGGGGGTGGCGGTCTTGCCCCCGCCCGGGGTCGACGCAGCCGGCGCAGGCGCAGGCGCCGCGCGGCCCTTGAGGCCCGCCAGCGCCTGGAATGCGCCGCGCGCCTTGCTGCCCAGCTCGCCCTTGAGCGCCCCCAGGTTGCGGCCCATGCCGAGCTGCCGGCCGTGCTCGTCCACCACCTGCAGATTCATGAACAGGTGCGGCGGCAGCATGTCCAGCTTGAAGTCGGCGCGTTTGACATCGAGGCTGGTGATGTCCCGCACCTGCTTGAGCAGCGCATCGGTGAGCGAGCCGGCGCCGAAGGCCTCGGGCGTGCCCAGCACTTCGGCCAACCGCGCCGCCGACTCCGGCAACGGCACGAAGCGCGAGCGCGGCTTCTGCGGCAGGCTCTTGAGCAGCGCCTGGATCTTGTCTTTGAGCATGCCCGGCACCAGCCATTCGCAGCGCTCCTCGCTCACCTGGTTGAGCACGAAGAGTGGCACAGTGACGGTGACGCCGTCGCGCGGGTCGCCCGGCTGGTGCAGGTAGGTGGCGGCGCAGTCCACGCCGCCGAGCTTGACGGTGGGCGGAAAAGCCTGCGTGGTGATGCCCGCCGCCTGGTGGCGCATCAGTTCCTCGCGGGTGAGGAACAGCAGTCGGGGGTTCGTCGCACTCGCCTGCCGGTACCACTGCTCGAAGGCATGGCCGTTGGCCACGTCGGCCGAAACCTGGGACTCGTAGAAGGCGTAGATCAGCGCATCGTCGACCAGCACGTCCTGCCGGCGCGACTTGTGCTCCAGCGCCTCCACCTCGCGCACCAGCTTGCGGTTGGCGGCCAGGAAGGGCAGCTTGCTCTCCCATTCGCCGCCGGCCAGCGCCTCGCGGATGAAGATCTCGCGCGCGCCGGCCGGGTCGGCCTTGGCGAAGTCCACGCGCCGGCCGCTGTAGACCACCAGGCCGTAGAGCGTGGCGCGTTCGAAGGCGGTGACGCGGGCGTCCTTCTTTTCCCAGTGCGGGTCGAGGAGCTGCTTCTTGAGCAGGTGGCCGGCGACTTCCTCGATCCACTGCGGCTCGATGTTGGCGATGCCGCGGCCGAAGAGGCGCGTGGTCTCCACCAGCTCGGCGCAGACGATCCAGCGGCCCGGCCGCTTGCGCAGGTGCGCGCCCGGATGGCGGTGGAACTTGATGCCGCGCGCGCCCAGGTATTCGCCGGAGGACGAGCCGGCCTCCTCGTCCATCTTCCAGCCGATGTTGCCCAGCAGGCCGGCCAGCATGGACTTGTGGATCTGCTCGTAGCCGGCGGGCGTGGGATTGAGCTTCCACTTGTGCTCGGTGACGACGGTGAGCAGCTGCGAATGGATGTCGCGCCATTCGCGCACCCGGCGCACGCTGATGAAGTTCTGGCGCAGCAGCTGTTCGTACTGGCGGTTGCTGAGCTTGTGGGTGGGCTGGGCGGCGGCCGGCGCGGGCGTGGCTTCGGCAGGCGCGCTCATGCGCTGGCTCACCGGCAACACCGCCGCGCTCGCCTTCTTCGGCCCCTGCGTCGCGGCCGCCATCTCGCGCCGGTTCTGCGCCACCGGCGCGCCGCCGCGGGCCTCGTGCAGCCATTTCCACAGCGTCAGGTAGCCGCTGAACTCGCTCTTCTCGTCGTCGAACTTCGCGTGGGCCTGGTCGGCCTGCTGCTGGGCCTCGAGCGGCCGGTCGCGCACGTCCTGCACGCTCATGGCCGAGGCGATGACCAGCACCTCCTGCAGCGCGCCGCGCGTGCGGCCTTCCAGGATCATGCGGCCCACGCGCGGGTCCAGCGGCAGCCGGGCCAGTTCGCGGCCGATGTCCGTCAACTCGTTGGCGTCGTCCACCGCGCCCAGCTCGCCCAGCAGCTGGTAGCCGTCGGCCACGGCCCGGCCACTGGGCGATTCCAGGAAGGGAAACGCCGCCACGTCGCCCAGGTGCAGCGACTTCATCCGCAGGATCACGCCGGCCAGCGACGAGCGCAGGATTTCCGGATCGGTGAAGCGCGGCCGGCTCGCGAAGTCCTTCTCGTCGTAGAGCCGGATGCAGATGCCGTTGGCCACCCGGCCGCAGCGGCCCGCGCGCTGGTTGGCCGCGGCCTGGCTCACGGGCTCGACCAGCAACTGCTCGACCTTGCTGCGGAAGGAATAGCGTTTGACCCGCGCCGTGCCGGCGTCGATCACGTAGCGGATGCCCGGCACCGTCAGCGAGGTCTCGGCCACGTTGGTGGCCAGCACGATGCGCCGGCCGGTGTGGCCTTCGAAGATGCGGTCCTGCTCGGCCTGCGACAGCCGCGAGAACAGCGGCAGCACCTCGGCCGCGCGCATCACCGGCTGGTGCGACAGGTGCTTGCGCAGGTGGTCGGCGGCCTCGCGGATCTCGCGCTCGCCGGGCAGGAACACGAGGATGTCGCCTGCGGCGTTGCCCTGCCAGAGTTCATCCACGCCATCGGCGATGGCGTCGTTGAGGTCGTATTCGCGCGATTCCTCGAAGGGCCGCCAGCGCATCTCGACCGGAAAGGTGCGGCCCGACACGTAGATGACCGGTGCCGGTCCGGCCTTGCTCTCGAAATGTCGGGCGAAACGCTCGGCATCGATGGTGGCCGAGGTGACGATCACCTTCAGGTCCGGCCGCCGCGGCAGGATCTCGCGCAGGTAGCCCAGCAGGAAGTCGATGTTCAGCGAGCGCTCGTGCGCCTCGTCGATGATCAGCGTGTCGTAGGCCTTGAGCAGCGGATCGGTCTGCGTCTCGGCCAGCAGGATGCCGTCGGTCATCAGCTTGACCGAGGCGTCGCGGCTCAGCCGGTCCTGGAAGCGGACCTTGTAGCCCACCACCTCGCCCAGCGGCGTCTTCAATTCCTCGGCGATGCGCTTGGCCACCGAGCTGGCGGCGATCCGCCGCGGCTGCGTGTGGCCGATCAGCCGGCCGCGGCCCTCGGGCGCATTGAGCTTGCCGCGGCCCAGCGCCAGGGCGATCTTGGGCAACTGGGTGGTCTTGCCCGAGCCGGTCTCGCCACAGACGATGACCACCTGGTGGGCCTGGATGGCGGCGGCGATCTCGTCGCGCTTGGCGGAAACGGGAAGGGAATCGGGAAAGTCGATCTGGAGCGGCACGCCCGCATTATCCCATGCACGAGTTCACGTGCTACACTGATTTTCGTGTAACGTGAAGGACGCCGGCATGACCAACCTCACCCTCACCCTCGACGACGCGATCATCAAGAAGGCCCGCGTGCGCGCCATCCAGGAAGGCACGTCCGTCAGCGCCAAGGTGCGCGAGTTCCTGGCGGCCTATGCGATGGGTCAGGACCAGCAGCAGGCCGCGGCCGAGGCCTTCATTGCCGCAGCGCAGCGCAGCCGGGCCAACACCGCCGCCGCATCCTGGTCGCGAGAGGATGCCTACGACCGGCCCTACCCGGGCGGCGGCGCATGATCACTTTCTTCGATACCAACGTCCTGGTGTATGCCGTGGATGCCGGGCATCCGGTGCGGCAGAAGCAGGCCATCGACCGGCTCGCGCGCGCGGTGAAAGAAGGGACGGTGGCACTCAGCACGCAGGTGCTGCAGGAGTTCTACGCCGTCACCACACGCAAACTGCAGCCGCCGCTCAGCCATGTCGATGCGGTCTACCAGATCGAGCAGCTGAGTGCCTTCCAGGTGATGGGCAGTTCTGCGCAGAGCGTGGCCGCAGCCCTCGCGCTGGTCGACAAGCATCGGCTGCAGTGGTGGGATGCCCTCATCCTTGAAGCCGCCCTGCGCGCGGGCGCCGACGTGCTCGTCAGTGAGGACGGCCAGGCCGGACAGCGCTTCGGCAAACTGGTGGTCGAGAACCCGTTCTCACCCCTCTGAGCGGCACGCGGTGTGCGGGCCCGGCCCGTGCGTCCCGACGCGTGCTGCCTTCATGGCGTCGCCATCATGCAGGGCGTCTGCTCATGGACAATCCGCGGTTTCGCCCATTTCCGCCGCCGACCCGGCCTTTGCCTTCGTCCATGTCCGCCGTCTTCAACTTCACCTTCGTGCCCTGGTTCCGGTCGGTGGCGCCCTACATCCACACCCACCGGGGCAAGACCTTCGTGGTCGGCATCGCGGGCGAGGCCATCGCGGCAGGCAAGCTGCCGTCCATCGCGCAGGACCTGGCGCTGATCCAGTCCATGGGCGTGAAGGTCGTGCTGGTGCACGGCTTCCGCCCCCAGGTCAACGAGCAGCTGCGCGCCAAGGGCCACGAGGCCCGCTATTCGCACGGCCTGCGCATCACCGACAGCGTGGCGCTGGACTGCGCGCAGGAGGCCGCCGGCCAGCTGCGCTACGAGATCGAGGCCGCCTTCAGCCAGGGCCTGCCCAACACGCCCATGGCCGGCTCGACGGTGCGCATCCTCTCGGGCAACTTCATCACCGCCCGGCCGGTGGGCGTGGTGGACGGCATCGACTTCCAGCATTCCGGCCTGGTGCGCAAGGTGGACGCCACCGGCATCCGCCGCGCGCTCGACGGCGGCAGCATGGTGCTGCTCTCGCCCTTCGGCTTCTCGCCCACCGGCGAGGCCTTCAACCTGGCAATGGAAGAAGTCGCGACCAGCGTGGCCGTGTCGATCCAGGCGGACAAGCTGATCTTCCTGACCGAGGTGCCCGGCGTCGCCATGGACCCGAGCCAGCCGGTGAGCGAGGACAACCCGGTGGACACCGAACTGCCGCTGGACGTGGCGCGCAAGTGGCTGGCGCAGCTGTCGGCGCCGCAGCAGCCGACCGACACCGCCTTCTACCTGCAGCACTGCGTCAAGGCCTGCGAGGCGGGCGTGGAGCGCAACCACATCCTGCCCTTCTCGGTGGACGGTGCGCTGCTGCTGGAGATCTACGTGCACGACGGCATCGGCACGATGGTGATCGACGAAAAGCTCGAATCGGTGCGCGAAGCCGGCGTGGACGACATCGGCGGCATCCTGCAGCTGATCGAGCCCTTCGAGCGCGACGGCACGCTGGTCAAGCGCAGCCGCACCGAGATCGAGCGCGACATCCACCAGTACACGGTGGTGGAGCACGACGGCGTGATCTTCGGCTGCGCGGCGCTCTATCCCTATCCCGAGGCGAGAACCGCCGAGATGGCGGCGCTGACCGTCTCGCCGCAATCGCAGGGCCAGGGCGACGGCGAGAAGCTGCTCAAGCGCATCGAGCACCGCGCCCGAGCCATCGGCCTGGACAGCATCTTCGTGCTCACGACCCGCACCATGCACTGGTTCATCAAGCGCGGCTTCCAGCCCGTAAGCCCGGACTGGCTGCCCGAGGCGCGCAAGAAGAAATACAACTGGGACCGCAAGAGCCAGGTGCTGGTCAAGAAGCTGGGCTGAGGCTTTGCGCGAAGGAAAAAGCGCGCCACAGGGCGCGCTTTTTCATTGGGCAACGGGCCCCGCCTCGCCTCACATGCGCGGCTGCCCGTTCGATGCCGTCAGCCCGCCGTCCACCGGCACCAGCGCGCCATTGACGAAGCTCGCGTCGTCGCTGGCCAGAAACGCCACCACCGAGGCCACTTCCGCCGGGTCGGCGCCGCGGCCGAGCGGAATGCGGTCCTTGAAGCGTTCCATGGTCTCGGGGTCGTCCTGCATGTCCTCGGTCATGGGCGTGAAGGTCAGGCTGGGACAGACGGCATTCACCCGCACGCCCCGGCCGCCGTGGTCCAGCGCCATCGCCCGGGTCAGGTTCACCACCGCGCCCTTGGATGCGTTGTAGGCCACCAGGCCCCAGTCGCCCCCCAGGCCCGACACCGAGGCGGTGTTGACGATGCAGCCGCGGCTGCGCTCCAGGTGCAGCATGGCGGCCTTGGCGCCGTTGAACACGCCGCCGGCGTTCACCGCCAGCGTGCGGTGGAAGTCCTCGGCGGAGGCCGTGGTGGCGTCGCCATCGGGGGCGATGCCGGCGTTGTTGACCAGCACGTGCAGTTCGCCGAAGCGCTCGATGGTGGCCTCGACCAGCGCGCTGACCTGGCCCAGGTCCGACACGTCGGTCTGGTGCACCAGCGTGCGTTCGGACGGCAGATCGGCCGCCACCTTGTCGAGCTTGTCCGCATGGTCGCCGGCCAGCACCACGTGCGCGCCCTCGGCCGAAAAGCGGCGGGCGATGGCCTCGCCGATGCCCGAGCCGGCACCCGTGACGATGACGACCCGGCCATGGAAACGGTCGCGGCCCTGGGCAGAAGAGAGTTGGAGTGCAGAAGTCATGCGGCGGATGAACGCATGCACGCGCAGCGCGCCGCGTCGGAAAACCGCGCATCGCAGGCGTCAAGTGCGACGCACGCGCGGTGATCCATTCGGGCGCTACGACACCCTATCCCCCGCGCCCCTCAGCCCGCCATGCCCAGCCCGCGCAGCAATAGCAGGGTCACCGTGCCCACCACCACCGGCCCGGTCACGCCGCGCCGCCAGCAGAACCAGGCGACCGACACCGCGACGGCCAACCAGCGCGGATCGTGCCAGCCCGGCGCGACGGCCGCGCTGGCCGAGCCGCGCAGCACCTCCGGCACCACCACGGCCATCAGCGCGGCCAGCGGCGCATGCCGCAGCCCCGACGCCAGCCAGCCCGGCAGGCGCGGCTCGCGCCGCGGCAGCAGGAACACGCCGCGCGTGAGCACGGTCACGCCCGCCAGCGCGAGGATGGCGATCCACAGGTGCAGGTCGGTCATGGCGTGGTGGCGATGCGCAGGGCGCGCCGTTCGGCCCAGTGGCCGGCCGCCATGGCGGCGGCGATGGCCGCGATCACCTGCAGGCCGAAGGGCCAGCCCTGCCCCATCCAGCCGATGGCGCCGGCCACGGCCGCCACCAGCCAGCTGGGCCGGTCCGCGATCATGGGCATGGCCAGGCCGAGCAGCGCCAGCACGCCGATGAAGCGCAGGTCCCAGTCCGGCGGAATGGCGTCGGCCAGGAAGATGCCGCCCAGCGAGGCCACCTGCCACGCGGCCCAGTTGAACAGCGCCAGGCCCAGGAAGTAGGCCAGCTGGTCGGGCGCGCGCCGCGGATAGCGCTGCATGAAGCGCACGTACACCGGGTCGCCCGCCAGGTAGGCCAGGCCCAGGCGCTGGGGCCGGGGCAGCAGCCCGAAGTAGCGGCGCCAGTGGGCACTGAAGACGACGAAGCGCACGTTGAGCATCAGCGCCGTCAGCACGATCACCCACAGCGGCGCGCCCGCCAGGATCATCGGCAGGCAGGCCAGCTGGGAGGCGCTGGCGAAGACCAGCAGCGACATGGCCAGCACGGCGCCCATCGGCAGGCCGCTGCGCGCCATGGCCACGCCGGTCACCAGGCCCAGCGCCACCGTGCCCAGGGCCGGGCCGGCGATGGCCCGCACACCCGCGGCGAAGCCCGGGTGCGTGAAGAGCGAGCGCAGCGATCGCGTGCCGAACAGCGCCATGTCGTGACGGTCTCCGTGCGCCGGCCGATCAGGCGGCCG
Organism: Pseudacidovorax intermedius; assembly: GCF_001476815.1. Lineage (GTDB taxonomy): Bacteria > Pseudomonadota > Gammaproteobacteria > Burkholderiales > Burkholderiaceae_C > Xenophilus > Xenophilus intermedius_A. The sequence continues at coordinate 9,756 of NZ_LDSL01000050.1, read as the reverse complement.
TGACGTGCACGCCCGGGCGGCGGCCGTCGTTCCAGCGGCCGCCCAGGGCGCGCTCGATCTGGGCCGCCAACTGCAGCAGCAGGCCGTCGTTGGCCTGCCGCGCCTGGGCATGGATGCCGAAGGGCAGCCCGTGGGCCTGCTGCGCCATCGGCAGCGAGATGGCCGGGATGCCGCACAGGTTGGACAGCGGCGTGTACGAGAAGAACTTCCAGAGGTTGTCGAACCAGTCCAGCACGTCCGGGTTGTCACTGGTCGTCAAATACTCGGTGGTGCCGATGCGCGGCGTGGGCAGCGCGGTGATCGGCGTGAGCATGATGTCCCAGTCCTCGAAGAAGGCGCCGAAGGCCCGCGCGGTACTGTTGAACACGGCCTGCATCTGGTAGCGCTCGGCATACGACAGGTCCTTGCCGGCCTCCCAGATGCGGATGTTGATCGGCTCGATGAGGTCGGCCGGCGGGCGCGCCAGCCCGTTCTTCGCCAGCAGCCCGTTGATGACCTGGGCGAAGTTGCTGATGTAGCAGGTGGTCTGGGCGCGGAAGGCCTCGCGCAGGTCGGCGTTGGGCAGCGCCCATTCCACGTGGTGGCCCAGGCCTTCGAGGAAGCGGGCGGCCTTCTCCAGCTCGGCCACGATCCCGGGCGTGGCGCGGTAGTCGCCCCATTCGTGCGACAGGGCGATGCGCAGCCGGCCCGGGTCCTTCCGGATCAGTTGGGTGTAGGGCTCCGGCGCCGTCCAGTAGGGCATGAACTCGCCGGGCGCGCCGCCGCGGCAGGCATCGACGAAGGCCGCGGTGTCGCGCACCGTGCGGCTGTGGCAGCCCTGGATGGAGACGTAGCCGGTGATGTCCGACGAATTCGGCGCGATGCTGAACACGCCGCGCGAGGGCTTGAGGCCGATGTTGCCGTTGAAGCCGGCCGGAATGCGGATGGAGCCGCCGCCGTCGGTGGCATGCGACATGGGCACCACGCCTGCGGCCACCATGGCCGAAGTGCCGGCGGAAGAGCCGCAGGTGGTGAACTCGGTGTTCCAGGGGTTGCGCGTGACGTAGACGGCCGGGTTCTCGGCCGAGCTGCAGACGCCGAACTCCGGCGTGGTGGTGCGGCCCATGAGGTTGAGGCCGGCCTTGCGCATCTGCTTCGTCAGCCAGGCGTCCTCGGTCGGGCGGTTGCCGCGCATGAAGAGCGAGCCCTGCTCCTGCAGGCGGTCCTTGAGCGTGGGGCCCAGGTCCTTCATCAGGAAGGGCACGCCGGCGAAGGGGCCCTGCGGGTTCAACCCGTCCTTGAGCGGGTCGGCCACCACGTCGTCGAAGACCTCGACCACGGCGCTGAGCGTGGGGTTGGTCATGGCGATGCCGGCCGCGGCCTGCTGCGCCAGCTCGGCGGCGGTCAGTTCGCCCTGGCGCACCTTCTCGGCCAGCGCCGTCGCATCCTGGGCGGCCCATTCGTCCCAGCTCATTGCCAATGTCATGTGTCGTCTTTCTGTGTGTGCGGATTCGGTCGAACCAAAAATTCTGCCCGGTCCGGCGCAGCCGTGCTCAGGCGGCCACGCCCAGCTCGGTGCGCGGTGCCGCGGCCAGCAGCTTGCGGGTGTAGGCATGGGCCGGCTGGCCGAACACCTCGGCCGTCGGGCCCTCCTCCACGATGCGGCCCTGGTTCATCACGATCACACGGTCGCACAGCTGCGCCGCCACCCGCAGGTCATGCGTGATGAACAGGATGCCGAGGCCGAAGTCGCGCTGTACCTCGCGCAGCAGGTCCAGGATCTGTGCCTGCACCGACACGTCGAGCGCCGACACCGCCTCGTCGGCCACCAGCACCTGCGGCTGGCAGGCGACCGCGCGGGCGATGGCCAGGCGCTGGCGCTGCCCGCCCGAGAACTGGTGCGGATAGCGCGACAGCGCGGCGCGCGGCAGCTGGATGCGGTCCATCAGCTCCTCGGCCAGCTTGCGCGCGGCCGGCACGTCCAGGCCGAAGTTGACAGCGCCTTCGATCATCGAGGAGCCCACGGTGCGCCGAGGGTTGAGCGACCGGTTCGGGTCCTGGAACACCACCTGCACCCGCGAGCGCAGCGGCCGAAGGCGCGATTCCGACAGCGACTGCACCTCGCGGTCGCCCCAGGTGATCGTGCCCTCGCTGGGGTCGATCAGCCGGATCATGCAGCGCGCGAAGGTGGACTTGCCCGAGCCGGATTCGCCGACGACGCCCACGGTCTCGCCGCGGTGCACGGCCACGCTCGCCTCCTTGAGGGCGGTGTTGGGCCTGGCGCGGCCGAGCCAGTCGCGGCGCACGTAGGTCTTGCCGACGGCGCGGCCGGCCAGCAGCGCCGGGCCGCCGGGCAGCGCGCGCGGCGGCGGCGGCACCATGCCGGGCACGGTGGCCAGCAGCATGCGGGTGTAGTCCTCGCACGGCGTGCGCAGCACCTGCTCGCGCGGGCCCTGCTCCACCACCTTGCCGCGGTGCATCACCATCACCTCGTCGGCGATCTCGGCCACCACGCCCATGTCGTGCGTGATGAACAGCACCGCACTGCCCTGCTCCTGCTGCAGCTCGGCGATGAGCTTGAGGATCTCGGCCTGCGTCGTCACGTCCAGCGCCGTGGTCGGCTCGTCGCAGATCAGGAGGCGCGGCTTGAGGATGATCGCCATGGCGATGACGATGCGCTGGCGCTGGCCGCCCGAGAGCTGGTGCGGATAGCTCGAAAAGATGCGCTGCGGGTCGGGCAGGCGCACGCGCTCGAACACCTGCAGGATGCGCGCCTTGCGCTCGGCGGGCGTCAGGGTCGTGTGGTTGCGCAGCAGCTCGTCCACCTGTTCGCCGCAGGCGAGCACCGGGTTGAGCGCCGTCATCGGCTCCTGGAAGACCATGCCCATCACCTGGCCGCGCAAGGCGCGCAGGCGCTTCTCGGGCAGATAGCGGCCGCTGCTCAGCAGCGGCTCGCCGGCCAGCGCGATGTCGCCGGCCGTGATGGTCAGGCCTTTGGCGAGCAGCGCCATCACGGTGGTGGCCAGCACCGACTTGCCGGAGCCGGACTCGCCCACGATGCACAGCGTGCGGCCGGCCTCGATGCGCACGTCCAGCCGCTCGATGGCGTGGGGCCGGTCGGCGTCGACGGGCAGTGCGACCTGCAGGCCGCGCACGTCCAGCACCGGCGCCGAAGGGGCGTGGGGCGCTTCGCCGGCGGCGATTCGGGTGGGAAGGGGTTTCATCGGCGGGCCTCGCTCAGCTGCGCTTGGAGAACTTGGGATCGAGCACGTCGCGCAGCCCGTCGCCCAGCAGGTTGATGGCCAGCACGGTGGGCACCAGGAAGAGCGCGGGCCACAGCACGTTGCCGGGGGCCTGCGAGAACAGCACGCGCCCCTCGGCCATGATGTTTCCCCAGGTGGGCACTTCGGCCGGCAGGCCCAGGCCCAGGAAGCTCAGGATGGCTTCGGTCAGCACGGCCGATGCGGCGACGAAGGTGCCCTGCACGATCAGCGGCGCCAGCGCGTTGGGCAGGATGTCGCGCCACAGGATGGTGGCGTTGGGCGTGGCCAGGGCGCGGGCGGCCTCGACGAAGGGCTCGTCGCGCAGGCCGATCACCAGGGCGCGCACCAGGCGGGTCACCCGCGGCACCTCCGGCACGGCGATGGCCAGGATCACCGTCGGCAGGCTGGCGCCCAGCATGGCCACCAGCGTGATGGCCAGCAGCACGGCGGGGATGGCCATCAGGCCGTCCATGACGCGCATCAGCACCGCATCGGCGGCGCGGAAGTAGCCGGCCAGCATGCCCAGCGTGCAGCCCAGCACCACCGCCAGGGCGGCGGTGAGCACGCCCACCAGCAGCGAGATGCGAGTGCCGTAGAGCACGCGGCTCCAGATGTCGCGGCCCACGCTGTCGCTGCCCATCCAGAAGGTGTGCTGCACCGTCGCGCCGTCGGGCAGCGTGACCTGGCCGGCGGTGCCGGCGGGCACGGTGATGAAGGTCGCGTCCATGGCCGAGGGGTCGAAGGTGCCGAGCCAGGGTGCCATCAGCCCGACCAGGGTGAGCACCAGCAGCACCAGCGTGCCGCCGCGCACGGCGCCGTGGCGCCAGAGTTTGTGGAAGGTGCCCATGGCTTCAGTACCGGATGCGGGGGTCGAGGAAGAGGTAGCTGACGTCCACCAGCAGGTTGACGCCCACGTAGATCAGCGCGAAGAACAGCACCACGCCCTGCAGCACCGGGAAGTCGCGGTTGAGCACCGCGTCCACCGTCAGCTGGCCGAGGCCGGGAATGGCGTAGACCGTTTCGGTCACCACCACGCCGCCCAGCAGCAGGGCCGCGCTCACGCCGATCACGGTGGCCACCGGCACGGCCGCGTTGCGCAGCGCATGGTGGCTGAGCACGGCGCGTTCGCCGATGCCCTTGGCCCGGGCGGTACGGATGTAGTCCTCGGTCAGCGCCTCGCTCACGGCGGCGCGGGTCACGCGGGCCAGCAGCGCCACGTAGGTCACGGCCAGCGTCAGGCAGGGCAGCACCAGTTGCCGCGCCCACGGGCCCACGCCTTCGCCGATGCGGCGGTAGCCCTGCACCGGGAACCACTGCAGCTTCATCGCCAGCAGGTAGATCAGCACGTAGCCGATGACGAACACCGGCACCGAGAAGCCGGCCACCGAGAAGGCCATGACCGCCTTGTCCAGCCAGCCGCCCATGCGCCAGGCCGCCAGGGTGCCCAGCGGCAGCGCGATGGCCACGGCCAGCAGCAGGGTGCCGATGGCCAGCGAGAGCGTGGGCTCGATGCGCTGGCCGATCAGGGCCACCACCGGCTTGTTCAGGAAGAAGGAGAAGCCCAGGTCGCCGTGCAGCACATTGCCGGCCCAGGTGGCGAACTGCGTCCACAGCGGCTGGGTCAGGCCCAGTTGCGCGCGGATGCGGTCCAGGTCCTCGTTGGTGGCGCTGTTGCCGCCGATGATGGCCGCGGGGTCGCCGGGGGTCAGCCGCACGATCATGAAGACCGCGATGGCCACCACCAGGATCACCGGCAGCGTGGCGAGCAGGCGTTTGCCCAGAAAGCTCAGCATGGCCGTCCTGCCTTCACTGCTTGCGGATGTTCCAGTAGACCTGGGCGCCGGCGGGCACCAGGCCGGTGACGCCCTTGCGCACGGCGGCCGGCTGGTTGTACTGGCCCACGGGCACGTGCGTCACGGTCTGGAAGGCCTGAAGCTGCGCGGCCTCGGCCAGCTTCTTCTTCTCGGCATCGGTGCCGGCGGCGATGAACTGCTTCTTGATGGCTTCGAGCTTCGGGTCGTCCTGCCAGCCGAACCAGCCCTTGTCGCCGGTGGCGTTCATCATGGCCATGGTCAGCGGGTTGAGGATGTCCGAGGCCGTCCAGGAGGTCATGAAGATGCTCCAGCCGCCGGCCGAGGGCGCGTCCTTCTTGGCGCGGCGGGCCACCAGGGTCTGCCAGTCCATGTTCTGCAGGTCGACCTTGAAGCCGGCCTGCTCCAGTTGCTGCTTGGCCACCAGCGGCAGCTTGCCGATGGTGCCGTTGTCGGCCGGGCGCATCAGCACCACCGGCTCGCCCTTGTAGCCGGCCTCGGCCAGCAGGGCCTTGGCCTTCTGCGGATTGGCGATGCCGGTGTATTCGCCCGTGTTGGCCGACTCGTAGGGCGTGCCGCAGGGGAACATGCTCTTGCAGTAGCGCGTGAGGCCGGGCGTGCCCACCTGCGTGCGCAAAAAGGCCTCCTGCCCCAGCGCCAGCATGGCGGCGCGGCGGACTTTCTCGTTGTCGAAGGGCGCATGCAGGAAGTTGAAGCGCAGGATGAACTGGTTGCCGGCCGGCTGGGCGTCGACCAGTTCCACGCCCGGGTTGCTGCGCAGCGTGGCGTACTGCTCGAAGGCGGGCTGCTCCAGGATGTCGGCCTCGCCGTTGAGCAGGGCATTGAGCTGGGTCTGCGCGTCGCGGATGAACAGCCATTCCACGCGGTCCACGTACACGTTCTTGCCACCGGCCGTGCCCGAAGGCGCCTCGGCGCGCGGCTTGTACTTGGTGTTCTTGAGGAAGACGGCCTTCTCGCCGGGGCGGAACTCGTCGGCCTTGAAGACGTAGGGGCCGGAGCCGATGGTTTCCTTGACCTGCACGTCGCCGGGCGTGTCGGCCACGCGCTTGGGCATGATGAAGGGCACGTTGGACGAGGGCTTGCCCAGCGCCTCGGTCACCAGGCCGAAGGGCTCCTTGAGCTGGATGACGAAGGTCCTGGCGTCGGGCGTTTCGTACTTGTCGATGGCCTTGGCCAGCTGGCCGCCGAAGGTGTCGCGGCTGGCCCAGCGCTTGAGCGAGGCGACCACGTCCTCGCTGGTGACCGGCTTGCCGTCGTGGAACTCCAGGCCGTCGCGCAGCTGGAAGGTCCAGGTCTTGTTGTCCTTGGACACGCTCCACTTGCCCACCATCTGCGGCTGGATCTTGCCCTGGGCATCGGTGCCGAACAGGGTGTCGTAGATCATGTAGCCGAAGTTGCGCGAGATGTAGGCCGTGGTCCAGATCGGGTCCAGCACCGTCATGTTGGTGGTGGGAATGATCCGAAGGGTGCTGGACTGCGCCGCGGCGGGCAGCGCGGTGCCGGCCGTCACGGCCAGCATGGCGGCGCAGGCCGCCCACTTCGACAGGGCACGGCGGCTCACGGGGCGGGCGGCAGAAGTTTGGGAGGTGTGCATGAAGCTTCCGAAGAGGGCGGTGGAAATGCGGGAAAAAGATCCGGCTTGCCGGTGGGGATGGATTGGGACAAAAATCGACGCAATTGAATATGTACAGTTGCAAAGGGCTGAACTAGAACAGTCCAGCACAGCGATCACAGACAGGTGCATCGCGTGCACCCATTCAGTGCCCCGTCGCTCCACGTCGCCACACATCGCCCAGCCATGATTTCGCTCGACCCCCGCTCCGACGTGCCCCTGGTGCGGCAGATCCGCGATGCCCTCGCCCTGCAGATCGACCGCGGCGCGCTCGCCGTCGGTGCACGCCTGCCTTCGGTGCGCGAACTGGCGCGCGAGTCCGGCGTGAGCACCATGACGGCGACCAATGCCTACCAGCGCCTGGTGGCCGACGGCTACGTGGAGGCGCGCCCCGCCAGCGGCTACTACGTCGCGGCGCACGGCGACACCGCCGGCCAGGGCGCGCGCCGCAAGCCCTTCGTCGGCCGCACCGCGGTCGATTCGCTGTGGCTGATCCGCCGGGTGTACGAGGACGACGCCTCGCTGCTCAACGCCGGCTGCGGCTGGATGCCGCCGGAGTGGCTGCAGTCCGACGCCGTGCGCCGGGCCCTGTCGGGCCTGGCCCGCAAGCAGGGCCCCGCCCTCGCCCGCTACGGCTCGCCCCATGGCTACCTGCCGCTGCGCCAGCAGATCGAGGCGCAGCTGGCCGCCCGCGCCGTGCAGGCGCCGCCGCACCAGATCGTGCTGACCCACGGTGCCACCCAGGCCCTGGCGCTGGCCGGCCGCTGCCTGCTGCAGCCGGGCGACGCCGTGCTGGTGGACGACCCCGGCTCCACCAACCTCTTCGAGACACTGCGCCAGCAGGGCGCCCGCCTGGTCGGCGTGCCGCGGCTGCAGGACGGCCCCGACCTGGCGGCCCTGCAGGCCCTCGCCCAGCGCCACCGGCCCAAGGCCTTCTTCATCCAGACGCACCTGCACAACCCCACCGGCTCCTCCTGCGCGCCGGCCAAGGCCTATCAACTGCTGCGCCTGGCCGAGCAACTGGGCTTCGCCATCGTCGAGAACGACGTCATGGCCGGGCTGGAGCCGGCCGGCGCCACCTCGCTCGCCAGCCTGGACCAGTTGCGGCGCGTGATCTACGTGGGCGGCTTCTCCAAGCTCGTCTCACCCAGCCTGCGCGTGGGCTTCGTCACCGCGAACGAGGAGATGGTCGACAAGCTCATCCACGCCAAGATGAGCGACAGCCTGACCAGCTCGGAGATGAACGAGCGGCTGGTGCACGCCGTGCTGGCCGAGGGCAAGCACCGCGCCCATGTCGCGCGGCTGGCGCAGCGCCTGGCCGAGGCGCAGGTGGCCGTGTGTGCGGGGCTGGCGAAGGCGGGACTGGAGGTGTTCGGCCAGCCGGCGGGCGGGCCCTTTCTGTGGGCGCGGTTGCCTGCGGACGGCATGGACGCGGCGGCGGTCGCCCAGCGCGCCGTGGCGGCGGGGCTGCTGCTGGCGCCAGGGCATCTGTTCTTGCCCAGTGCCCAGCCGACGCCGTGGATGCGCTTCAACGCGGCCTACGCAGACGACGCGCGGGTGTACGACTTCCTGAAGCGGGAGGCGGCGACGGCGCGGGCTGCCTGACGGCCACCCTCGCCCCCTTCCCGTCGTGCGGGATGCCCATCTTCAGGCTCCGAGGACGCGCGGCTATAAAAGACCCGCTTACCGCCGCCCGGAGACCTCGATGCATCCGCACTTCCTGCTCGCCTCTCTCGTCATGCTGGCTTCGTGCAGCAGCATCGAAGACAGGGCCGACACCGACGATGTCGGGTTCACGGCCTATCCGGCGGAGGTTGTCCAGCGCGAAATCCTCCGCCTGGAAAGCGGCGCCCGCGGCTCGCCGGCCTTCCCCATCCAGCGGGTGCGCTACATGGGCAAGGTGGCCTACCTCGTGACGGCGCCTTGCTGCGACCGGTTCAACTACCTCTACGACGCGTCCGGCCAGGCGCTGTGCGCGCCGACGGGCGGCTTCGCCGGCCACGGCGACGGGCGGTGCCAGGGGCAGGTCCAGGCGTTTTGAGCCGGGTCGGCGACGGTCCCCGGCCCAATTGGGCGTCCGGCCTGCGCGCTATGCGGCACGGCCACCCGGCCGCTGGTGCCGGCGATGTGCCGAAGCCCGGCCCCAGATGCTCACGCACCGCGTCCAGCAGCAGGGAGGCCAGGCGCTCGGGGGCCGGCCTCCGTGCCTTTGGCAAGCTCAAGGCGACGGTGCGGATCGCCCGGCCGTCGCCGCGAAGCGCCCCGCCAACTGCCGTGCCGTCTTGCCACTGACGCCCTTCCCCGTCACGGCCAGCGCAGGCGGATGGGCCAGCATCCGCTCGAACACCGCCCGCACCTCGTCGGCGCCGATGTCCTGGATCATCGCCAGGGCGTCGGGCAGCGACAGCACGGCGCCGCAGGCCAGCAGTTCCTCCACCGCCTGCTCCATGGTGGCGTAGGGCCGCTCCGCCGCGCGCACGCGCGACACGGCCAGCTGGTTCTTCGCGCGCTCGAGGTGCACCGGGTCGATGGCCGCCGCCTGGGCGCGCAGCAGCTCGCCCGTGGCGGCGACCAGCGCGTCCAGCTTGTCGGGCGTGGTCACCGCGCTGACGACGAAGTTGGCCCAGGCGTCGCCCTTGTCGAGGGTGGCGTCCGCGGTGTAGGCCAGGCCCAGCCGCTCGCGGATGGTGTCCGCCAGCGGGGCCGACATGCCGCCGCCGAAGAGGTTGGCGGCGAGGCCCGCCGCCAGGCGCCAGCGCGCCTGGGCCAGCGCATCCGCGCCCACGGGCGCGACGGGCCAGGCGATGTTCAGGAACACCTGCGACACCTGCGCGAAGCGCCGCGCCAGCGCCTGCCCCGCATAGGGCGTGGCCGCGGGCGGCTGGGCGGCCGAAGGCTCGGCCCCGGACGGCATGCCGGCGAACAGCTCGGCGGCCAGCGCCATCCAGGCTGCCGCATCGACGTTGCCGGCCGCCGCCACCACCGTCTTCGGCCCCACGTGGTGCGCCTGCACGTGGCGCAGCAGGTCGTCGCGGACGAAGCCCTCGATGTTGGCCAGCGTGCCGATCAC
>NZ_LDSL01000005.1 GCF_001476815.1 Pseudacidovorax intermedius | reverse complement strand
CTGCTCGCCCTGCGCCGCCAGCGCCGCGGCACTGGCGGCCAGGGCGAGCAGGGTGGTCTTGAACGAGATGGTCTTTGTCATGTTTGTCTTCCTCGCGGTGGTCCTCGGGTGGTCGGGATGGCTTGTCGTTGTTCGATGGGTCAGGGTTGCCAGGCGGGTTCCGGCAGGCCCTGCGTGCCGGGCCGCAGCGCGAACACGCCGCCGGCCAGGGGTTGATCCGACAGGTCGCCCGCCGGCCGGATCGAGGTGACGAACAGGGTGTCGAGCGCCGGCCCGCCGAAGGCGCACATGGCGGGCTTCTTCACCGGCACTTCGAGCGAGCGGTCCAGCCGGCCGTCGGGCATGAAGCGGTGCACCAAGCCGGCGTCGTTGCCGCAGATCCAGTAGCCGCCGTCGACGTCGATCGCGGCGCCGTCGGGGCGGCCGGGCAGCGGCCCCATGTCGGCGAAGAGGCGCCGGTTGGATGGCGTGCCCGTGTCGGTGTCGTAGTCGAAGGCCCAGATGGCCTGTACCTGCGGGTGCGAGTCCGACAGGTACATCGTGCGGCCGTCCGGGCTGAAGGCCAGGCCGTTGGGCGTGATGAGACCGTCCAGCACGGGCTGCAGCGTGGCGCCGTCCAGCCGGTAGAGCACGCCGGTGCGGGCCGCGGCGACCATGTCCATCAGCATGGTGCCGGCCCAGAAGCGGCCCTGGCGGTCGCAGCGGCCGTCGTTGAAGCGCATGCCGGCGCGGGCATGCTGCACCGGCGCCAACGGGGTGAGCCGCGCCTGGCCGTCGCAGCCCAGGTCCAGCGTGTGGACGCCGTCTTCCATGCCGGCCAGCCATTGGCCGGGCCGGCCGGCCACGGCGGCGATGCAGGCGGGCATCTGCGGCGCGTGCCATTGCACATGCCCGTCCTCGGGCGACCAGCGGTCGACCGTGCGCCCCGGGATGTCCACCCAGTAGAGCGCCTGCTCGCCCGCATGCCACACCGGGCTCTCGCCGGTGCCATGGCGCGCGTCGACGACGAGTTCGGCTTTGGATGCCTGCACGGCCTCAGTCTCCGAAGGGGCCCTGGGCGGTGAAGGCGCCGCCCTGGTAGATGGCATTGGGGTCTTCGGCCGCCACCGGTGGCTGGGCCTCGACCTTGGCGCGGAAGACCTCGGAGCCGTCCTGCGGCACCCAGCCCAGGTGGGCCGCGGTGCGGTTGTCCCACCACAGGTCGCGGTTGGCCGAGGCGCCGAAGACCACCGTGTGGCCGACCTCGGGCGTGAACAGCGACTTCTCCACCAGCCGCGTCAGGTCGTCGTAGCTGAGCCAAGTGCTCATCATCCGGCGGTTGGCAGGCTCGGGGAAGGAGGAGCCGATGCGGATGCTCACTGTCTCGATGCCGTAGCGGTCCCAGTAGAACTGGGCCATGTCCTCGCCGAAGGACTTGGACAGGCCGTAGTAGCCGTCGGGCCGGCGCAGCGCCGTGGCGTCGATGTGCTCGGTCTGCTTGTAGAAGCCGATCACGTGGTTGGAGCTGGCGAACACGACGCGGCCCACGCCCTGGCGGCGCGCGGCCTCGTAGAGGTGGTAGATGCCCTTGATGTTGGCCTCGAGGATCTGCTCGAAGGGCCGCTCCACCGAAATGCCGCCGAGGTGGACCACGGCGTCGCAGCCGGCCATCAGGGCATGCACCGCGGACTTGTCGGCGAGGTCGCAGTGCACGACCTCCTCGTGCGCACCGCGGGCCGTGCCCAGCGGCGCGATGTCCGAGACGCGCAGCTGCTCGGCAAAGGGCACGAGCCGCGTCCGCAGCACCTGGCCGAGGCCGCCGGCCGCGCCGGTGAGCAGCAGGCGCTGCAGGCGCGGGCTGGAGGAAGAAGTGGCGGTCATGGGCAAGGCGGCGCGTGTGATCGAAGGCGTGCAGCCAGGCGGTCTGCATCAGCGGTTAAACGTTTAACTTCGCGACCCGAAAAAAGCCGCGTAAGGGCTGGACGCGATGGTGCGCACGGCCCGGGGCGGCGTCAAGCCGAGCGCGCTAGGTGCTTACCCTTGACGATGCTGCGGGTCGAATCGCGGGCCACGACGCGTGGCGGTATAACGTTTTCCTGCGAGGCCACGTCTTGGCCGTGGATGGCGCCGATGAGCCGGCGCATGGCCAGTTCGCCCGTGGCCTCGCCCATCATGTCCACGCTGGTCAGGGCGGGGCTCACCAGGCGGCCGTAGGCGATGTTGTCGAAAGCGGCCACCGACACCGCCTCCGGCACCGCGATCCCCAGCGACTTGGCCTCCAGCAGCAGGCCCATGGCCAGCAGGTCGTTGTAGGCCACGATGGCGTCGCCGCGCTCCGGCGACAGCAGCAGGCTGGACGCCAGGCGCTCGCCTTCCTCGGTGGAGGGCGCGGGCGCATCGACCGTGCGCACGCTCGCCTTCACGCCCTGGAAGGCCTCGCGCAGGCCCCGCTCGCGGTCGGCGCTCCAGCGCGCGCCCGAGAAGCCCAGGTAGGTGATGCGGCGATGGCCCAGGTCGCGCAGGTGCCGGCCCAGCATCAGCCCGGCCTGGTGGTTGTCGCAGCCCACGCTGGCATGCTGCGCATAGGGCGAGGGCCGGCCGAAGAAGACCACGGGCGTGCCGCTGTCCACCACGCCCTGGATGGCGGCGGCCGGCAGCCGGGCGCTGACCACCAGCCCGTCCACCCGCCGCACCAGCGACTGCAGCACGCCCAGTTCGGGCGATGTGCTTTCGGCCGCGTCGGCAATGATCAGGTTGAGGCCGGCCGCGGCCGCCACCCGCGCGGCGCCGCTGACCAGGCTGGTGAAGTAGGGGTTGCGGATGTCCAGGATCACCACGCCCACGTTGCCCGTGCGGCCGGTGATCATGCCGCGGGCCATGGGGTTGAGCGAATAGCCCAGTTCGCGCACCGCCTGCGTGATGCGCGCCTCGACCTCGGCCGTGAAGCGCTGGCCGCCGTTGACGAACTTGGAGACGGTGGCGGTCGACACCTTCGCGGCCTGGGCGACGTCGCGGATGGTGGCAGCGCGCTTGCGCGGGGAACTCATGGGCGGGCAGGGGACGGAGGGCAGGGCGGGAGCGCGACCATGCCACAAAGTCCGCGGCTTGCGTTGGTCCCGCGCGGGCTTGCCCGCGCATCGGAACGCCATGTCCTAAGTCGTCGTACAACTAAGTGGCGTCTTATGATCCGCCCATGCCCCGCTCGACCACCGCCGCCACGTCCACGCCCGCCGTCGAATCGGAGGCGGTCCGGCCGCTGCCGCAGCGCCGCGCGCGCGGCCTGGCACACGGCCTGGTGGACGACCTGGGCGAGCGCATCCGGGCCGGCCACCTGCGCCCGGGCGACAAGTTGCCGACCGAGTCCGCGATCATGCAGACCTATGGCGTGAGCCGCACGGTGGTGCGCGAGGCGCTGTCGCGGCTGCAGGCGGCCGGGCTGGTCGAGACGCGGCACGGCATCGGCACCTTCGTGCTGCAGCCTCGCGCAGCCGGCATGTTCAGCCTGGATGCCTCCGAAATACCGACCGCGGTGGACGTGATGGCGGTGCTGGAGCTGCGCATCAGCCTCGAGACCGAATCCGCCGGCCTGGCCGCCCAACGGCACTCTGGAGCCCATCTCCAGGCGATGCGCGAGGCGCTGGATGCCTTCGCGCAGGACGCCGGCGACGCGGGCGACTCGATCTCGCCCGACTTCCGCTTCCACCTCGGCATCGCGCAGGCCACCGGCAACCCGTACTTCGCCGAGATCCTGGGCCACCTGGGCACCAACATCATTCCGCGCACCCGCGTCAGCGCGATCCGCAAGCAGGCCCAGCGCGGCGAGTACCTGGAGCGCGTGAACCGCGAGCACGAGGAAATCTACGCGGCCATCGCGCGCGGCGACGCCGATGCGGCGCGGGCCGCCATGCGCATCCACCTGACCAACAGCCGCGAGCGCCTGCGCCGGGCGCGCGAAGAGGCGGCGCAGCGGCAGGCCGGGGTGTCCTCAACCTGAGTACGGCGTGGGGTCATTGCACCGTCAAACGACGCGCCTAGTTGTACGATGACTGACAACAAGACGTTTCAGAACAACGCCAATAGCGCCGTGCCGCTTCCTCAGCCCGAACGGAGACAAGACATGCCCCTCAACCGCCGCCGGTTCGTCAGCGGTGCCGCCGGCGCCGCGCTCGTCGCCGCCGGTGCCGTGCACGCCGCCGATGCCTGGCCGTCCAGGCCGATCCGCATCGTGGTGCCGTACCCGCCCGGCGGCTCCTCCGACATCATTGCGCGCGCCATCAGCCAGCCGCTGTCGCAGGCCCTAGGCCAGAGCGTGATCGTGGACAACAAGCCCGGTGCCAACGGCAACCTGGGCGCCGACATGGTGGCCAAGGCCGCGCCCGACGGCTACACGGTGCTGCTGTGCGACGTGGGCGCGCTCGCCATCAGCCCCTCGGTCTACACCAGGCTGCCCTTCGACCCGTCCAAGGACCTGCGCGGCGTGACCATGCTGGCCTATTCGCCGCACCTGCTGGTGGTGCATCCTTCCGTCAAGGCCAACACGCTGCAGGAACTGGTGGCGCTGTCGAAGACCAGCGACCTCAACTTCGCCGTCACCGCCACGGGCAGCGCCCCGCACCTGGCCGGCGTGGCCCTGGAGCGCGCCAGCGGCGCCCGCTGGACCTACGTGCCCTACAAGGGCGGCGTGCAGGCCATCCAGGACACGGTGGGCGGCCAGACCCAGGTGCTGATGAACGGCATGCTCGCCACCCTGCCGCACGTCCAGAGCGGCAAGCTCAGGCTGCTCGCCGTTTCCAAGCCCACGCGCATGCCGCTGGTGGGCGACGTGCCCACCATCGCGGAGCAGGGCGTGCCCGGCTTCGAGTCCGGCACCTGGCAGGGCGTGAAGGCGCCGCGCGGCACGCCCGATGCCATCGTGCAGCGCCTCAACCGCGAATTCATCGCCGCCATCCGCTCGCCCGAGGTGCGCTCGCGCCTGGCCGGGCAGGGCGCCGAGGTCGTGACCATGACCGGCGCGCAGGAAGAACAGTTCTTCGACAAGGAACGCGCCCGCTGGGCCGCCGTGGTGCGGCAGGCGGGCATCAAGCTGGACTGACCTTCGCCTTCCTCTTCTTATTTTTCTGTCAACACACGCTTCCAGGAAACCCGCACATGAATCCGCAAGATCTCAAGACCATCATGGGCTCCGGCCTGCTGTCCTTCCCGCTGACGGACTTCGACGCCGAGGGCAACTTCGACAAGAAGGGCTACATCGAGCGCCTCGAATGGCTGGCACCGTATGGCGCCAGCGCGCTGTTCGCCGCGGGCGGCACGGGCGAGTTCTTCTCGCTCACCGCCGACGAATACCCCGACATCATCAAGACGGCCGTCGACACCTGCCGCGGCAAGGTGCCGATCATTGCCGGCGCCGGCGGCCCCACCCGCTTCGCCATCCAGTGCGCCCAGGCCGCCGAGCGCGCCGGCGCCCACGGCATCCTGCTGCTGCCGCACTACCTGACCGAGGCCGGCCAGGAAGGCCTGGCCGCGCACGTCGAGGCCGTGTGCAAGAGCGTCAAGTTCGGCGTCATCGTCTACAACCGCGGGCAGGCCAAGCTGATGCCCGAGACGCTGGCGAAGCTGGCCGAGCGCAACCCCAACCTGATCGGCTTCAAGGACGGCATCGGCGACATCGAGTTGATGAGCTCCATCTTCCTGACCATGGGCGACCGCTTCGCCTACCTGGGCGGCCTGCCCACGGCCGAGGTCTATGCCGCCGCCTACAAGGCGCTGGGCACGCCGGTGTACTCGTCGGCCGTCTTCAACTTCATCCCGAAGACGGCGATGCAGTTCTACGAAGCCGTGCGCGACGACGACATGGCCACGCAGCATCGCCTGCTGAAGGACTTCTTCATGCCCTACCTGGCCATCCGCAACAAGGGCCAGGGCTACGCCGTGAGCATCGTCAAGGCCGGCGCAAAGATCGTCGGCCACGGCGCGGGCCCCGTGCGCGCGCCGCTCACCGACCTCAAGGCCGACGAATACGCCGCGCTCGAGGCGCTGATCGCCAAGCTGGGCCCGCAGTAAGCCACGGCCCGCCCGCCATCTTCAACGACCCATCCGGAGACAAGGCCGGGCGCCCGCCAGCGGACGCCCGGCGCGCCAACGCACCATGAAGAAACTGTTGATCGCCCTGGGCGCCGCTGCCGCCCTGATGCCCGCCCTGGCCCAGAACCCCGCCGCCTGGCCCGAGAAGCCGGTGACGATCGTCGTGCCCTTCCCGGCCGGCGGCTCCACCGACATGGTGGCCCGCGCCATGGCGCAGGAGATGGGCAGCCGCCTGGGCCAGAGCTTCGTCGTCGACAACCGTCCCGGCGCCACCGGCACCCTGGGCGCCGGCCTCGTCAAGCGCGCGCCGGCCGATGGCTACACGCTGCTGGTCTCGTCGCTGGGCGCCTTCGTGGTGGCGCCGCACCTGCTCAAGACGGTGCCCTATGACGCCACACGCGACTTCGACTACATCACCGTGCCGGTGCAGGCGCCCAACGTGCTGGTGGCCAGCCCGGCGCGCAAGGAGCACACCGTGGCCGAGGTGCTGGCCGCGCTCAAGGCCAACCCCGGCAAGCTGAGCTTCGCCAGTTCGGGCAACGGCTCGTCGGATCACCTGTCGGCCGAGGTGTTCTGGCAGCAGACGGGCACCTCGGGCCTGCACGTGCCCTACAAGGGCGGGGCGCCGGCCATCAACGACCTGCTCGGCGGCCAGGTGGACTTCTCCTTCCAGAACGTGAATGCGGTGCTGCCGCACATCCGCGCTGGCAAGCTGCGCGCCATTGCGGTCACCGGCGACAAGCGCTCGCCGGTGCTGCCCGACGTGCCCACGCTGGCCGAGGCGGGCGTGAAGGGCGCCGAGCTGTATTCCTGGCAGGGCATGGCCGCGCCGCGCGGCCTGCCGCCGGCGGTCAAGGAGAAGCTGGCCGCAGCCGCCATCGCTGCCATCCAGGCGCCCGAGGTCAAGAAGCGCATGCTCGACCAGGGCCTGGAAATCGTCGCCAGCACGCCGGCCGAGTTCACGGCCTTCCAGGCCCGCGAATGGACGCGCTGGAAGACGTTGATCGAGACGCGCAAGATCAGCGCCGACTGACATTGCCACTCCTGCAGGCCCGCGCGGCCTGCCTGTCCCCTGTCGCCACCGCCTTCCGCCATGAGTTCCACGCCCACCATCACCGACATCGAAGTCATCCCCGTCGCCGGCCGCGACGGCATGCTGATGAACCTGAGCGGCGCCCACGCGCCCTTCTTCACCCGCAACGTGCTGCTGGTGCACGACAGCGCCGGCCGCACCGGCGTGGGCGAGGTGCCGGGCGGCGAAGGCATCCGCCAGGCGCTGGAGGACAGCCGGGCGCAACTCGTCGGCCAGTCCATCGGCACGCACCTGCAGCTGCTGCAGCGCGTGCAGCAGGCCCTGGCCGGCCGCGACCCGGGCGGGCGCGGCCTGCAGACCTTCGACCTGCGCATCGGCGTGCATGCGGCCACGGCCATCGAGTCGGCCCTGCTCGACCTGCTCGGCCAGCACCTGGGCGTGCCGGTGGCCGCGCTGCTCGGCGAAGGCCAGCAGCGCGAGCGGGTGGAGATGCTGGGCTACCTGTTCTTCGTCGGCCCGGCCGACAAGACCGATCTGCCCTACGTGAAGCCCGGCGAGGACACCAGCGCCGGCGACGACTGGGCCCAGGTGCGCCACATGAGCGCCATGACGCCCGAGGCCATCGTGCGCCAGGCCGAGGCCGCGCATGCGCGCTACGGCTTCAACGACTTCAAGCTCAAGGGCGGCGTGCTGGCCGGCGAGCAGGAGGTCGAGGCCGTGCGCGCCCTGGCCCGGCGCTTTCCCGAGGCCCGCGTCACACTCGACCCCAACGGCGGCTGGCTGCTCAAGGACGCCATCCGCCTGATGCGCGACATGCGCGGCGTGCTGGCCTATGCCGAGGACCCGTGCGGCGCCGAAGGCGGCTTCAGCGGCCGCGAGGTGATGGCGGAGTTCCGCCGCGCCACCGGCCTGCCCACGGCCACGAACATGGTCGCCACCGACTGGCGGCAGATGGTGCATGCGCTGTCGCTGCAGTCGGTGGACATTCCGCTGGCCGACCCGCATTTCTGGACCATGGCCGGCAGCGTGCGCGTGGGCCAGACCTGCCGCGACTGGGGCCTGACCTGGGGCTCGCATTCCAACAACCACTTCGACATCTCGCTGGCCATGTTCACGCACGTGGCGGCGGCCGTGCCGGGCAAGGTGACGGCCATCGACACGCACTGGATCTGGCAGGACGGCCAGTTCCTCACGCAGAACCCGCTGCAAATCCGCGGCGGCTTCGTCGACGTGCCCACCACGCCGGGCCTGGGTGTGACGGTGGACCGCGCCGCGCTGCAGCGGGCCAACGCGCTCTACCAGCAGCACGGCCTGGGCGCGCGCGACGACGCGATGGCCATGCATTACCTGATCCCCGGCTGGACCTTCGACAACAAGCGGCCGGCGATGGTGCGCTGAGCCTGCCCGCCATTCCGACAAGGACCTTCTCCATGAGCGAATTCGACAACCTCGTCAACGGCGAATGGCTGGCCGGTGCCAGCTACAGCCCCAACCTCAACCCCAGCAACCTCGCGGACGTGATCGGCCAGTACACGCAGGGCGACGCCTCCCACGTCGATGCGGCCGTGGCCGCGGCGACGGCGGCCTTCCCCGCCTGGTCCACCGGCTCGGTGCAGGCCCGCAGCGATGCGCTGGACAGGATCGGCAGCGAGATCCTGGCCCGCAAGGAAGAACTGGGCGCGCTGCTGTCGCGCGAAGAGGGCAAGACCCGCGCCGAGGGCATCGGCGAGGTCACGCGCGCCGGCCAGATCTTCAAGTTCTTCGCCGGCGAGTGCCTGCGCCTGTCGGGCGAGACGCTGCCTTCGGTGCGCCCCGGCATCGGCGTGGAGATCACGCGCGAGCCGGTGGGCGTGGTGGGCCTGATCACGCCGTGGAACTTCCCCATCGCCATCCCGGCCTGGAAGATTGCGCCGGCCCTGGCCTTCGGCAACTGCGTGGTGCTCAAGCCCGCCGACCTGGTGCCGGGCAGCAGCTGGGCGCTGGCCGAGATCATCCACCGCTCGGGCATTCCGGCCGGCGTGTTCAATCTGGTGATGGGCCGTGGCAGCGTCATCGGCAATGCGCTGGTGCAGCACCGGGACATCCATGCAATCAGCTTCACCGGCTCCGTCGGCGTGGGCCGCGGCATCGCGCTGGAATGCGTCAAGGGCGGGAAGAAGGTCCAGCTGGAGATGGGCGGCAAGAACCCGCAGGTGGTGCTGGACGATGCCAACCTGGACCAGGCCGTCGAGCTGTGCGTGCAGAGCGCCTTCTACTCCACCGGCCAGCGCTGCACCGCGTCGAGCCGGCTGATCGTGACCGAGGGCATCTACCCGCGCTTCATCGAGGCGATGAAGGCGCGCATGGCGAAGATCAACGTGGGCGACGCGCTGGCGCAGGGCACCGACATCGGCCCCGTCTCCAGCCAGTCGCAGCTGGAGCAGGACCTGAGCTATGTCGAGATCGGCAAGGCGGAGGGCGCCACGCTGGCCGTCGGCGGCGAGCGCCTGGCGCGCGGCACCGAGGGCTACTACATGGCCCCGGCGCTGTTCAGCGAGAGCGGCAAGGCCATGCGCATCAACCGCGAGGAGATCTTCGGCCCCGTCGCCAGCGTGATTCGCGTGAAGGACTACGACGAAGCCCTGGCCACCGCCAACGACACCGAGTTCGGCCTGTCGGCCGGCATCGCCACCACCAGCCTGAAGCACGCCACCCACTTCAAGCGGCACAGCCAGGCCGGCATGGTGATGGTCAACCTGCCGACCGCGGGCGTGGACTACCACGTGCCCTTCGGCGGCCGCAAGGGCAGCAGCTACGGGCCGCGCGAGCAGGGTCGCTATGCGCAGGAGTTCTTCACCACGGTGAAGACCGCGTACACGATGGCATGAGATGAAAAAGCACCCCCCATGCCGCTTCAATGCTCCGCGCGGCCGCCAGAGGCGGCTGCTCTTCGGGCACGTCCAAGCCTGCGCAGGCAGGCTTGGAGCCGCGGCCCTCAGCCCCTCTCTGGTGCCTTCGGCTTGGAGGGGGGCGCACCCAGAGGCCTGGCGAAGCCAGTTCCTCGGGTGCCCGCGCGTGGCCTGCTCCGCGGCCATTTGATCATTGGCGTCGCGCCGGTTTTATGCGGCGTGGGTGGCACGCAGCGCTGTGGAAAACTGACATGACGTGCTCGGCCTTGCGGCCGGCAGGTGGCTTCATCGCCGTCTGCCGGTCGTTGTCGTTTCAATGGGACGTCAGGGCGGGCCTGCGCGTTGCGATCCACAGCCCCAGCGCAATGGCCAGTCCCAGCGCTGCCGCGACGGTGCCGACGAGGAACACGCCGCGGTAGCCCGCCCGGTCGGCCAGCAGGCCGGCCAGGGGCCCGGTCAGGCCATAAGCCAGGTCCTGGAAGGCCGAGAAGGCGCCCATGGCCGTGCCGCGCAGCGGCGGCGCCACGCGGTGCACCACGTCGCGGCCCATGGCCGGGAACACCATCGAGCAGCCCAGGCCGGTCATGAAGGCGCCGGCCAGCGCGGCGTCGGGCGTGCTGGCGCTCCACAGCAGGACCTGGCCCAGCGCTTCCACGGCCAGCGAGGCGGCGGCCACCGGCAGGCCGCCGATGCGGTCGGGCAGGCCGCCGAACAGCAGCCGCACCAGCACGAAGCCGGCGCCGAAGGCGGTCA
This sequence comes from Pseudacidovorax intermedius, assembly GCF_001476815.1. GTDB lineage: Bacteria > Pseudomonadota > Gammaproteobacteria > Burkholderiales > Burkholderiaceae_C > Xenophilus > Xenophilus intermedius_A. The sequence goes on along the minus strand of NZ_LDSL01000005.1, from coordinate 15,442 downwards.
GGCCCAGGCCCGCATGCGCCCAGCCCTGGGCCCGAAAGTGCAGCGCGAAGAAGGCGCCGATGGCCGCGAAGCCGATGCCCTGCAGGCACACGATGGCGCCCTGCGGCGCGATGCGGCCGACCACGCGCCAGATGGAGGGACGTTGGGCGGCTGCCATCACGGGCAGACCGTCGAGCCGTGCCACGGCCAGCAGCGCCAGCACCGGCAGGCCGGTGGCCACGGCCATCGCACCGGCCAGCCCCAGCCGGTCGTACAGCGCGATGCCCAGCGGCCCGCCCACGGCCAGCGCGCCGTAGATGGCGGCGCCGATCCAGGCCAGCACCTGGCCTGAGCGCGCCGGGCCGACCAGGCCGATGCACCAGGTGATGGTGCCCACAGCGACCAGGCTTTCGCCCACGCCGATGAGCAGGCGCCCGATCAGCAGCACCTCGTAGGCGGCGATGGCGCGCAGGCCCGGCAGGCCGGCCGCCAGGCAGACCAGCGCGCCGGCGATGTAGCAGAACAGGCCGCGCACCGTCGCCACCTTGGCACCCTGCCGGTCGGTGAGCGTGCCGGCGAAGCCGCGACTGAGGATGGTGGCCAGGAAGGCGATGCCCACCGCCAGCCCGGCCCAGGCATTGCCCAGGCCCAGCGTGCCGGCCACGAAGAGCGGCACCGTCGGCAGCGTCATGCCCACGCACAGGCAGGCGACGAAGAGCACGCCGAGCAGCCACCAGAAGGGCAGCGGCATCGGTGCGGAAGAAGTCGTTGGAGAAGTTACGGAAGTCATGCGCCGATAATGCGACGACTTCGTCAGGTTTTCCATTCGCATTCGGAGCCCCCGCCATGAGCCCACGCCGCAGCGCGCCGATCTCCTCGAGAAAGGAGCCCCAGCAGGCCCGTTCCGCCAACCTCGTGGCCGCCGTGCTCGAAGCGGCTGTTCAGGTTCTGGCCCAGGAAGGCGCGCAGCGCTTCACCACGGCCCGTGTGGCCGAGAAGGCCGGCGTCAGCGTCGGTTCGCTCTACCAGTACTTTCCCAACAAGGCGGCGATCCTGTTCCGGCTGCAGAGCGACGAATGGCAGCGCACCACCACGCTGATGCGCGGCATCCTGGAGGACGAGGCCCTGCCGCCGCTGGCGCGGCTGCGCCGGCTGGTGCTGGCCTTCATCCGTTCCGAATGCGAGGAGGCCGAGGTGCGCACCGCGCTGGCCGATGCGGCCCCGCTGTACCGCGATGCGCCCGAGGCCGGTGATGCGCGGGCGATCAGCGCCCGGGCCTTTCACGTCTTCATGAAGACGGTGCTGCCGCATGCCGCCAGCGGCGTCCGCCGCCGCGCCGCGGCGCTCATGCTGGACACGCTGAGCGGCGTGGGCAAGGCCTTCTCCGACCAGCCCCGCAAGCCCGCCGAGATCGCGGCCTATGCGGCGGCCCTGGCCGACATGTTCTGTGCCTATCTGGTGCAACTGGGCGCCACGCCCGAGCAGCCGGCCCCACGGCCTACGCGCAAGGCGGTGGCCGGTCGGGGATGATTGGCGGCTCTTCATCTGTGGAGCAGCCATGCCCGACAAGATCCTCGTCTTCTACGGTTCCTACCGCGCCGACCGCATGGGCATCCGCCTCGCGGACTACATCGTGGCCCAACTCAAGGCCCGCGGCGCCGAGCCCGAACTCATCGACGCGCAGGCCGTGGGCCTGCCGATGCTCGACCGCATGTACAAGGAGCATCCCAAGGGCCAGGCGCCCGCGGCCATGGAGACGCTGGCCGGCAAGATCCGCGAGGCGGATGCCTTCGTCTTCGTCACCGGCGAGTACAACTGGGGCGTGCAGCCGGGGCTGAAGAACCTCACCGACCATTTCCTGGAGGAATGGTTCTGGCGGCCGGCCGCCATCGCCAGTTACTCGGCGGGCCGCTTCTCCGGCGTGCGCTCGGGTACGGCCTGGCATCCGATCCTGTCGGAGATGGGCATGGTGGTCATCTCCAGCACGCTGGCCGTGGGCCCGATCTCGCAGACGCTGGACGACAAAGGCGAGCCCACCGGGGATGCGGGCAAGTCGCTGGCCAAGGCCTTCCCGCGCTGGGCGGATGATCTGGCCTGGTGGACGAATGCGGCGCGGGTGCAGCGGGCGACGCAGGCGCCGCCGTATTGAACGCAGGTGCGGCCCTCGTGCGCGGCCATGGCTGTTGGCGTGCAATGCGGCTCGGGCGGGGCTTCGACAAGCTGAGCCCGAACGGCCGGGTTGGATCAGCTCGAACGGCCAGGTCGGATCGGCCGAGGCGCCGTGCGGGGCTAGACCGAACGGGCTGGTGCGCGGTGCCGACGCAGCAGCGCTTCCAGACCTTCGAACAGCAGCTCCGACATCAGAGCCAGTGCCGCCGCCGGCAGCGCGCCGGCCATCAGCAGCGCGCGGTCGTTGAGCGCCAGGCCCGTGACGATGCGCTCGCCGAAGCCGCCGGCACCGATGAAGGCCGCGATGGTCGCGGTGCCGACCGCGATGGTCGTGGCCGTGCGCACGCCCGCGATCAGCGTCGGCAGGGCCAGCGGCAGACGCACCAGGCGCAGGTTCTGCGCGGCGGTCATCCCCAGGGCCGTGCCGGCCTGCGTGATGCCGGCGGGCACCTCGGCCAGGCCGGTGACCGCATTGCGCATGATCGGCAGCAGCGCATAGAGCGTGAGCGCCACCAGTGCGGGCAGCGTGCCGATGGCGCCCAGCGCCGAGATCAGGATGGCCAGCAGCGCGAGGGAAGGCACGGTCTGCAGCAGGCCGGTCAGGCCCAGCACCAACGCCCGCAGCCGCACATGCGCGAACACCGCCATCGCCAGCGGCAGGCCGATCAGCACCGCCAACCCGACCGACACGGCCACCAGCATCAGGTGTTGGCGCGCCAGCCGGCCAAGGTCGGGCCCGAACAGCTTGGCGTTGAAGCCGCGCGCGGCGTCGGCATCTGCGGGCTTGCCGCCTGCCAGGAAGTCGCGGGCGATGTCGGCGAAGCCGGCGCCCTGCAGCTCGGCCCGGGCGTTCATGCGGATCATGGCCGCCTCGTCGATGCGGCCTTCCAGGCGCTGCAGCGCGGCCCAGGCCTGGGGCAGGCGTTGGGGCAGGTCCAGGCGGTAGAGCAGCACGGCGTCGTAGCGCGGAAAGTAGGCCCGGTCGTCCTCCAGCACCTGGAGGCCCAGGTGCTCGATCTTGGCGTCGGTGGTGTAGATGTCGATCACGTCCACCTGGCCTGCGGCGATGGCGTCATAGGCCAGCCCATGGTCCAGCCCGGTGGGCCGCTGCGGCAGGCCGTAGCGCGCGGCCACGCCGCGCCAGCCGTCGGCGCGGCCGATGAATTCGTTGGTCAGGCCCAGGCGCAGTTCGGGATGTTTCGCCAGGTCGCCCAGCGTGCGGATGCCCAGGCGTTCGGCCTCGGCGGCACGCATGGCCAGCGCATAGCCGTCGTTGAAGCCCAGAGGAACGGCCATGCCCAGGCCCAGCGGTGCGAGCGCGGCGCGCATGGCGTCAGGCTCGAGCGGCTTTGGGCTTTTGAGGATTTCCAGCGCGATGGTGCCGGTGTATTCGGCATACAGGTCGATGCCGCCCGAGCGCAGCGCCTCGTAGACGATGGCCGTGTTGCCCAGGCCCTGGCGCACGGTGGGCGGGCGCTGCAGATGCGGCGCGGCCGTCTGCGCCAGCACCTCGGCCAGGATGTAGGACTCGGTGAAGCGCTTGGAGCCGATGCGCAGTTCGCCGTCGTCACGCTGCTGAGCCCAGGCGGCCTGCAGGGCGAGCAGGGGCAGCAGCAGGAAGGCCAGCCAGAGACGGAGGCGGCAAGGGCGAAGGGCGGCGGTCATCCGGCCAGTATGGCCGGGACGTGCGCAGGGTGGTGGGGACAGTCCGGCCGCCCGGGCGTCAGTTGGCGCCGCCTCGCCGGGTCTTCCTCCCTCTCCCCTCGTGGGAGAGGGCGGGGGAGAGGCGGCGGCAGCGCTTGCCAGGCACAGGGTTGTTGTGGCGCGTGGGCCCCCTCTCCCCAACCCCTCTCCCGCGAGGGGAGAGGGGCTCTGGCAGGCGCGGGTGCCGGGACTGTCGATTCAGTAAGCGCCGACCGCGGTCGCCGGCGCATCCGCCTTCCGCCACCGCGCCGCGCTCGCATCGAGCGCGCTGCGCAGCGCCACCAGGTCCAGCGCCGTGGCGACGAAGAGCGCGCCCAGGTCCAGGCACTGGCGTGCCCGCGCCTCGTCCACCATCAGGATGCCGGGCGCCTTGCCGGCCGCGCGGATGCGGCGGATGGCGTCGTCGATGGCGGCATCCACCTCGGGGTGGCGCGGGTTGCCGGCATGGCCCATGCTGGCCGACAGGTCGGCGGGGCCGATGAAGATGCCGTCCACGCCCTCGACCGCGGCGATGGCCTCGATCTGGTCCAGCGCCTCGCGGGTCTCCACCTGCACCAGCACGCACAGTTCCTCGTGCGCGCGGGCCACGTAGTCTGCGGTGCGGCCGAAGTGGCTGGCGCGCATGGAGCCGCCCATGCCGCGCAGGCCGGCCGGCGCGTAGCGCGTGGCGGCCACGGCGGCGCGGGCCTCGTCGGCGTTCTGCACGAAGGGCAGCAGCAGGCTCTGCGCGCCCACGTCCAGGTAGCGCTTGATGAGCACCGGGTCGTTCCACGCGGGTCGCACCACCGGGGCGCAGGGCATGCAGCCAGCAGCGGGCTGCGCGGCCGTCACCGCCTGCAGTTGCTGCAGCATCAGCGGCACGTCGCTGGGCGTGTGCTCGGTGTCCAGCAGCATCCAGTCGAATCCTGCGCCGGCCACCAGTTCGCTCACGTAGGGCGAGGGCAGGGTGGACCAGACGCCGATCTGCGGCCGGCCTTCGGCCAGGGCCTTCTTGAAGCGGTTCACGGGTACAGGCATCGCGGACCTCAGCCGAAGTGGCAGGCCACGCTGCCGAAATCGCCGTAGTCGGCCACGATGGTGTCGCCGGCCGCCACGTCGATGGGGCGGATGAAGGAGCCGGCCAGCACCACCTCGCCGGCCGCCAGCGTCACGCCGTGGCGGTGCAGGCGGTTGGCCAGCCAGGCGATGCCGTGGCCCGGATGGTTGAGCACGCCGGCGGCCAGGCCGGTCTCTTCCACCTCGCCGTTGCGGCTGACGATGGCGCCGATGCGGCGCATGTCCACGTCGAGCTGGTCGGGCTTGAAGGGCCGTCCGCCCAGCACGATGGCGGCATTGGCCGCGTTGTCGGCGATGGTGTCCAGCACCGTGCGGGTGCGGCCGGTGGCCGGGTCCACGCGCTGGATGCGGGCATCCAGGATCTCCAGCGCCGGCACCACGTAGGCGGTGGCATCGAGCACGTCGAAGAGCGTGCAGTCGGGCCCGCTCAGAGGCTTGGCGAGGATGAAGGCCAGCTCGGCCTCGACCTTGAGCTGCAGGAAGCGCGCGGCCGGAATGGTGGCGCCGTCGCGGTAGAACATGTCGTCCAGCAGCACGCCGAAGTCCGGCTCGTCGATGCGCACCGCGCGCTGCATGGCCTTGGAGGTCAGGCCGATCTTGTGGCCCTTGACCGTGCGGCCGGCCTGCTGCTTGAGGGCCATCCACGCTGCCTGGATGGCATAGGCGTCGTCCGTGGTCATGCCCGGATGGGCGAGCGAGAGCTGGCCGCAGGGCACGCGGCTGCGCTCGGCTTCGTCCAGGCGGGCGGCCGCCTCGCGACAGGCCTCGGGGCTCAGGGTGGTGCTCATCGCGGCTCGGCCTCCACCACGTTGCGCAGCACGCCGACGCCGGTCACTTCGACCTCCACCACGTCACCGGGCTGCAGGAAGCGCGGCGGGTCGAAGCGGATGCCGGCGCCGATGGGCGTGCCGGTGGCGATCACGTCGCCGGGCAAGAGCGGCGTGAAGGTCGACAGGTAATGGATCAGGTAGGCGAAGTCGAACATCAGGTGCTCGGTCGTGTCGTCCTGCCGCGTCTCGCCGTTCACGCGCGTCTGCACGCGGAGCTTGCCGAAGCCGTCGGGGTATTCGTCGGCCGTGACCAGCCACGGTCCGATGGCGCCGGAGCGGAACCAGTTCTTGCCCTGCGTGACGTTGAACTTGGCATGGTGCACCCAGTCGCGGATGGTGCCTTCGTTGATGCAGGTGAGGCCGCCGATGTGCGCCAGCGCCGTTTCGCGCGGAATGCGCCGGCCGCCCTGGCCGATGACGATGCCGATCTCGCCTTCGTAGTCCAGCTGCTGCGATTCGGCCGGCTGCAGCAGCGGTGCGCCGTGGGCGCTGAAAGAGTCGGGCACGCGCATGAAGATGCTCGGATAGCGCGGCAGCTCGCTGCCGTCCTTGTACTCGGCGTTGCGGTGCGCATAGTTGACGCCGATGCAGAAGATGCGGCGCGGCTCGCGCACGGGCAGGTCCAGCTGCACGTCGGCCAGCGCATGGTCGGCCATGGCGCCGGTCCAGGCCTCGCGGGCCTGCGCCAGGGCGGGTGCGCCGCCTGCCAGCAGTTCGCGCACGCCGGCGATGGCGGGCAGGCGGCGTCCGAGGTCGATCACGCCCTGGCCCGACGCATCGAGCGCGCCCCAGCCGTCGCGGCCCTGGTGGGTGTAGCTCAGCAGCTTCATGCAGCCACCTCCGCGTGGACATCGAAGCCGAAGAAGGCGGCCGGGTTGTCCACCAGAATGCGGCGCAGCGTCGCCTCGTCGGGCGCGAAGCGGGCGAACAGGTCGAGCAGCGCGCCCTCGTTGGGCGGCTGCTTGAGCGAGATGGGGTGCGGCCAGTCGCTGCCCCACACGCAGCGGTCCGGCGCCGCGTCGATCAGGCGCCGTGCCAGCGGCACCACGTCGTCCCAGGGCTCGCCGGTGTGCGACAGCTTTTCGGACAGGGACAGCATCACCCAGAAGTTGCCGCGCTGGAACAACTCCAGCAGGCAGCGCAGGCTGGCATCGGTCTCGCCGGCGGCGGGATCGGCGCGGCCCATGTGGTCCACCAGCACCGGCACGTCCAGGTGGGCGAAGGCCGTCATCTGCTCGGCCACGCCCTTGGGCTCGGGCTGCACCTTCACGTACCAGCCCAGCTCGCGCACGCGGCCCAGGGCGCGGTCCATCTCGGCCGGGCCGAAGCTGATGCCCAGGCCGCCGCGGGTGAAGCGGGCCCCGCGCACGCCAGCCTCGTGCAGCTGCTGCAGGTAGGCGTCGTCGCGCTCGATCAGCACGGCCGCGTTGGCACAGCCCATATAGCGGCGCGGGCCGTCGCCGTTGAGGCCGGCCAGCGCATCGAGCACCACCTGGTGGTCGGCGCCATAGGTGGTGGCCTGCACGATCACGCCGCGCTGGATGCCCAGCGTGGCATGCAGGCGCTGCGCCACCTGCCAGGTGGCGGTGGGCATCTCGTAGGCGGCGCCGGGGCGCACGGGATAGCGCTCGGCGGGGCCGAAGACGTGGAACTGGCTGTCGCAGGCCAGCGGCGGCAGCGCCTGGGCCGGCGCGCGCGGATGGGGGTCGAAGGGCAGGTAGTCGGGCATGGCAGCAGTCAGGCGATGTAGGCGGTGAACACGCACTCGATGAGCTTGCCCATGTCGAGCTCGGGTGCGTGGATGGCATGGCGCGCGGGGCGCGTGGCGGCGTCGGGGAACATCGCCAGCCACGGCACGTTCAGGGCCGGGCGCTGGCTGCGGTCCTTCATCCAGACGGTGACCTTGACCACGTCGGCGGTGCTGCCGCCGGCGGCTTCGACGATGCGGCGCAGGTTGTCCAGCATGTGCCGGCACTGCGCCTCGATGCCCTCGGCGACCTGGCCGGTCGCCGGGTCGGTGCCCAGCACGCTGCCGCTTTCCACCAGCGGGCCGATGCGGCAGGCGGCGGGAATCGGGTTCTTGTGGCCGAAGCCGTCCACGTAGACGGCCGTGCGGCCGGCGGGCGCGGTGCGCCCCAGGCTCACTGGGCCGTGATGTTGGCCTGCTTGATGATGGGGATCCATCGCTTGTCTTCCTTGTCGAGGAACTGGGTGAATTCGGCGGGCGTCATGGCGCGGGCCTGCGAGCCCAGCGCGTTGAAGCGCTCCTGCACGGCCTTGTCGGCCAGGATCTTCTGCAGCGCCTGCGAGAGCTTCTGCACGATGGCGTCGGGCGTGCCCTTGGGCGCCATCAGGCCGGTGAAGGTCTCGGTGCTGAAATCCTTGAAGCCGGACTCCTGCAGCGTGGGCACGTCGGGCAACTGCGGCAGGCGCTGCGGCGAAGTCACGGCCAGCGGCCGCGTGCGGCCCTGCTGGATGAAGGGCTGGGCCACCGAGATCTGGTCGAAGTTGAAGTCCACCTGCCCGCCCAGCAGGTCGGTGGTGGCCGGGGCGTTGCCCTTGTAGTGCACGGTGACCCAGTGGGCGCCGCTGTCGCGCTGCAGGTATTCGCTCACCAGGTGGTTCTGCGTGCCGGCGCCGGGCGAGGCCATGGTGAGCTTGTTGCCGGGCTTTTTGCCGGCCTCGATCAGCTCGCCGATGGTCTTGTAGGGCGTCGACGGATTCACCTGCAGCACCAGCGGCGTGAAGGAGACCGAACTCACCGGCACGAAGTCGCGCCGCCAGTCGTAGGCGTCGCGCTTGAAGATGGTGGGCGAGAACAGCAGCGGCCCGTTGGCCGTCATGAAGAAGGTGTAGCCGTCGGGCGCCGCCTTGGCGACGAACTCGCCGGCGATCAGGCCGCCCGCGCCCGGCTTGTTGTCCACCAGGAAGGGCTGCTTGAACTGGGCCTGCAGCTGGTCGCTGATGATGCGCGCGGCGCCGTCGACGTTGCCGCCCGGCGGATACGGCAGCACCAGGCGCACCGGCTTGTCGGGCCAGTTGCCGGGGCCCTGGGCCTGGGCTGCCAGGGAGGCGAGGGAAAGAAGTGCGCCGGCGGCGGTCGCCGCGGCCAGGCTCAGGGCCTTGGATCGTTGCATGGGCTTGTCTCCGTTGGGCTGCTCGGGCAGCGTTCGCAATGCCCCACTGTAGGAAGCGAAGGCGCAAGGCCGCAATGCGAACATCGCAGATAAGTCCACCCCATGGACTTTCCGGCCTCGCGGACATCGGAGGCCACGTCCACAATGCGGACCATGCAGATCGATCCCCACACCCTCACGCCCGAAGCCACCTACCGCCTGCTCAGCGGCCTGGTGGTGCCGCGGCCCATCGCCTGGATCAGCACGCTCTCGCCCACCGGCGTGGTCAACCTCGCGCCCTTCTCCTGCTTCACCTTCGTGTCCAACAAGCCGCCGCTGCTGGGCGTGAACGTCGGCCGCAAGGCCGGCCGGCGCAAGGACACGGCGGCCCACATCCACAGCCGCGGCGAGTACGTGGTGCACATCGGCGATGCCTCGCAGCTCGACGCCATCCATGAAAGCAGCGAGGAGCATCCCGAGGACGTGAGCGAGGCCGAGCTGCTGGGCCTGGCCACGCTGCCCGGCGAGACGGTGGCGGTGCCGCGCCTGCGCGATGCGCCGGTGGCCATGGAATGCCGGCTGTCGCAGGTCATTCCCTTCGGCGACACGGGCGCGGAATTCATCGTCGGCGAGGTCACGCGCTTTCACTTGCGCGACGGCCTGATGAACGACGGCAAGGTCGAGACCCTGGCGCTGGACCCGGTCTGCCGCATCGGCGGGCCCAACTACGCCACGCTGGGGCGCATCGTCACGCTGCGGCGCATGCAGCAGACCGAGAAGTCGGTCGTCTGATCCCGCCGCACCACGAATGCCCGCCAGCGAGCCCGCCACCGCACCGACCACCGGCGCCCAGTCTGTGCGCCGCGCCCTGGCCGTGCTGCGCATCGTGGCCGCCGGGCAGGAGCATGGCGCGCGCCTGCTCGACGTGGCGCAGGCCACGGGCCTGAACCGCGCCACGGTGCACCGGCTGCTGCAGGTGCTGGTGGAGGAGGGCGCGGTGGAACAGGACGCCGCCACGCGCCGCTACCTGATCGGCGGCGAGGTCTCGCTGATGGGACTGGCGCGGTCCGCGGGCTTTCCTTTGCGCGCGGTGGCGGCGCCGCACCTGCAGGCGCTGGCCGAAGCCGAGGGCGAGACCTGCTTCCTCACCATCCGCAATGGCGACGACTCGGTGTGCCTGGCGCGGCATCCGGGCAGCTACGTGGTCAAGGTGCTGTCCATCGAGGTGGGTGCACGCCGGCCGCTGGGCGTGGGCGTGAGCGGCCTGGTGCTGCTGGGCGGCCTGGCCGACGACGAGCGAGCCGCCACCATCGCGCGCAATGCACGGCGCCTGCGCGCGCTGCGCATCGAGCCCGAGGAACTGCGCCAGCGCCTGCGCCTGCTGCAGCGGCGCGGCCATGCCTATGCGCCGGTGGGCGTGGTGCCGGGCACGCGGGCGCTGGCGGTGCCGGTGCGGCATCCCGATGGCCAGGTGCTGGCGGGCCTGGCCATCACCGCCATCCGCGAACGGTTGCCGGACGAGCGGGTGCCGAAGCTGGTGCAGGCCCTGGAGCGGCAGGCGCGGCTGATCGGCCAGCAATGGGCGGAGCGCGAGCGGGCACGGCGGCGCTGAACGCGGCCGGGGTGTGCGAAGCCTTCGCACGCCCCGCACGAAATTCGGCGCTTCCCGGCATCGGGGTGGCTGCCTAGCATCCGCACCCGCGGACGCCCGGGGCCATGGCCCTCCGCCCGCGACGACGACCTTCCTTCGAAAGACCTTTGCCGATGTCCTCTTCTTCCTGCTCCTGGCTGCGCCTGGTCGGCCTGGCCCTCGCGGCCGTCCTGGCCGCGGGCTGCGCGGCCACCCAAACCGCCTCGCCCCCGGCGGCATCGACAGCCGCCATGCCCACCGCCGCGGCGCCCGTGCGCGTCAAGGTCTTCGTGGCCGCCATGTTCGAGATCGGCCAGAACACCGGGGACCGCGCCGGCGAGTTCCAGCACTGGTACGAGCGCTACTGGCGCAGCAGCGCACCCATCGCCGTGAAGGGCGCGCTCGGCCCCGTGTACTGCAATGCCGATGGCGTCTGCGGCGCCGTGCTCGGTATGGGCAAGGTCAACTCTTCCTCGTCGATGCAGGCCATCCTGCTCGACCCGCGCTTCGACTTCTCCGAGTCGTACTACATCCTCTCGGGCGTGGCCGGCACGCCGCCCTCGCGCGGCACCATCGGCATGGTCAGCTGGGCCACCTGGCTCATCGACTACGACCTGGGCCACCGCTGGGCGCCGGAAGAGAACACCGCCGGCGCGCCCACCTTCATGCCGCGCAAGGGCTACGAGAACTACCGCCGCTTCCAGCTCAACCCGGCCCTGGTCGGGTGGGCCATGAAGCTGTCGGCCGATACGCCGCTGGCCGACGACGACAGGGCCCGCGCCTACCGCCTGCGCTATCCCGACGCCGCGGCCCGCCGCGCGCCCTTCGTCGGCACCGGCACGCACATGACGGGCGACACCTTCTTCCATGGCCCCGGCCTGTCGAAGGAGGCGCAGTACATCGCCAAGCTCTACGGCGCCGACGACTACGTCATCACCGAGATGGAGGCGGCTGCGATCACGCTGGTCATCAACCGCACCCACGGCACCGGCCGCGTGATGAGCCTGCGCGGCGCCGTCAACTTCGACCAGGGCAACCCCCGCGAGACCACGCTGGCCCACCTGGACCCGGCCCCCGGCGAGACGGCCGGCGGCTTCGCCGAGACGGTGCTGAACATCGAGCGCGTGGGCTCGCGCGTGGTGGACCACATCGTCGCGAACTGGCCGCAGTGGCGCGGCGGCGTGCCGCCGATGCAGCCCTGAGGCGGAGCCGGCACGGGGCCGCCGCTACAGTGCCGGCATGCATGCCAGCGTCCTCAAGTACTTCGTCGAAGTGGCCCGCTGCGGGTCGGTGCGCAAGGCCTCCGAGCGGCTCTTCGTCGCGGCCAGTGCGGTCAACCGCCAGATCCTCAAGCTGGAAGAGGAACTGGGCTGCGAGCTCTTCGACCGTCTGCCCGCCGGCCTGCGCCTGAACCCGGCGGGCGAGCGCCTGCTGCGCCATGCGCAGGAGACGCTGCAGCAGTACCAGCTGGTGCGCACCGAGATCGATGCCCTGCGCGGCGAGCGCAGCGGCGAGGTCAAGGTCGCCGCCATGGATTCCTTCTTCGAGGAACTGCTGCCCGCCACGCTGGAAGAATTTCTCCAGGTCTTTCCCGCCGCCACCTACAGCCTGGCCGCCGTGCAGCCCATGGCGGTGCCGGCCATGGTGCTGGCGGGCGAGGCCGACATCGGCCTGTGCTTCCTGCACCGCCTGCCGGCCGGCGTGGACGTGGTCGCGCGGGCCCGGCTGCCGCTGGGCGTGGTGATGCCGCCCGGCCATCCCATGGCGGCGCTGGACGAGGTGCCGCTGGCCGAATGCGCCCGCTATCCCTTCCTGCGCTCGGGCACGCAGCCGGTCATCGATGCCGCGCTGTCGCCGGAGTTCGCGGCCTTCTGGGAGGCGATGACGCCTGCGGCGACTTGCAATTCCACGCCGCTGCTCAAGCGGCTGATCCGTGCGGGGCGTGGCGTGTCCTGCTTCTCCAAGATCGCCTTCATGCAGGAACTGGCGCGCGGCGAACTGGTGTGGCGGCCCTTTGCGTTGCCGGCCGTGCAGGCGATGGAGGTGGGCGTGCTGCTCCCGGCCCAGCGCAGCCTGCCGGGCGTGGCGCGCGACTTTGCCGAGCGCATGGCGCGCCGCCTGGCGCAGCTGGAACGGGCTGCCGCGCCTCTGTAGCGGGCCGCTTTCCTACGGCAGCTGCCGCAGCCGGCCGATGCCGCCTGCGGACGGCGCCGCGCGCTCGCCGGGGCCGTCGGCCGTCAGCATCGGCGCATCCACCCTCCAGCACCGCGATGCCCAAGACCAACACCGACCGCGACGCCAACCCGTCCCCCCGCCGCCACAAGACGGCGCATGTGCCCAGCGTGGTGGGTGCCCACCACGGCATGCTGGACCTGGCCTCGGTCCGCATCGCGGGCTACAACCTGGAGGTCAAGGACGACGACGGCTTCATCGGCGACCGCGCCAGCCAGGGCGCCTTCCGCGACCTGCTCGATGACTGGCGCAAACGCTGCCGCGACCGCGGCGACGCCGACCCCTTCGGCAAGCTGCCTTCGCGCAAGCTCAGCAAGAAGCGCATCGACAAGGCCCTGGAGGACGCACCCAACGTCGGCTCGGACCTGGTCAATGGCGCCATCGAAGAATTCGCCATCGGCCTCACGCAGGTGATCCAGCGCTTCATGCGGCAGAAGTCGTGGAAGGGCGTGCAGCGCATCGTCGTGGGCGGCGGCTTTCCCGAAAGCGATGCCGGCGAGCGCGCCATCCTCGAGGCGGCGGCGCTGTGCCATGTGCAGGAACTGCCGGTGCAGCTGGCCCGCCTGCGGCACGAGGTGGACGACGGCGGCCTGATCGGCTGGGTGCACCTGGCGCCGGCGCACTTCGTCGAGCATGACGACGCGCTGCTGGCCCTGGACATCGGTGGCACCAACGTGCGCTGCGGCGTGGTGCGCTTTCGCCGCGACAAGGCCGAGGATCTGTCGCGCGCCGACGTGGTGTGGCGCGAGAAGTGGCGCCATGCGGACGACAAGCCGAGCCGCGCCGGCCTCGTCGAGCAACTGGCGCGCATGCTGGAAGAGGCCATCGACTTCGCGCACAGCAAGAAGATCAAGCTGGCGCCTTTCGTCGGCATCGCCTGCCCGGGCCTGATCCGCGAGGACGGGACCATCGCCCGCGGTGCGCAGAACCTGCCCGGCGACTGGGCAGCCGACACCTTCCACCTGCCCACCCGGCTGCGCGAGCGCCTGCCGCTGATCCGCCACCAGCCGACGCAGGTGCTGGTGCACAACGACGCGGTGGTGCAGGGCCTGTCGGAACTGCCCTTCATGCGCGACGTCAAGCGCTGGGCCGTGCTGACCATCGGCACGGGGCTGGGCAATGCCAGCTACGTGAATGCGCGGGTGGTGAAGGCGGGGGCGAAAAAGCGCTGATCGAAGTGCCGCTCCGCCCCTCGCCCGCGCGGGTCCCGCAGCCCCCTCAAAGCTGGAACGCGATGGTCAGCAGCAGTCCTTCCGCCACGTCCCGCATCAACCCAGGCCGGCGCGGCCGGTAAGCCTGGCCCGCCGCCGCCAGCGCCTCCACCCAGTCCAACAGCCACGCCACGTCCTGCGGGTCGTAGAACACCGTCGCCGCCTCGTGGTTGAGCAGCAGGCTGCGCAGGTCGAGGTTGATCGATCCGCAGAGCGCCAGGTCGTCGTCCACCACCACCGCCTTGGCATGGGCCATGAAGGGCAGCATGCGGAACTGCACGCCGGCCCGCGCCAGGTCGCGCATGGCACGGCTGCGCACGAAGTCGGCCATGCGGTGGTTGGATCGCTGGGGCAGGGCGATGGTCACCTGCACGCCGCGGCGCGCCGCCAGCCGCAGGGCATCGCGCAGCCCGTCGCCCGGCACGAAGTAGGGCGACACCGCCAGGATGCGGTGCTCTGCGCGGAAGCACGCGCCGATCAGCAGCGACTGGGCCGTGTCCTCGGCCTGGTCCGGCCCGCTGGGCAGGAACTGCACCAGGCGGCCCTCCGGCACGTCCTCGACGGGCGGCACCTTGCGCGGCGTCTCGTCCTCCACCGAGGCCCAGTCCTGGGCGAACTGCCGGGCCGCCGCCGCCGCCGCGTCGCCCTGCACGTCGAAGGACAGGTCGACCCACGGCCGCTCGCCGTCGCCCTTGCCGGTGAAGTATTCGCCCGCCAGGTTGCGGCCGCCGCTCCACAGCCAGCGGTCGTCGGCGATGGTGAGCTTGCGGTGGTTGCGCAGGTTGCGCGGCCCGCCCGCGCGCAGGCGCAGCAGCGGGCGGAACACGCGGACCTCGCCACCGGCGGCGCGCAGCGCATCGAAGTAGCGGCGCGGCAGCTGCAGCGCGCCGAAGCCGTCCAGCAGCACGCGCACCTGCACGCCGGCCCGGGCGCGGGCCGTGAGCCGCTCCACCACGGCCTGGCCCAGCGGGTCGCTGCCGATGATGAAGGTGCAGACGTCCAGCCGTTGCTGCGCGTGGTCGATGACGGTCCACAGCGCCTCGCGCGCGGCCTCGCCGTCACCGTGGAAGCGCAGGGCGCAGCGGCTGGGCGGCGCGAGGCCGAAGCTGTCCAGCAGCTCGGCTGCCCAGTGGCCGGGGAGGATGGCGCGGGCCGGGCGCGGCGGCACTGTGGGCCGCAGCTTGCGCTGGCCGAACATCAGGTAGGCCGGCAGCGCCAGGTAGGGCATGAGCAGCATGCCCAGCACCCAGGCGATGGCGGCCGTCGGCGCGCGCTGCTCGCGCCGGCCGCGGGTGGTCAGCACGTACACGAGCAGGGCCAGCGCGACGGCCAGGAAATGCTCGGAGATGCTGGGCAGCCAGGGCGCGAAGGAGTGGAGCATGGGCCGAGCTTCGCATACCCGTGGGCGCCATCGGCGCTGAGCGCCCGCGGCTGATACAGAAGGCCCACGAGGGCCGTCGGGCTTGACTCCCTCTCCCCTTGCGGGAGAGGGCGGGGGAGAGGGGGCTGCAGCGC
>NZ_LDSL01000049.1 GCF_001476815.1 Pseudacidovorax intermedius | reverse complement strand
AACCGAGAACCGAGAACCGATACCGTAAGCGAGGAGCCGGCACACCCGACTACCCAATAGCCTGACTAGAGAACAAACACCGCCGGCCCCAGATGCGCCCGCGGGCCCGAGCCATCCTCAGCTCGCCGCCCCACCGCTGCCCCGCAACCGCTCGATCAGCCCATTGAGCGCATCCAGCGACCCGAAATGGATCGCCAGTTCGCCGCTCATCTGCGTCTGGCCGCCGCGCTTGCTCTGCTTCTTGATGCGTACCTCGACGGCGGCGGTCAGCAGGTCGGCCAGTTCCTCCTCCACCCGCTGCAGGTCCCGCGGCTTCTCGGGGGTGGCGCGGTGGGCCTGGGGCTGCAGGCTGAACTCGGCCGACAGCTTCTTCACCAGGCCCTCGGTCTCGCGCACCGACAGCTTGCGGGCCACGATCTGGTTGGCGGCCGTGATCTGCGCGGCGCGGTCCAGCGCCAGCAGCGCGCGCGCATGGCCCATGTCCAGATCGCCCGCCATCAGCAGGCCCTGCACCGGATCGGCCAGGTTCAGCAGGCGCAACAGGTTGCTCGCCGCGCTGCGCGAACGGCCCACGGCCTGCGCCGCCTGCTCGTGCGTCAGGCCGAACTCGTTCACCAGCCGCTGCAGGCCCTGGGCCTCTTCCAGCGGATTCAGGTCCTCGCGCTGGATGTTCTCGATCAGCGACATGGCGGCGGCGGCCTCGTTGGGCACGTCGCGCACCAGCACGGGCACGCTGTCCAGGCCGGCGATCTTCGCCGCGCGGAAGCGGCGCTCGCCGGCGATGATTTCGTATTCGGCGTTCTTGGCGGCCGCCTGCTCGGCATCCAGCCGGCGCACCAGGATCGGCTGCATGATGCCCTGGGCCTTGATGCTCTCGGCCAGCTCGTACAGGGCCCCCTCGTCCATGCGGGTGCGGGGCTGGTAGACGCCGGCGACCATCTGGTTCAGCGCCAGGGTGCTCGGGTTGCCGTCGCGGCGGGCGCCGGCGGCATCCGTGCCGACGGTTGCGCCGTCGTCGGCTGCACGGCCGGCGGCGGGGCCGAGCAGCGCTTCGAGGCCGCGGCCCAGGCCCTTGGGTTTCTTGGTTGCCATCGGAGAAAACTTAGGAAGAAAGAGGGTCGGCGGCCGGCGCCGGGCGCGCGGCGGCCAGTTCGTCCAGCAGCGCGCGGCCTTCCGGCCAGTCGCCCAGGCCAGAGTCGGCATTGATGTGGCCCCGGGCGCCGAGGTCCACGAAGCGCGCGCCCCAGTCGGCCGCCAGCCCGCGAGCGCGCCCGGCGCTGCAGTACGGATCGTCGGTGGCGCCGACCAGCGTGGCCGGAAAAGGCAGGCGCTGGCGCACGATGGGTGCCCAGCCGGGAATCTGCTGGCGCAGGTCATCGCGCTCCAGGTCGCCGGGCGCGACCAGCAGCGCGCCGCGCACGCGGGCCGTGTGCCGGGAATGCGCCGCCCAGGCCGCCACGAGCAGGCAGCCCATGCTGTGGGCGGCCAGGAGGACCGGGCCGGGAGCGGCCAGCACTTCCTCTTCCAGCCGGGCGCACCAGTCGCCGCGCAGCGGACGCTGCCAATCGTGCTGTTCCACGCGGTGGTCGCCGTGGAGGGCTTCCCAGCGGGTCTGCCAGTGGCCAGGGCCGCTGTTCTGCCAGCCGGGGAGCAGCAAAACCGCGCAGGGGCTGGTAATTACGTCGTTCATTGCTATGAAATCGCTAGCAATCAGGCGGTGGGCGCAGGCGTGTCGCCCGAGGCGCGGTCACTTTCGGACGCCTCAGCGTCGACGCCGTCCTGGCCGATCGGCGCAGCGGGATGCGGCGCCGGATGGACGGGCGGTGCGGGCGGTGTGGGTGCGGCGACCGCACTGGCGGGCGGCATCTTGCGCACCAGTTCTTCCGCGAAGGCCACATAGGCCTGGCTGCCCCGCGCGCCCGCATCGAACACCACGCCGGGCAGGCCGTAGCTGGGCGCTTCCGCCAGACGCACATTGCGGGGAATGACGGTGTCGAACACCTTGTCGCCGAAATGCGCCTTGAGCTGCTCGCTCACCTGCTGCTGCAGGGTGATGCGCGGGTCGAACATCACCCGGAGCAGGCCGATGATCTGCAGGTTCTTGTTGAGGTTGGCATGCACCTGCTTGATGGTGTTGACCAGGTCGGTCAGCCCTTCCAGCGCGAAGTATTCGCACTGCATGGGCACGATCACCCCATGGGCAGCGCACAGGCCGTTGAGCGTCAGCAGGCTCAGCGAGGGCGGGCAGTCGATGAGCACGAAGTCGTACTCGGCGCCCACCGCCGCCAGCGCCGTGCGCAGGCGCTTTTCGCGGCGCTCCAGCGCCACCATCTCGACCTCGGCGCCCGCCAGTTCGCGGTTGGCGGCCAGCACATCGTAGCCGCAGGCCTCCACCGACACGCGGGCCTCGGCGACGGAGGCGGATTCGAGCAGCACGTCATACACCGTGTATTCGGCACTGCGCTTGTCGATGCCCGAACCCATGGTGGCATTGCCCTGCGGGTCCAGGTCGATCATCAGCACCCGCTGGCCGACCTTGGCGAGGCCGGCGGCGAGGTTGACGGTGGTGGTGGTCTTGCCCACCCCACCCTTCTGGTTGGCGATACAGAAGATGCGGGCCATGTCGGCGTTCAGGGTTTCGAGCGGATCGGAAAGGCGTTCACTGGCTCAACGCCAGCTTGATGCCGAAGGCCACGAGCACGCCGCCGGCCGTCTTTTCCAGCGTCGCCGACAGGCGGCGGTTGGCACGCAGACGGTCCGCCAGGTGGCGGGTCAGCAGCACGGCCACCAGGCCATAGGCGAAGGTGAGCCCGGCGATGGTGAGCGACATGGCGGCAAAGGTCAGCATGCCGCGGTGCTGGGCAGGGTCGATGAACAGCGGGAAGAAGGCCATGTAGAACACGATGGCCTTGGGATTGAGCAGCGTGATCGCGAAGGACTGGCGCAGGTAGTGGCCGGGGCGAAGGTCGATGACCGATTTCTCGCCGGGTTTGGCCCGCAGCATGCGCCAGCCCATCCAGGCCAGGTAGCCGGCGCCCAGCCACTGGACGGCCCGGAAGGCCGTCGGGTAGGCCGCCAGCAATGCAGCGACGCCCGCCACCGCGGACCACATCAGGACCTGGTCGCCCAGGATCACGCCCAGCGTTGCCGCGAGGCCGCCGCGCACGCCGCCTTTGGCCGTGGCGCTCACCAGGGCCAGGTTGCCCGGACCGGGAATGGCCAGGAACACTAGAATGGCGGCCACGAAGGCGCCGTAATCCGAGATGCCGAACATGCAGGGTGGTGTGGAGGGGATCGGGGAGTCTACGCGAGCGGACCACGGCGACGGACGTTGCCGCCGGCCGCCGCCGCGCGTCAGGCGGCTTTTTTGCGCATCCAGACGATGCAGCGCTCCGCATCCAGGCCAGGGACACGCAGTTGTTCCACGTGAAACACGTCGACGTGCGGTGGAAGCGCCTGGATCTCATCGGCGGGCTGCTTGCCTTTCATGGCCATCCAGATGCCGGTCTCCGCGAGCAGATGCTGAGAGCCGTCGATGAAATCGACCAGTGAGGCAAAGGCGCGCGAGCTGATGACCTCATAGTGGCCGTCGAGCGTCTCCACCCGCGCATGGATGCCGCGCAAGTGGGTCAACTTGAGTTCGCCCGCCATCTGCTGCACGAAGGCCATCTTCTTCGCCACGGCGTCCAGGCAGTGGACCTGGATGTCCGGTCGGCAGATGGCGATGACGACGCCCGGCAGGCCGGCGCCGGAACCCACATCCAGCAGGCGGCCCCCACCCGGCTGCTGGCGCGCCAGCGGCAAGACCGCGGCCAGGCTGTCCAGCAAATGGTGGGTCATCACGGAGTCCGGATCGCGCAGCGCCGTGAGGTTGTAGACCTTGTTCCACTTCAGGATCTGCTCGCCATAAGTCAGCAGCTGGCCCAGTTGCGTGTCGCTGAGCGCCAGGCCGAGCGCCTGCGCGCCCTCCTCCAGTTGCCGGCCTTGCGAAGTCTGCACGGTCGTCATGCGGGCGCGGCCTCCGCGTCCTTCTGCTGGAAGGCTTTGTAGCCACCCTTGCGCAGATGGATCATCAGCAGCGAAATGGCGGCGGGCGTGATGCCCGAAATTCTGGACGCCTGCCCCAGCGTTTCGGGCCGGTGCTTGCTCAGCTTCTGACGTGCTTCGATGCTCAGCGCCTGCACCTGCATGTAATCCAGGTCGTTCGGCAGTCGCAGGTTCTCGAAGTGCGCGGCGCGCTGCACTTCCTCATGCTGCTTCTCGATGTAGCCGGAATACTTGGCAGCGATTTCCACCTGCTCCACCTCGTCCGGCGCCAACGCCTGCGCAGGGCGGAAGCGGCCGCCGTCGAGCGACAGCAGGCTGTCGTAACTGATGCCCGGGCGCCGCAACAGGTCGCCCAGGTTGTATTCGTGCTCGATGGCCCTGCCCAGCACACGTTCGGATTCGGTGCTTGGCAGGTTGCGGGGGTTCACCCAGGTGGACTTGAGCCGCTCTGTTTCACGTGAAACAGCGTCGCGCTTCCGGCAGAAGACGTCCCACTGCGCGTCGCCCACCAGTCCCAGCTCGCGGCCGGCCTCGGTCAGGCGCATGTCGGCGTTGTCCTCCCGCAACTGCAGCCGGAATTCGGCACGGCTGGTGAACATGCGGTAGGGCTCGGTCACGCCCTTGGTGATCAGATCGTCCACCAGCACGCCCAGATAGGCTTCATCGCGGCGCGGCACCCAGGCCTCCTTGTCCTGGCAGAGCCGCGCCGCATTCAGGCCGGCGAACAGGCCCTGGGCCGCAGCTTCCTCATAGCCCGTCGTGCCGTTGATCTGCCCCGCGAAGAACAGGCCGTGGATGGCCCGCGTCTCGAAGCTGCTCTTCAGGCCGCGTGGGTCGAAGTAGTCGTATTCGATGGCATAGCCGGGGCGCAGGATGTGCGCATTCTCCAGGCCCGGCATGCTGCGCACCATCGCCAGCTGGATGTCGAATGGCAGGCTGGTGGAGATGCCGTTGGGGTAGTACTCGTGCGTGGTCAGGCCTTCCGGCTCCAGGAAGATCTGGTGGCTGTCCTTGTCGGCAAAGCGGTTGATCTTGTCCTCCACGCTGGGACAGTAGCGCGGGCCCACGCCGTCGATACGGCCGGTGAACATGGGCGAGCGATCAAAGCCCGAGCGGATGATGTCGTGCGTGCGCGCATTGGTGTGCGTGATCCAGCAGGGCACCTGCTGCGGATGCATGTCGGCACGGCCCATGAAGCTGAACACCGGCATGGCCGGATTGCCGCCGCCGGGCATGCCATCGCCGGGTTGCTCGGTGCACTTGGAGAAATCGATGGTGCGGCCGTCGATGCGCGGCGGCGTGCCGGTCTTGAGCCGGCCCTGCGGCAGCTTCAGCTCCTTGAGGCGTGCCGACAGGCTGACGGCCGGCGGGTCCCCTGCCCGGCCAGCCTGGTAGTTGTCCAGGCCCACGTGGATGCGGCCGTCGAGGAAGGTGCCGGCGGTCAGCACCACCGCCCGGGCGCGGAAGGCGATGCCCACCTGCGTGACGGCACCGACCACCCGGTCGCCTTCCAGCAGCAGGTCGTCCACCGCCTGCTGGAACAGCGTCAGGTTGGGCTGGTTCTCCAGCCGGTGGCGGATGGCCGCCTTGTAGAGGATCCGGTCCGCCTGCGCCCGGGTGGCGCGCACGGCCGGGCCCTTGCTGGAATTGAGGATGCGGAACTGGATGCCCGCCTCGTCCGTGGCGATGGCCATGGCGCCGCCCAGGGCGTCCACTTCCTTCACCAGGTGGCCCTTGCCGATGCCGCCGATGGAGGGGTTGCAGCTCATCTGGCCCAGGGTCTCGATGTTGTGGCTGAGCAGCAGCGTGCGGCAGCCCATGCGGGCGGCGGCCAGCGCCGCCTCGGTACCGGCATGGCCGCCGCCGACGACGATGACGTCGAAAGTGTCGGGATGGGTGTACATGGAATTCTTCGATTCGGGGTGGACGGGAAGCCGCTCGATCAGGCTTCGATGAGTTGGGTCTTGAGGCCGACCACGGCCGCCGCGGCCGCCTGGCGCCGGTCGGCCGTCACGAACAGGTCGACGCCCGCCGCCTGGGCCGCACCGATGGGCAGGGCATCGAAGGCATGCAGGCGGGTCGCCTCCATGGCGGCCATGGCCAGCGCCTCGACGCGCCGGTCCATCGCCATGCATTCGAGTTCGGCGAAGTCCTCGTGCATCACGGCCAGGATGCGCCGGTAGTCCTCGTCCGGGAGCACGCCCTCGTGGCGCTGGCGGTTGAGGGCACTGGCGATCTCGGCCTTGCAATGGGCCGCGACGACCACGGCCGAGGCCTGGGCGCTGAGGGCCATCAGCTGGTCCCGCCCCGGCTCGGCGATGTAGCGCTTGGCAAGCGCGGAGGCATCCAGGAGCATCCGCATGCTCAGGCGCCCCGCTCGCGCTCGTCGACGATCAGCTGGGCGCCGGTGCGGCCATCCGGACGCGCGAGCCGAAGCGGCTCGATGGGCATCTTCCAGCGCGGCAGGCGCGGCACGGTCTCGGGCGCCGCGCCCACGGGCACCAGGTCCGCCACCGGGCGGCCATGGCGCAGGATGCGCACGCGCTCGCCCTGTTCGACCAGGTCGAGCATGGCAGACGCGTTGGCGCGGAATTCACTCAGGGCAAGGGTGTGCATCGCGAATGTACAAATTGGGCGTTTTGTACATTCTAGAAAGGCTGCCAATCACGGCCCGCCTGTAGGGCTGGTCCCACACCCAGTGCTACAAAAACAAGAGCGCCCCGAGAGGCGCTCTTCTGATGGGCACCGGCGGTCGGGCCGGCCGTGCTGGCCGTCAAGCGGCCATCAGTTCAGGCATCGGCAGGCTCACCACCGCGCGCTTCCTGCGGCTCACCGGCAGCTGCCAGTGGCGCTGCGTCACGTCGATGACGTGACGCACACGGTCCTTGGGCGCCAGCGACGGCCGGGGCAAGGCCCGTGCGGCCGCGATGTCGCGCAGCAGTTCGAAGGTGTTCACGGCGTTCAATCCAGCACCTTCTTGGCAGCGCCGACGCCGAGGGCAGCGAGCACCACGAAGATCACGGCCATCAGCAGGAACAGGCCGAACAGCAGCTTGGCAATGCCGGCGGCACCGGCGGCCACACCGCCGAAGCCGAGGGCGCCGGCCACCAGGGCGATCAGGGCGAAGATCACGGCGTACTTGAGCATGGTTGACTCCTTAGTCGTCTCGTTGTGCGGCGTGCGTTCAAGGAGGAAAGAAGAACCTGCCGCGGTGAAACAAGTGTGGCCGCGGCCTGTGCACCAACTTGGACGGTTGCCCGCCCATGACCCCGTAGGACAAGCTCGCGCACGGAACCCGGTACATTCGCGCTGCCTTGCAGGCCCCCGGCCATCGAGGCCACGTCGTCGCTCTGCAAGACCTATTTCCACAGAGGAGCTCCCTTCCATGAAGCTGTACTACTCCCCCGGCGCCTGCTCGCTGTCGCCGCACATCGCCCTGCGCGAGGCGGGCCTGGCCTTCGAGCCGGTGCTCGCCAGCACCAAGTCGCACAAGCTGCAGGACGGCACCGACTACTACGGCATCAACCCGCTCGGCTACGTGCCGATGCTGGAACTGGACGACGGCACCCGCCTGCGCGAAGGCCCGGCCATCGTCCAGTACATCGCCGACCAGGTGCCCGCGAAGAACCTCGCCCCGGCCAACGGCACGCTGCAGCGCTACCGCCTGCAGGAATGGCTGACCTTCATCGGCACCGAGATCCACAAGGGCTTCAGCCCCCTGTTCAACCCTGCCGTGCCCGAGGACACCAAGAAGGTCTTCGCGGACAAGCTCAAGACCCGCTTCCAGTGGCTGGACGGCCAGCTCGACGGCAAGCAGTACCTGATGGGCGAGCATTTCAGCGTGGCCGACGGCTACCTGTTCACCACGCTCAACTGGGCCAAGCCGATGAACATCGACCTGGGCCCCTACCCGCATCTGACGGCCTGGCATGCCCGCGTGGGCGCACGCCCCGCCGTGCAGGAGGCGATGAAGGCTGAAGGGCTGCTGAAGTAAGGCGGGCCCCACCGGCCAGCGAGGGCGGGCGACGTGCCGAGGCGCGACGCCCGCTTTTTTTTGCGCTGGTCGGCCCGCCCGCCTACACCGAAAACCACAACCCTGCCGGGGCGCCGTCACTGCCCCTGGCCTACGCTGCCGCCTTCGTCTTCTTCATCCCTACCCCAACGAGCCATGAGTTCCTCCCTCTTCGATCCCGTCCAGGCCGGCGACCTGCAGCTCGCCAACCGCATCGTGATGGCGCCGCTGACGCGCAACCGCTCGCCCAACGCCATCCCCAAGCCGATCACCGCCACCTACTATGCCCAGCGCGCCACCGCCGGCCTGTTGATCACCGAGGCCACGGCCATCAGCCACCAGGGCCAGGGCTATGCCGACGTGCCGGGCCTGTACGGCACCGAGCAGCTGGACGGCTGGAAGCGCGTCACGCAGGCCGTGCACGAGGCCGGCGGCAAGATCGTCACCCAGCTGTGGCACGTGGGCCGCGTGTCGCACGACAGCCTGCAGCCGGACGGCCAGCCGCCGGTCGCGCCCTCGGCCATCGCCGCCAAGACCAAGACCTATCTGATCGACGACCAGGGCAACGGCAGCTTCGCG
Source organism: Pseudacidovorax intermedius (assembly GCF_001476815.1). GTDB lineage: Bacteria > Pseudomonadota > Gammaproteobacteria > Burkholderiales > Burkholderiaceae_C > Xenophilus > Xenophilus intermedius_A. The sequence continues at coordinate 9,144 of NZ_LDSL01000049.1, read as the reverse complement.
CCCACCTCCACGCCCCGCGCGCTGGACCTGGAAGAACTGCCCGGCATCGTCCACACCTTCGCCGCCGCCGCCCGCAATGCGGTGGAGACCTGCGGCTTCGACGGCGTGGAGATCCATGCCGCCAACGGCTACCTGCTGGACCAGTTCCTCAAGGACGGCGCCAATCAGCGCACCGACGACTACGGCGGCAGCATCGAGAACCGCGCGCGCCTGCTGCTGGAATGCACCCGCGCCGTGGTGGACGCGGTGGGCGGCGGCAAGGTGGGCATCCGCCTGTCGCCCGTGACGCCGGCCAACGACATCGTCGACAGCGACCCGCAGCCGCTGTTCGACCACGTCGTGCGCCAGCTCGGTCCGCTGGGCCTGGCCTACGTGCACGTGATCGAGGGCGCCACCGGCGGCCCGCGCGAGGTCGAGGGCCGGCCTTTCGACTACGCCGCGCTGAAGAAGGCCTACCGCGAGGCCGGCGGCAAGGGTGCCTGGATGGTCAACAACGGCTACACCCGCGAACTGGCCGAAGCGGCACTCGAGAAGGGCGCCGACCTCATCGCCTTCGGTCGGCCCTTCATCGCCAACCCGGACCTGGTGCGCCGCCTCAAGGAGAACGCGCCCCTCAACACGCCGGACACCAAGACTTTCTATGGCGGCGGCGAGAAGGGCTACACGGACTATCCGACGCTGGACTGAAGCGTCGGCGCAGGCCGCCAACGCCGCAGCAACAGGGCGTTGGCCATCACGCTGACGCTCGAGGCCGCCATGGCCGCCCCCGCCACCACCGGGCTCAGCAGTCCGAAGGCGGCGAAGGGAATGCCCACCACGTTGTAGGCGAAGGCCCAGAACAGGTTCTGGCGGATCTTGGTCACGGTGCGCGCCGACAGATCGAAGGCCTGCTCGACCAGCGCCAGGTCGCCGCGCATCAGCGTGATGCCGGCGGCCTCCATCGCCACGTCGGTGCCGTTGGCCATGGCGATGCCCACATCGGCCGCGGCCAGCGCGGGCGCATCGTTGGCGCCGTCGCCGACCATGGCGACCACGCGCGTCCCGCCTTCCTTCAGCGCGGCGACGGCCGCGGCCTTGTCGGCCGGCAGCACCTGCGCGCGCACATCCGCGTCGGCGATGCCCACCCGCCGGGCCAGGGCCTGCGCGGCATGGACGTTGTCGCCGGAGATCATCACCACCCGCAGACCGCGGGCCCGCAGGGCGGCCACGGCCTGCGCCGCCCCGGCCTTGGGCTCGTCGGTGAAGCCGAGCAGGGCCTCCACGGCGACCGCCTGTTCGCCCGCGGCATCCAGGCGCAGCAAGGCGGACACTGATGCGCCGGTGGACAGCAGCGCCTCGACCTGGCCGGCCGGCAGCCCGGCGCCCAGTTCCTCGCACCAGCGCAGGCTGGCGAGCGCCCAGAGCCCGCCATCGACCCGACCCCGGATGCCGCGACCCGGCACGGCGCGCAGCTCGCGCGCCTCGTCGGGCGCCAGGCCCCGCGACGCCGCCGCCGCCATCACCGCCCGCGCCAGCGGATGTTCGCTGCCCTGCTGCAGCGTGGCGGCAATGCGCAGGGCGTCGGCCTCGTCCAGGCCACCGACCATGTCGAGCCGGCTGAGTTGCGGCTGCCCGCGCGTCAGCGTGCCGGTCTTGTCGAAGGCGACCGTGTGCACCCGGTGCGCCCGTTCCAGGGCCGACGCGTCCTTGATCAGAATGCCGTGGCGCGCCGCCACGCCGGTGCCCGCCATCACCGCCACCGGCGTGGCCAGACCCAGGGCGCAGGGGCAGGCGATCACCAGCACCGCCACGGCATGGATCAGCGCCGTTTCCAGCGGCGCGCCGGCCACGAATAGCCAGCCCAGCAGGGTCAGCAGCGCCAGCACCAGCACCACCGGCACGAAGACGGCGGCCACGCGGTCCACCAGCCGCTGGATCGGCGCCTTGGCGGCCTGCGCATCCTCCACCAGGCGGATGATGCGCGCGAGCACGCTCTCGGTGCCCACGGCCAACACTTCCACCACCAGCCGGCCGGCGCCGTTGACCGACCCCCCCGTCAGGCGGCTGCCCTCGGCCTTGGCCACCGGCAGCGGCTCACCGGTGAGCATGGATTCGTCGACCTCCGATTCGCCGTCGAGCACCCGCGCGTCGGCCGGAACGCGCTCGCCCGGGCGCACGGCCAGCCGGTCGCCCACCATCACCTCGGCCAGCGGCACGTCGCTTTCCTCGGTGCGGCGGCCCCGGGCCTGGATCAGGTGGGCCGTCTCCGGCCGCAACTGCTGCAGGGCCCGGATGGCCGCCGTCGCCTGGCGCTTGGCACGCGTCTCCAGCCACTTGCCCAGCAGCACCAGCGCGATGACGACCGACGAGGCCTCGAAATACAGGTGCGGCATGGCCGCGTGCGCGCCATGCTGCGCCGCGCGCCACCAGAGCCACAGCGACAGGCCGAAGGCGGCGCTGGTGCCCAGGGCGACCAGCAGGTCCATGTTGCCGGTGCCCGCCCGGGCCGCATGCCAGCCGGCGCGGTAGAAACGCGCGCCCAGGACGAACTGCACCGGCGCCGCCAGCAGGAACTGCAGCCAGGCCGGCAGCATCCAGTCCTGACCCAGCGGCAGGCCCAGCATGGGCGCCACCAGCGGCAGGGACAGCAGCAAGGCCGCCGCCACCGGGCCGACGCCCTGCCACAGGCCCGGCGCCGCGTCGGCCTCGGGCGCACCGGCGGCCCGGGGCTCGTAGCCCGCACGGCGCACCGCCCGCCGCAGCAAGGGCTCGGCCGCCGCGGCATCGCCCGAGGCCAGACGCACCCGCGCCGTCTCCGTGGCCAGGTTGACGCTGGCCTCTTCCACCCCAGGCACCTGGCGCAAGGCTTTTTCGACCCGCGCCACGCAGGAGGCGCAGGTCATGCCGCCGATGCCCAGGTCCAGCGTCGGCGCGGCAGCGGGCCGGATGGCGATGTCGATCGTATTCATGGCTGGAAGGCTAAGGCCTGACATGGTGGCAAGGTCAAGCCGCCGTTCGCCGGCACCCTGGCCTTGACCTTGCCATGATGTCAAGGTCCACAGTCCGCCGTGTCCCTTTTTTTTAGGCCCTGAACAAGGATTTATTTCATGAGCACCCCGTCCACCCAGGTTTTCCAGGTCCAAGGCATGAGCTGCCAGCACTGCGTGCGCGCCGTCACGCAGGCGGTGCAGGACGTCGACCCCGAGGCCGACGTGCGCATCGACCTGCCCACCGGCCGCGTCGAGGTGCAGAGCGCCGAAACCGCCGACGCCCTGCAGTCCGCCATCCGCGAGGCGGGCTACACGGTCCAGGGCTGAACGCGCCGGTTCGCGCCGTCTGCGCATGGCGACCCGTTCTCCCCGCAGCCGAAGCGGGGCCGCCGCCCCGGCCCCTGCGTCGGCCCCCCTCACCATCGGCCAGGCGGCGGCGCACTCCGGCGTGTCGGCGCGCATGGTGCGCCACTATGAACGCCTGGGCCTGCTGCCGCCCGTCGCGCGCACCGAGGGCGGCTACCGCCTGTATGGCGAGGCCGATGTCCACACGCTGCGCTTCGTCAAGCGGGCGCGCGACCTGGGCTTTTCCATGGACGAGATCGGCCGCCTCGTCGGCCTCTGGCAGGACCGCGGCCGCTCCAGCGCCGACGTCAAGCGCATCGCGCGCGAGCACCTGGAGGACCTGGACCGCCGCATCGCCGAACTCCAGGCCATGCGCGGCACGCTGGCGCACCTGATCCACGGCTGCCGCGGCGACGGCCGGCCGGACTGTCCCATCCTCGAGGACCTGGCGGGTCCGCCGCCTTCGGCCTGATCCGGCCGTTGGGCGCCGCACGGCCGTCGTGCGGCGCCGCTTTCCCTGAATGTCCACCGTGGGCGGCCGGCTCGACGCCGCCCTGCACCGCCCGCGGCTGCCCGCCAATGCACCTCCGGTGTGGAAAAGCCGGGCGCCATGGCGCTCGGGCCCTCGCCGTACGCCCTTTCCACCATTCTCCCCACCTGCGCTGGATAACTTTGTGGGCAACTCGCGCATTGTCTTGTAAAGCCTCCGCAAGCCGTTGATTCACAAAGACATTCAACAATCTGCCTCATTATTGGGCAGTGCATATTTTTGGCCGCCAATGCGCAATCCCACAATTGATGGACCCTGTCAAAGGACAACACTGGGGATGAATCCGGCACAACCCGCGCCTTATCCACAGGGGGCGACGTCGCAGGGGATTTGTCCCCGTCGCCGCGACAGTGCGGACGCAACCCTGCCCACAGTGGTGGCCTGACGGCAAATCCCTGTCGCGCACCGGAAAAGCAGGGTTGTCCACAGAAAGGCGCTTTCCTTATCTATTACGACTAAGTAGATATAGAAGTCATGAAGAAGAAAACCGGGACAAGCCGCGCCCTCGAAAAAAGTCCGCGCGGCCGTCGATTGGTCCGGAGCCGACCATGCACGGCACGTCCGTCCGCCGCCCGGACCCCATGCCCGCCAAAAAACCGCGTCTTTCCCCACTTTCGTTGGACAACTTTGTGGGCAACTGTCGGACTGCCTTGTAAAGCCTTCGCAAGTCTTTGATTTACAAGGGCTATCCTCAGACTGCTCAAAAATTCCGCAGTGCACAGTTTTGTCCGGCCGGGCCGGGTCGCAGCCAGGAAGCACCGGGTCTGTCAAAGAACAACTCTGGGGATGACGCTGGAACAAGGTCCCTCTTGTCCACAGTCCGGCCGGATCCGCTCCAGTTGTTCATCCGGCGGCGACAGCAGCGGCGCAGGGTTGCCCACATCCGTGGCGCGACGCCAAAACCATGGCCGGCCACGGGAAAACGGCGTTATCCACAGCCGGGGCCTACCCTTACCTACGACGACTAACATTGAAATAAAAGAAAAGAGCAAAGTCAGGACAACTCCGGCGCATTGCGTCAAAGCGGGATCCACGGTCTTTCCGAAATCGCTGGGTCGGTGCCGGGCGCGCCGCTACGATCCGCTCCCATGTCGATGCCCACCCCCGCTGCCAACCCGGCCGCGACCGCCCTGCCGGTCGGGGGACGGCCGCGCATCCTGGTGGCGGAGGACGAGCCCGGCATCGCCGACACGGTGCAGTACGTGCTGCGCAGCGACGGCTTCTCGCCGGTGTGGTGCGCCACGGCCGGCGCCGCCCTGGCGGCCTTCGCGGCCGAACCGCCGGCGCTGGCCATCCTCGACATCGGCCTGCCCGACATGAACGGCTTCGAGCTCTTCCGCCGGCTGCAGGCCCTGCCCGGCGCGGCGGACGTGCCCATCGTCTTCCTCACGGCCCGCACCGACGAGATCGACCGGGTGGTGGGCCTGGAGCTGGGCGCCGACGACTACATCGCCAAGCCCTTCTCGCCGCGGGAACTGGTGGCGCGGGTGCGGGGCATCCTGCGGCGCAGCCAGCGGGCCGGGTCGCCGGCGGTGCCCGCGGGCCTGCCGGCTGCAGGCGCCGTGGCGGCGGCGCCTACAGCGTCCGTGCTGCCCTTCGTGGTCGACGACGAACGCCTGCAGATCCGCTACTACGGCCGCGTGCTGGAGCTGTCGCGCTACGAATTCGGCCTGCTGCGCCTGCTGGTGCAGCGCCCGGGCCGCGTGTTCAGCCGCGAGGAACTGCTCGACCGCGTGTGGGGCGGCGACAGCGAAAGCCTGGACCGCACCGTCGATGCCCACGTCAAGACCGTGCGCGCCAAGCTGCGCGCCGTGGCGCCCGAGGTGGAAGCCATCCGCACCCACCGCGGCACGGGCTACGCGCTGCACGAAGACCTGCCGTCCGCCGCCGCCCTCGTCCCATGATGCGCACGCCGAGCCGGCGCACCCGCATCTTCCTGGCCGTGCTGCTGATCTACGTGGCCGGCATCTCCTGGCTGCTGTGGCGGGTGGTGGGCGACATCGATCCGCGCTACCGCGAATCGGCCGAGGAAGCCCAGGTGGAGATCGCCCAGCTCATGGCCACGCTGGTCGAGCAGGACGTGATCGCCGGCGCCATCGACACCCGGCGGCTGGAGCCGCTGTTCCGCGCCCTCTACGCCCGCGAGTTCTCGGCCCAGATCTACAACCTGCACAAGCAGAAGGTGGAGCTGCGGGTCTACGTCACCGACCGCAGTGGCCGGGTCATCTACGACTCCACCGGCCGCGCCCTGGGTGCCGACTATTCGCGCTGGATCGACGTCAGCCGCACCCTGGCCGGCAGCTACGGCGCCCGGGCCACGCGCGACGTGGAAGGCGATCCGCTCAGCTCCGTGCTCTACGTCGGCGCACCGATCCGCTGGGCCGGCGAGATCGTCGGCATGGTGGGCGTGGGCAAGCCGGTGCAGAGCTTCGGCCAGTTCGTGGAAGACGCCCGCGAGCGCGTGATCTGGGTCGGCGCCGGCTCGGCGGCGGCGCTGCTGGTGCTGGCGCTGATCGTCTCGGTCTGGCTGGTGCGGCCCTTCGGCCTGACGGCGGACTACATCCGCTGGCTGCGCACCCAGCGCGGCTTCCATCCGCTGCGCATGCTGCGGCGTGCCGCCGCCATGGGCCGCGCGGCGGTGCAGGAGATGGGCGATGCCCTCACCGGCCGCAACTACGTGGCCGACTACGTCCAGACCTTCACCCACGAGATCAAGAGTCCGCTGTCCGCCATCCGCGGCGCCGCCGAGCTGCTGCAGGAGGCCGGCATGCCGCCCGAGGAGCGCGAGCGCTTCCTGGCCAACATCGGCCGCGAGAGCGAACGCATCCAGCAGCTGGTGGACCGCATGATGGAGCTCACCGCCCTGGAGACGCGCCGCGTGCTCGACCAGGTCCAGCCGGTGGCCCTGGGCGCCCTGCTGCGCGAGGCGGCGGCGGGCGCGGCACCGGCGGCGGCGCGCCGCGGCATCGTCTTCGACGTGCAGGGCCTGCGCGAGGACATCGGCGAGGTGCATGCCGAAGGCGACCCGCTGCTGCTGCGCCAGGCCGTGGGCAACCTGCTGGACAACGCCATCGACTTCTCGCCCGAGGGCGGCACGGTGCGCCTGAGCCTGCGGCTGCAGGGCCGGCGCGGCGTGATCGCGGTGCGCGACCAGGGGCCGGGCATCCCGGCCTATGCCCAGGCGCAGGTCTTCCAGAAGTTCTATTCGCTGGCACGGCCGCACAGCCAGAAGAAGAGCACCGGCCTGGGCCTGGCCTTCGTGCGCGAGATCGCGGCGCTGCACGGCGGCGCCATCGCGCTCGGCAATGCCGAAGGCGGTGGCGCGCTGGCCACGCTCATCCTGCCGCTGAAGTGAAACACTCACCCTCAGGCCGGAGTGGCCTCGACTTTGTAGCCGATCTGCTGAAGGCGGCGAATGAGCCGGTTGGCGGTCTTGGTGACGTCGGCGCGATTGAAGTGGGCGGCGCCGAGGTCTTGCCATTCGGTGCCATCCCGCAGCATGTGCCAGGCCGCGGTGAGCATGGAGGCTGCGACGGCGACGATGGCCTTCTTGGTGCCGCGCCGGGCACGCAGTCGTTGGAACTGAGCCTGGAGATAGCCGCCCTTGACCTTGATGGCTGCCCAGGCCGCTTGCACCAGCGTGGTCTTGAGCCAGACGCCGCCACGGCGCAGACGTGTACTGCGGCGCTTGCCAGCACTCTCGTCATTGCGCGGGCACAGGCACGCCCAGGACAGCAGATGGCCAGGCGTGGCGAAGCGCGACATGTCGATGCCGATCTCGGCCACGACCACATTGGCACTGACATCGCTGATACCGGGCATCGTGGTCAGCAGCTTGGCGGCTTGTCGAAACGGCTGCAGCCCCTGGCCCACCTCCTTCTCGATGGAGTCGATCGTTTGATCGAGCGTTTCGATGTGTCCCAGGTGCAGCTTGAGCATGAAGCGGTGGTGCGCGCTGACCCGACCGCGCAGCGCTTCGAGGAGTTCGGCGCGGCTGGCCTTGACGCGACTGACCAGCTCGACGAGTCGTTCGGGGTTGGTCTGCCCCTCGATGAGCGCCTTGAGCACCGCGCGTCCGCTCTTGCCGGTGATGTCGGTGATCACGCTGGACAGCTTGATGTTGGCGTCCTCCAGCAGCTTCTCGATGCGCTGCACATGCGCGGCGCGCTCACGCACGAACTGCTTGTGGGTGCGGGTGAGCGTACGCAGTTCCTGCACGGCCGTGGGCGGCACGAAGCTGGCGCGGATCAGGCCGTGAGCCAGCAGATCGGCCAGCCACATCGAGTCGTTCACATCGGTCTTGCGTCCTGGCAAGTTCTTGACGTGTGCGGCATTGGCCAGAATCAGCTCGAAGTGCCCCTCCAAGATGTGCCACACCGGCTTCCAGTAGACGCCTGTGGCTTCCATGGCCACCTGCTGCACGCCGAAGGACTCCAACCAGTCCGCCAGTGCCAGCAGATCGGTCGTCGTCGTGCCGAACGTGCGTACCTCTTGCACCGGTGCAGCACCGCCGACGATTCGCACACAAGCCACGACCGTCTGCTTGTGCACGTCCAGTCCCGCGCAGCGCGGGTAGATCACATCCATGTTGACCTCCAAAGTGCGGCGACATCGGCATGCGGCCCACGTCGTCGAACTCTGAAGTGCGTGCTCCGGGGCACAAGGCCCGTGGCGACAGTGCGGGGTGCTCGTGAGGCCGCGGGTCCAACTGAAATACGAGCTCGAAGCACCAAGTACGAACCGACCTCTGCGCCGGACGCCGCCTCTCAATTACACGCCAGTTTCATGGGTCGTGGGACGCGCACGGGCGCGGTGGAGCAACTGAAATGAGACCACCCCGTTTGGACTTCCTCACTGCGTGTGGAAGTCCAATCCCCCTCGAGGGGCGCACCCGGCGGCCCGGCAAAGCCGGTTCCGCGGGTGCACTGGCGTGGCCTGCTCCGCTGCCATTCGATCAAGAAGATGGCGCCGGTTTCATGCCGCTCAGGCGGCGCGTCAGCGCCATGGGTCACTGAGGTGGCGCGGTACCCTGTCTTTCCACGATCTGCACGATCCATCCGGCCATGACGCACGACGACCCCCACGACGACGACGACGCCCTGTGCGCCCACCTGCAGCAGCTGGAGGTGGCCCTGCACCATCCCGGCCTGCCCGGTGACGCCGCGCGGCTCGAGGCCCTGCTCCATCCCGATTTCCACGAGGTCGGCCGCTCGGGTCGGCCCTACGACCGCGCCACCGTCGTGCGCTACCTGTCGCAGGTGGTGGCGCGGTCGTAGGGCC
>NZ_LDSL01000048.1 GCF_001476815.1 Pseudacidovorax intermedius | reverse complement strand
CCAGGGCCGGCCCTGGATCTTCCGCGAGGTGGGCCATTTCCTGGCCACCGGCGAGACCATGGCGCCGCCGCTGGTGGCCGAGGTCCGCCGGCTGCTGCTGGCGCACCTGCACGAGCACTACGCCCTCTACGGCGAGGTGACGGGCGTGCGCACCGCGCGCAAGCACATCGGCTGGTACGTGCGCGCCCTGCCGGACGGCGAGGACTTCCGCCAGCGCATGAACCGGCTGGAGGATGCCGCGGCGCAGTGGCAGGCCGTGGCCGACTATTTCGAGGCCCTGGGCGAGCGGATGGACCGCATGCCCGAGGCCTGTGCCGGGGTGAGGGCCTTGGACGAGGACGAAGAAGACAGCGGCTGCCTCACCTGCTGAACGCAGGTGCCGGCCGCTCGGCGCGCGGGGATCGGGCGCCGCCACGACAACATCGAACGAACGACGACATGAGCAAACACACGATCGAGGCGTGCGTGAAATCCAGCCTCGAAGACTACTTCCGCGACCTGCGCGGCACCGAGCCCGACGGCCTGCACGACATGCTGGTGCGCGCCGTCGAGAAGCCGCTGCTGGAGGTGGTGATGGAACGCGCCGAGGGCAACCAGTCTCGCGCCGCCCAGTGGCTGGGCCTGAACCGCAACACCCTGCGCAAGAAGCTGCTCGAGCACAAGCTCGGCAAGTGATCCGAATCCCAACGAAGCCCCCGACCCGACTGGCATCCCCATGGCACTGACCGCACTCCTTTCCGTTTCCGACAAGACCGGCGTCCTCGACCTGGCCCAGGGCCTGCACGCACTGGGCGTGCGGCTGCTGTCCACCGGCGGCACCGCCAAGCTGCTGGCCGAGGCCGGCCTGCCCGTGACCGAGGTGGCCGACCACACCGGCTTTCCCGAAATGCTCGACGGCCGCGTGAAGACGCTGCATCCCAAGATCCACGGCGGCCTGCTGGCCCGCCGCGACCTGCCGGCCCACGTTGCCGCGCTGGCCGAGCACGGCATCGACACCATCGACCTGCTGGTGGTCAACCTCTATCCCTTCGAGGCCACGGTGGCCAAGGCCGGCTGCACGCTGGAAGACGCCATCGAGAACATCGACATCGGCGGCCCGGCCATGGTGCGCAGCGCCGCCAAGAACTGGAAGGACGTCGCAGTGCTCACCGACGCCGGCCAATACGCCGTGGCGCTCGACGAGCTGAAGGCCAGCGGCCGCATCAGCGACAAGACCAAGTTCGGCTTCTCCGTCGCCGCCTTCAACCGCATCAGCAACTACGACGCCGCCATCAGCGACTGGCTCTCGGCCGTGGACTTCGAGGCCAGCGCCGGCCAGCCGGTGCCGCAGCGCAGCGCCTTCCCGGCGCAGAGCAACGGCCGCTTCGTCAAGGTGCAGGACCTGCGCTACGGCGAGAACCCGCACCAGGCCGCCGCCTTCTACCGCGACCTGTATCCCGCGCCCGGCTCGCTGGTCACCGCCAAGCAGCTGCAGGGCAAGGAACTGAGCTACAACAACATCGCCGATGCCGACGCCGCGTGGGAATGCGTCAAGAGCTTCGACGTGCCCGCTTGCGTCATCGTCAAGCACGCCAACCCCTGCGGCGTGGCCATCGGCGCCGACGCCGGCGAGGCCTACGGCAAGGCCTTCAAGACCGACCCCACCTCGGCCTTCGGCGGCATCATCGCCTTCAACACGCCGGTGGACGCCGGCACCGCCCAGGCCGTGGGCAAGCAGTTCGTCGAAGTGCTGATGGCCCCCGCCTTCAGCGCCGACGCGCTGGAGCTGCTCAAGACCAAGCCCAACGTGCGCGTGCTGCAGATCTCGCTCGATGGCGTGAAGCGCGACGGCGCCAGCGCCTGGTCGCGCGGCCTCAACGCGCAGGACGTCAAGCGCGTGGGCTCGGGCCTGCTGATCCAGACCGCCGACAACCACGAGCTGCAGCTGTCCGACCTCAAGGTCGTGACCAAGAAGCAGCCGACCGAGGCCGAACTGCAGGACCTGCTCTTCGCCTGGAAGGTGGCCAAGTTCGTCAAGAGCAACGCCATCGTCTTCTGCCAGGGCGGCATGACGCTGGGCGTCGGTGCCGGCCAGATGAGCCGCCTCGACTCCGCCCGCATCGCCAGCATCAAGGCCGAGCATGCCGGCCTGTCGCTGGCCGGCTCGGTGGTGGCGAGCGATGCCTTCTTCCCCTTCCGCGACGGCCTGGACGTGGTGATCGACCACGGCGCCACCTGCGTCATCCAGCCGGGCGGCTCGATGCGCGACAAGGAAGTGATCGACGCCGCCGACGAGCGCGGCGTGGCCATGGTGTTCAGCGGCGTGCGCCACTTCCGGCACTGATGGGCACGCCTGGCCGCCCGAACGTGCCCGAGGACGCGCCGCCGCGCCGCCCGCGCTGGCTTCTGGTCGTGCTGGCCCTGTTCGTGGTGATGTCCGCCGTCGGCATGCTGGCGACCGGCTGGTTCATGCTGCGCGGCTTCGTGTTCAAGCCGCCGGCGGCGGCCACGGGCCCGGTGGCCGCCGGCTTCGCGCTGGTGCAGGCCAGCGACTGCACGCGCTGCCACCTGGCTGAGCGCAAGGCGGTGGGCCCGGGCTGGCAGGCCATCGCCGAGCGCCATGCCGGCAACCCGGACGCCGTCGCGCTGCTGGCGCGCAAGATCCGCGAGGGCAGCGTGGGCGACTGGGGCCGGGTGATCATGCCGCGCCATCCGCAGATCGGCGAGGCCGACGCGCGTCTGATGGCGCAGTGGGTGCTGGCGCAGCGGCCGGCGCCGCGCTGAGGCCCTCCCTATTATTCGAAGCGGTACTTGAGCTGGAAGCTCAGCGCGCCGTAGAGCCGGTTGCGGATCGTCGGCACGTACGCCAGGTTCAGGCCCCAGTTCTTGCCCTCGATGGCCGCGGTGGGAATCACCGCCGGGAACCAGTTGCCGTTGCGGTAGTTGGGATAGCCGTCGAAGCCGCCCACCACCGCGCCCAGGCGCACGCCATAGACCTCCAGCGGCAGCACGTACAGGCCGAGGTAGTGCGACTGCCGCCGGTCGCTGTTGTGGAAGGTGCCGAGCGTGACGCGGTAGACGTCGTTCAGCGGGTATTCGAAGCCCAGGCCCGGGTTCTTGTCCTCCAGCCCCTTGTCGCGGTCGAAGTGGGCCGAGTAGAAGCCGACGTTGATCCAGGTCTTGCCCAGCGCGAAGGGCTGGTCGAAGGTGGGCAGCGTGAAGTCCAACGTCTGGGCGAAGGCGGGGCCGCAGGCGAGGAGCGCGGCGCACAGCAGTGGCCGCGGGCGCAGGGAGAACATGGCAGGTCGTCCTGGAATCGTTGGCGGCCTGCAACCGGCCGCGCCGTCGCCGGCCCCTCCGGCCGACGGCCCGGGCTGGCCGGGCGCGGGCGGACTATACCCGCGGGCCGTGCGGCGCCGATGACACGTGCGCGCCGCGCGGCCTCGTCGCGGTGCTCAGAGCGTGCGAAACACCTCGCGCGCCGCCTCGATGGTGGCGCCGATGTCGTCGGCCGCATGCGCGGCGCTCACGAAGCCGGCCTCGTACAGAGCCGGCGCGATGTAGACGCCGCGGTCCAGCAGGCCATGGAACAGGGCGTTGAACCTGGCGCCGTCGCTCGTCATCACCGTGCCGTAGTTCTGCGGCAGCTGCGGCAGCAGGAAGAAGCCGAACATGCCGCCTTCGCAATCGGCGCTGAAGGGCACGCCGGCGTCGGCGGCCGCGTGGCGCAGGCCCTCGGCCAGGGCGCGGGTCTTGGCCGACAGCGTCTCGTAGAAGCCGGGGCGGGCGATCTCCTTGAGCGTGGCCAGGCCGCAGGCGGTGGCCACCGGGTTGCCCGACAGCGTGCCGGCCTGGTAGACCGGGCCCAGCGGCGCCAGCTGCTCCATGATGGCGCGCGGCCCGCCGAAGGCCGCCAGCGGCATGCCGCCGCCGATCACCTTGCCCAGCACCGTCAGGTCGGGCGTGATGCCCAGCACGCCCTGCGCGCCGTGCAGCCCGACGCGAAAGCCGGTCATCACCTCGTCGAACACCAGCAGCGCGCCGTGCTGCGTGCACAGCTCGCGGCAGCGGCGGGCGAATTCGGGCGTGGCGCGCACGAAGTTCATGTTGCCGGCGATGGCCTCGATCATCACGCAGGCGATGTCGTGGCCATGCAGCGCGAAGGCCTCTTCGAGCTGGGCGACGTTGTTGTACTCGAGCACCAGCGTGTGCTGCACCACCTCGGCCGGCACGCCGGCGGAGGTGGGGTTGCCGAAGGTCGCCAGGCCCGAGCCGGCCTTGACCAGCAGCGCATCGGCATGGCCGTGGTAGCAGCCCTCGAACTTGACGATGTGGCGCCGGCCGGTGGCGCCGCGCGCCAGGCGCAGGGCGCTCATGGCGGCCTCGGTGCCGGAGCTGACCAGCCGCACCATCTCCATCGACGGCATGAGCGCCAGGATGGCCTCGGCCAGCTCGATCTCGCGCTCGGTCGGCGCGCCGAAGGAGAAGCCCTCGGCCACCGCGCGCTGCACGGCCTCGACCACGGCGGGATGGCCATGGCCCAGGATCATGGGGCCCCAGGAGCCGATGTAGTCGATGTAGCGCTGGCCCGCGGCGTCCCACATGTAGGGCCCCTGGGCGCGGGCGATGAAGCGCGGCGTGCCGCCGACGGCGCGGAAGGCCCGCACGGGCGAATTGACGCCGCCGGGAATCACGGCGCGGGCGCGGTCGAAGAGTTGCTGGTTGGTGTCGGTCATGGGATCAATGGCGGGTGTCGTGCGAGGGGAGCGCGAAGTCGGCGGGATCGGGCTCGACGGCGTCGTCGTCCTCCTCCTCATCGTCGGGCTGGGCCCAGAACAGCCGGTCGGGCAGCACCTGGCCCATGCCGGGGCGGAAGCCCGCGTCCAGGCAGCGGTCCATGTAGGCCAGGGCTTCGGTGGCGGCGGCGCTCAGGTCGGCGCCGGTGGCCAGCAGCGCGGCCAGGGCGGCCGAGAGCGTCTCGCCGGCACCGGCGAAGACGGCCTCCAGCCGTTCGTACTTCTCGGTGAGCAGGGTCGACTGGGGCGAGGCCAGCACGTTCTCCAGCCAGCCGTCGGGCCGCAGGATGCCGGTCACCAGCGTGTAGGCCACCCCGTGCTCGCCGGCGGCGCGGGCGATGTCGCGCGGCGTGGGCGGGCGGTCGCCGTCCCAGTCCGGCAGCAGCCAGCGGCGCAGCGTGCCGTGGTTGCCCACCAGCACGGCCGTCTGCGGCAGCACCAGCTCGCGGAAGGCGTCCAGGTAGCTGTCGATGGGCTCGTCCTCCCACCACGACAGGTTGGGCATGTAGGCGACGACGGGCACCTCGGGATAGTCGGAGGCCACCTCCGCCACCAGGCTCAGGTTGTCCGGGCTGCCGGCGAAGCCGACCTTGATGGCCTGCACCGGCACGTCCTCCAGGATGGCGCGCGCCTGCTCGGCCACCTGCTCCTCGTCCAGCGCCACGTGGTCGAAGACCTGGGCGGTGTCGCGCACGTAGACGCCGGTGGTCACGCCCAGCATGTGTGCGCCCACTGACGCGATGGACAGGGCATCGGCGCTCAGGCCGGTGGCGCCGGTGGCGTCGCCGGCGTTGAACACCAGCACGCAGGGCTGGCGCGTGTCTTCGGCGGCGTCGCCGGCTTCCTGCGCGTCGTCGTCCCCCGCCACGTCAGCTTCGTTAACATCAGCCGATTGCGCAGCCGCGCTCCCGGAAATGGCTGGTCTGGTCATGGGGCGGTGGGCATCGTGCGCGAGGGCGCCACGCGACCCCTTGACAAGGTCAGAAAACGTGACGTCTGGATACAATTGTTGCATTATTTGAACGAGGCCCGTAAGCTGCGATGAATACGAAAACCTGGATGTGCCTGATTTGCGGGTGGATCTATGACGAAGCGGCGGGTTGGCCGGACGATGGTATTGCCCCCGGCACCGCCTGGGCCGACGTTCCGATGAACTGGACCTGCCCGGAGTGCGGCGCCCGCAAGGAAGACTTCGAAATGGTCGAGATCTGAGGCATCTGCGGGCCGCCCGCGCCGGCGGGCATGCGGCGCTGCGGTGCCCGCGCGGGCCGGCGGCCAAGACGAGAGGATTGCCATGAGTGCGAACGGATCGGGTTTCAAGGTGCTGGTGATCGACGACAGCAACACGATCCGGCGCAGCGCCGAGATCTTCCTCAAGCAGGGCGGCCACGAGGTGCTGCTGGCCGAGGACGGCTACGACGCGCTGTCGAAGGTCAGCGACCACCAGCCGCAGCTCATTTTCTGCGACATCCTGATGCCCCGGCTGGACGGCTACCAGACCTGCGCCATCATCAAGCGCAATGCGCAGTTCAGCCACGTGCCGGTGGTCATGCTGTCCTCGCGCGACGGCGTGTTCGACAAGGCGCGTGGCCGCATGGTCGGCTCGCAGGACTACCTGACCAAGCCCTTCACCAAGGACCAGCTGCTGCAGGCGGTGCGGCAGTTCGGCGGCAGCCCCGCCGCCGCACGCGCATGAGCGTTCCCGGCCGTCCGCCATCACCAACACACCGCCCGCCACGCCCTGCGTGCCTGGCCGCGAGGGGAATGCGCCCATGACCATCCGCAGCGTGCTCGTCGTCGACGACTCCCGCACCGAGCTGATGTTTCTGTCCGACGTGCTCGAGCGCAACGGTTATGCCGTGCGCACCGCCGAGAGCGCCGATGCCGCCATGCGCCACCTGGAGGTCGGCCTGCCCGACCTGATCCTGATGGACATCGTCATGCCCGGCCAGAACGGCTTCCAGTTCACGCGCAGCCTGATGCGCGACCCGCGCTTCGCCCAGGTGCCGGTCATCCTGTGCAGCAGCAAGGGCCAGGAGACCGACCGCGTGTGGGGCCTGCGCCAGGGCGCGCGCGACTACATCGTCAAGCCGGTGCAGCCCGACGACCTGCTGGCGCGCATCCGCGCGCTGGGCTGACCGGCGCCGCGCCGCGACCCCGCCATGGCCGAACGCGAGACCCTGCGCGCCTTCCAGGCCCGGCTGGCCGAGCGCCTGCAGGCGGCCCAGTCGCGCCCCGTGGCGGCGCAATGGCTGGCGGTGCATGCGGGCGGGCGGGCCTGCCTGCTGCCGCTGCCGCAGGCGGGCGAGATCTTTCCCTGGACCGCGCCGCAGCCGGTGCCGCACGTGCGGCCCTGGTTCCTGGGCGTGGCCAACCTCCGCGGCCGGCTGTGCGGCGTGATCCGGCTGGCCCACTGGCTGGCCGACTCGCCGCTGCCGGCCACCGAGCCCGTCGCCGAGGACGCGCCGGCGCACCTGGTGGCGCTGGGCGATGCGCTGGGCGTCAACGCCGCGCTGCGGGTCGACCGCCTGCTGGGCCTGCGCGGCGCCGGCAGCTTCCTGCGGGTGCAGCAGGCCGACGCCGTGCGCCCACCCTGGCTCGGCCCCTGCCTGGAGGACGCGCAGGGCCAGGCCTGGCAGGTGCTGGACCTGCAGGCGCTGGCGACCGAGTCCGCCTTCCTGCAGATTGCGGCATGAGCGTTCGCCCGGCCGCCCCGAAGAACGCTCGCGCCGCAGGCGAAGCCGGAGGCCTGCACGTGCACGTTCGCCCGGTCGCCCCGAAGAACGCTCGCGCCGTGGGCTTGCGGGCATTGGCGCCGCCCGGCCCTTCATCCGTTCGCCCTGAGCCTGTCGAAGGGCAGAACGGCGCGCATGCCTGCGCCCTGCAAGCTCGCGCCCGCGCCGTGGCCCGCCGGCCCGCCGCCTCCATTCACGCCGAGGACCGACCGTGACATCGATCGATTCGCTGAAGAAATTTCTGCCGCGCCAGGGCGCCGGTGCCGAGGGTTCCGGCGAGCCCGACACGGTGATCGGCGACGACGGCCTCTCGGCCGTGCGCACCAATCCCGCGCCGCTCGCCGCCATCACCGCGCCCGGCCCGCTGCCGCCGACGCGGCTGGTGACGCGCACGGCCGACGCGCCGGCCCCGTCCGCCGAGCCGGCCGCCGCCCCGTCCCAGGCCGCCTCCAGGGCCGCCGCGCCCGCGCGCGCCGGCCGGCCGCGCTGGCTGGTCGCGGCACTGGCGCTCGTGGTGCTGCTGCTGCTGGCCGCCGCGGCCTGGACGGCCGTGCGCGCCGAACGCGTGTCGCAGCAGCTGGCCGCCGCCGGCCAGGCCCTGATGCAGTCGCAGCGGCTGGCCAAGTCGGTGTCGCAGGCGCTGGTGGGCACGGTGCCCGCCTTCGCCGAGCTGCGCGAGAGCACCGACGACCTGGCGCGCCGCGTGGCCGGCCTGGCCAACGGCGACGAGGCCCTGCGCCTCGCGCCGCTGGGCGCGGACGACGCCGGGCTGATGTCGCGCATCCAGCCGCTGGCGGCGCGGGCCGAGCGCGGCGCCAAGGTGGTGCTGGGCCAGCAGAAGGTGCTGACGCAGGTGGGCACCGGGCTGCGCACCATCGCGCGCCAGTCGGCCGAACAGCTGGAGCTGGCCGAGGCGGTGCAGGCCGCCGTGGCCCGCGCCGGGACGCCGGCCGAGGTGCAGGCGGCGGGGCAGCTGGCGATGCTCACGCAGCGCATCGGCAAGTCGGCCAGCGAGCTGCTCACGGTCGACGGCGTGAGCCCCGATGCCGTGTTCCTGCTCAACAAGGACATGGCCCGCTTCGACGAGCTGGCCCGCGGCCTGCAGGACGGCAGCACGGCGCTGCGCCTGCCGGGCCTGCGCGACGCGTCGGCGCGCGAGGCCCTGGCGGCCCTGCTGGCCGGCCACGTCCAGAACCAGGCGCAGGCCCGCGTGGTGCTGCAGAACCTGCAGGGCGTGGTGGCCGCGCGCGAGGCCCAGGCCGCCGTGCTGGCCGACAGCGAGCCGCTGCGGCGTGCCCTCGGCGACCTGCAGGCCGCGCTGCAGTCGCGCACCGGCCTGGGCGTGGAAGAGCTGGCGCTGCTGGTGCTGCTGTCGCTGGCCGCCCTGGGCCTGGCCGGCGCCATCGGCTGGCTGCAGGTCAGCGAGGGCCGCGAGCGCGCGGCCGAGGCCGAGCGCGAACGCCGCCGCGCGGAAGAACAGGCGCGCGAGTCGGAGCGCGTCAACAGCGCCAACCAGAGCGCCATCCTGCGCCTGATGAACGAGCTGCAGACGGTGGCCGAGGGCGACCTCACCCAGCAGGCCACCGTGACCGAGGACATCACCGGCGCCATCGCCGACTCGGTCAACTACACGGTGGAAGAGCTGCGCATGCTGGTGGGCAACGTGCAGAACACGGCGACCCGGGTGGCCCACACCACCGGCGCGGTGGACCAGACCTCCACCGAGCTGCTGGCCGCCTCCACCGAACAGCTGCGCGAGATCCGCGAGACCGGCCAGTCGGTGCTGAGCATGGCCGAGCGCATCAATGGCGTGTCGGCCCAGGCGCAGGAATCGGCGGCGGTGGCGCGGCAGTCGCTGCAGGCGGCCGAGTCGGGCCTGTCGGCGGTGCAGAACACCATCGGCGGCATGAACGCCATCCGCGACCAGATCCAGGACACCGCCAAGCGCATCAAGCGCCTGGGCGAGTCCTCGCAGGAGATCGGCGAGATCACCGAACTCATCTCCGACATCACCGAACAGACCAACGTGCTGGCCCTGAACGCCGCCATCCAGGCGGCCT
The DNA here is from genome assembly GCF_001476815.1 of Pseudacidovorax intermedius. Lineage (GTDB taxonomy): Bacteria > Pseudomonadota > Gammaproteobacteria > Burkholderiales > Burkholderiaceae_C > Xenophilus > Xenophilus intermedius_A. Next base: position 27,132 of record NZ_LDSL01000048.1, on the reverse strand, counting down.
CGGCCGGCGAGGCGGGGCGCGGCTTCTCGGTGGTGGCCGAGGAAGTGCAGCGCCTGGCCGAGCGCTCGGCGGACGCCACGCGGCAGATCGCCGCGCTGGTCAAGGCCATCCAGACCGACACGCAGGACGCGGTGGGCGCCATGGAGCGCTCCACGCAGGGCGTGGTCGAGGGCGCACGCCTGTCGGACAACGCGGGCACGGCACTGTCCGAGATCGACCGCGTGTCGCGCCGCCTGGCCGAGCTGATCGAGGAGATCTCGCAGTCCGCCGCGCGCGAGGCCGAATCGGCCAACGTGGTAGCCGCCAGCATCCAGCACATCTTCGCCGTGACCGAGCAGACCGGCGAGGGCACCCGTGCCACCGCCCGCCAGGTGCGCGAGCTGTCGCAGATGGCCGAGGAACTGCGCCAGTCCGTGGCCCGCTTCCGCATCGCATGACGGGTTCGCGCCCCCGGGCGGCCTTCATTTCCTGAGCACGCGCCATGAACGTCCATCCCGCCAGTGCGCCGCCGGCCGCCGAGCCCGCCACCACCGACCTGGGCCCGCTGGCCTGGGTGCATGCCGAGCTGCGCAAGTCGCTCGAAGAGGCCGTCAAGGCGCTCTACCACCAGCTGCAGTCCACCCAGATCAGCCAGTACGGCCAGCAGGGCCGGCCGACGGACGACAGCGAGCTGCAGGCCGCCGCGCAGCACCTGCACCAGGCCGCCGGTGCGCTGCAGATGGTGGGGCAGGGCGCTGCCGCCCGGCTGGCCGGCGCCATGGAGGCCGCCGTGCAGCGCATGCGCCGCGAGCGCGCCGCCTTCGGCGAGGAGGGCGTGGTCGGCGTCGAGCGCGCCAGCTTCGCCCTGGCCGATTACCTGGCCCGGAGGCTGGCCGGGCGGCCGGCGCCGGCGCTGGGGCTCTTTCCCGCCTACCGCGACATGCTGGCGCTGGCGGGGGCCGAGCGCATCCATCCGGCCGACCTGTGGACAACGTCCTGGGCCTGGCCGGTGCTGCCGCGGCCGGAGAACGTGCCCATCCTGGGCCTGGATGCGCAGGTGCGCACCGGGCTCGACCGCGAGTTGCTGCAGGTGGTCAAGAGCGGCAGCCCCGAGGCCGCGCGCCGTCTGGCCGCGCTGTGCCTGCGCCTGATGGCCGGCGCGCCGCCCGGCACGCCCGCCGCCGGCTTCTGGCTGCTGGCCGGGGCCTTCTTCGAATCGGTGGCGGCCGGTGTGCTCGACGCCGATGCCTACGTGCGCCGCACCGCCTCGCGCGTGATGCTGCAGTACGCCGCGCTCGCCCGCGGCCCGGCGCCGGTGGCCGACCGGCTGGGGCAGGACCTGCTCTTCTTCTGCGCCCAGGCGCGCCAGGCCGGCCCGGCACCGCAGCCGCAACCGCAGCCGCTGCTGACCACCGTGCGCCGCGCCTGGGGCCTGGGCCGCACCGAGCCGGTGGACTACGAGCAGCGCCGCTACGGCCGCTTCGACCCCGCGCTGCTCGCCCAGGCGCGCCGCCGCGTGGAGGCCGCCAAGGCCTGCTGGTCCACCCTGTCCGAAGGCGACCTCAACCACCTGCGGCCGGCCTCCGACAGCTTCGCGCAGCTGGGCGAATCGCTCATGGCGCTGTACCCGGCCGCCGCGCCGCTGGTGCAGGCCTTCGACCAGGCGCTGGCCGAGGTCATCCAGCGCGCCGAGCCGCCCAGCACCGAGCTGGCGCTCGAAGTCGCGACCGCCCTGCTGCACGTGGAGGCGGCCTTCGACGACCTCGATCCGCAGGACCGCGAGGTCGCCGGCCGCATCGTGCAACTGGCCACCCGCATCGAAAGCGCCCGCGAGGGCCGCACGCCCGAGCCGCTGGCGCCGTGGATGGAGGCGCTCTACCACCGTGTGAGCGACCGCCAGAGCCTGGGCACCGTGGTGGACGAACTGCGCGTGCACCTGGCCGAGCTGGAAAAGGCGCTCGACCAGTTCTTCCGCCGGCCCGGCGACGGCAGCGTGCTGCGCGCCGTGCCCGGCCAGCTGACGCAGATGCGCGGCGTGTTGTCGGTGCTGGGCGTGGACCAGGCCGCGCGCGCGGTGCTGCGCATGCGCGAGGACGTGGAAGGCCTGCTGCTCGAAGGCGCCGGCAAGGGCGTCGTGTCCGCCGACGGGCCCGTCGCCGAACTGCTGGGCCACAACCTGGGCGCCCTGGGCTTCCTGATCGACATGCTGGCCTACCAGGCGGCGCTGGCACGGCGGCTGTTCGTCTTCGACGAGGCGAGCGGCCGGCTCAACCCGATCATGGGCCGGCAGGCGGCGCCGCCCGGCCCGGCGGTGCCGCACGCCGCCGAACTGCCGGTGGACAGCACGCAGGTGGTGGACGCGCAGATCGCCCAGCGCCTGGCGGAGCTGGGCGCGCCGGCCGGTGCGGGCCCTGCCGCCGAGTCCCCGACGCCCGTCGGCCCGACGCCCGCTGCCGCGATGCCCCCGGCTGCCGCCGCGACGCCGCCGGCCACCGCTGCGGCGCCGGGCGGCACCTCGGCGGAGGCACCGGTTGCGCCGGCGCTCGAGGAATTCAGCCGCGCTGCCGAGCGCTGGAATGCGCAGCCGCCCGCCGCCGCACCCGCTGCCGCCACGCCGACGCCGATCCCCACGCCCGGCCTGGCCGTCGAGGAACTGGGCGAGGACGACCTGCGCGACATCTTCCTGGACGAGGCGCGCGAGGTGCTGGCCGCCGGCCGTGGCGCCCTGGACGGCCTGCGCCGGGGCCCCGCCGGCGGCGACGGGCTCACCGTGCTGCGGCGCGCCTTCCACACCCTCAAGGGCAGCGCCCGCATGGTGGCGCTGGCCGACTTCGGCGAGGCCGCCTGGGCCTGCGAGCAGGTGCTCAACACCTGGCTGGCCGAGCAGCGCCGGGCCGACGCGCCGCTGCTGGACGCGGTCGACGGCGCCCTGGCCGGCTTCGGCGGCTGGGTCGAGGCCATCGCGGCGGATACGCCGCCGGCGCCGCCGGCGCCCTGGCTCGCGCCCATGCAGGCGCTGATCGGGCTGCCGGCGCACCCACCGGCCGCCGCGCCCGCCGCGGCGCCGCTGCCCGTCTTCGAGCCCGACTTCGACGCCGTCACCCAGCCGGCCCCGCTGGAGCCGCTGCCGGCCGAGCCGGCACCGCCCACGCTGCTCGGCGGCCTGGACCTGGGCGGGCCGACCGGCCCGGCCGAGCTGGACTTCCTGCTGCCCGATCCGCCGGCCCCGGCCCGGCCCGCGCCGCGCCCGCTGGACGCGTCGAGCTTCGGCCACACCCGGATGGAGGCCGAACTCGCCGATGACGAAGCGCCGACCCTGCCCGCGCCCCTGCGCCGCGAGCCGGCGAGCGCGGAAGCGGAAGCGGAAGCGCCGCCGACGCTGGCGCCGATGTCCCGGGACGAGGCGTCGAACGAGGAGGACCTGCCGCCCGCAGCGCTCACGGCCGTCGATTTCGAGTTGTCCATGCAGCCGCCGGAACCGGCGCCGCCGCCAGCCCAAGTCCTGCCGGCGCAGGCGCCGGTTCCGCAGGCCAGTGCGGTGCCACCCGCCGTCGAGCCCCCCTTGGCTGCCGAAGCCGAAGCCGAAGCCGCCCACACCGATGCCGACGCGGCCGGTCCAGCCGGGCTCACGCCCCTGCCGGCGCTCGAGCCTGTGCCTGCCGTCGCGATCGGCCCTGGGCCCACACCGTTCCTGCACACGGCCGCCTTCCCCGACGCCGCACCCTTTGCCGACGGCCTGCCTTTCACCGACACCGCCGAGTTCACGGACACCGCCGGCTACGCCGTGACCCAGCAGCTGCACCGCGACGATCCGCCGCCGGCCTCTGTGTCGCCCGGTGTGTCCAGCGTGTCCAGCGTGCCCAGCGTGCCCACCGCGTCCAGTGCCGAAGCCATGCAGGCCGCCCTGGCCGGCGATGCCTCGCGGACGGCCGAGGCGCCCGACGCGGGTGACGCGGGTGACGGCCGTGCCACGGCAAGTGCCACGGCCGGGCCTGGCACCGTCGGCGAGGCCCTGGATCCCGCCGCGCCCGACGCGCCACCCGCGCGCAGCGAGGACGTGCGCCTCGTCGGCGGCCTGCGCATTCCCGCGGCCCTCTACAACGTCTATCTCGCGGAGGCCGAGGACTGGTCCGGCCAGCTTGCCGCGCTGCTCGGCCGCTGGGCCCAGGCGCCGGCCGACCGGTTGCCCGACGAGGCCGTCGCCGCCGCCCATTCGCTGGCCGGCAGCTCCGCCACCGTCGGCTTCATGCCGCTGTCCGAGCTGGCCCGCAGCCTGGAGCATGCGCTGGAGCACCTGCAGGGCAGCCAGCGCGCCGGCGATCCGCAGGCCGCCGTGCTGCTGGAAGCCGCCGACGACATCCGCCGCCTGCTGCACCAGTTCGCGGCCGGCTTTGTGAAGCCGCCTGCGCCCGGCCTGGTCGAGCGGCTGCGGGCCCTGCTGGCGGCATCGCCTGCCCCCGCTGCCGCGGCCGAGCCGGCCGGCCCGGACGTGGCCCTGGAGCCCGAGGACGAACTCGGCGCCGTGCAGGACGCCGTCGACCACGAGCTGTTCCCCATCTTCGAGGAAGAGGCCGCCGACCTGCTGCCCGCGCTCAGTGCCGCCCTGCGCGCCTGGGCCGACCGGCCGGACGACGCCCCGGCGCGCGACGCCGCGCTGCGCGCACTGCACACTCTCAAGGGCAGCGCCCGGCTGGCCGGTGCCATGCGCCTGGGCCAGCGCGCCCACCAGATGGAATCGGCCCTCGAGCCGCTGGCCGGCGGCGAGGCCGCGCGCGCCGGGCTGGCGCAGGCCCTGGCCCGGCTCGATGCCCTGCAGGCCGACTTCGACCGCCTGCGCGCCGCCGACACCGCCGACGAGGCGCGCCGCCAGCAACTGGCGGCCGACACCGTGGCGGCCGAGCACAGCGCCCCGGCGCTGCAACTGCACACCGGCGAGACCGGTGCCGACGCGGACTCGCGTACGGCCGCCACCGATCCGGCCACCGACGGCGCAGCGACCGCCGGCCCGCCGGGCGACACCGCCGCGCCGGCAGCCGGCAGCGCGCACGTCGCCGGCGCCGACATGGCCCGTGACGCCGCGCTGGCCGCCGCCATCGCCCCGGCCGCCGCGCCCGCATCCGCCACCGGCGGGCCCGCCGTGCGCATCCGCGCCCAGCTGCTCGACCGCCTGATGGCCGAGGCCGGCGAGGTCATCATCACCCGGGGCCGCATCGAGGCCTCCGTCGAGCAGCTGCGCGGCGCCATGGGCGAACTCACCGGCAACCTGCAGCGCCTGCGCCAGCAGCTGCGCGACATCGAGGTGCAGGCCGAAAGCCAGATGCAGTCGCGCCAGATGCAGTCGCGCGAGGGCGAGGGCTTCGACCCGCTGGAATTCGACCGCTTCACCCGCGTGCAGGAACTGGCGCGCATGATGGCCGAGTCGGTGGACGACGTGGCCGCCGTGCACCGCACCCTGCAGCGCACCGTGCAGGTGGCCGAGGACGGGCTGCAGACCCAGGCCCGCCAGACGCGCGAGCTGCAGCGCTCCCTGCTGCGCACCCGCATGGTGGCCTTCGACAACCTGGCCGAGCGCCTCTACCGCGTGGTGCGCCAGGCCTCCAAGGAAACCGGCAAGCCGGTCAACCTGGACCTGCTCGGCGGCCAGGTCGAGATGGACCGCGGCGTGCTCGACCGCGTGGCGCCCGCCTTCGAGCACCTGCTGCGCAATGCCGTGGTGCACGGCATCGAGCCGGCCGACGAGCGCGAGCGCGCCGGCAAGCCCGCCACCGGCCAGCTGCAGGTGGAGATGCGCCAGGAGGGCAACGACGTCGCCATCCGCTTCAGCGACGACGGCGGCGGCCTGCGCGTGGACCGCATCCGCGCGCGGGCCGAGGCGCAGGGCCTGGTCGAGCCCGGCGCAGCGCTCGATGAAACGGCCCTGGCCGACCTGGTGTTCCGCCCCGGCTTCTCCACCGCCGAACAGGTGTCCGAGTTGGCCGGCCGCGGCATCGGCATGGACGTGGTGCGCGCCGAGGTCACCGCCCTGGGCGGGCGCATCGAGACGCGCAGCACGCCCGGCCGCGGCACCGAATTCCGGCTGGTGCTGCCGCTGACCACCGCCGTCACGCAGGTGCTGATGCTGCGTGCCGGCGACCGCGTGTTCGGCGTGCCGGCCAGCCTGGTGGAACTGGTGCAGCGCACCGGCGCCGCCGAACTGGCCCAGGCCTACGGCCGCGGCGAAGGCGGCTATGGCGGCGAGACGCTGCCCTTCTACTGGGCCGGCGCGCTGCTGCAGGCCTCGGACCGCAGCGACCAGTTGCCCGGCCGCGCCAACACCGTGGTGGTGGTGCGCAGCGCCGCCCAGCGCGTGCTGCTGCATGTGGACGAGGTGCTGGGCAGCCAGGAAGTCGTGGTCAAGAACCTCGGCCCGCAGCTGTCGCGCGTGCCGGGGCTGGTGGGCATGACGGTGCTGGCTTCGGGCGCGGTGGTGATGATCCACAACCCGGTGGTGCTCGGCACGCTGCACGGCGGCCAGGCGCGCCGCCGCCAGCGGCTGGCCGCTGCGCCGGGGCCGGTGGCCGCGTCGGCGCCGGGCGAGGGCGCGCCGCCGTCCGCGGCCCAGGTGCCGCTGGTGCTGGTGGTGGACGATTCCATCACCGTGCGCCGCGTCACCCAGCGCCTGCTGCAGCGCGAAGGCTGGCGCGTGGCGCTGGCCGCCGACGGCCTGCAGGCGCTGGAACTGCTGCAGCGCGAGCGCCCGGCGCTGGTGCTGTCGGACATCGAGATGCCGCGCATGGACGGCTTCGACCTGGTGCGCAACATCCGCGCGGACGCACAGCTGGCCGGCCTGCCGGTGGTGATGATCACCTCGCGCATCGCCGGCAAGCACCGCGAGCATGCGCAGCACCTGGGTGTGGACCACTACCTGGGCAAGCCCTACGGCGAGGACGAACTGCTGGCGCTGGTGCGCCGCTATGCGGCCCCCGTGGCCGCAGAGCAGGGGGACGCGCCGCCCCCGTCCTGATCAGCCGCGCCGCGCACGCAGCAGCCAGCAGGCCGCGTCGAACGCGACCCGCTCGCCCACCACGAAGGGCGCAAAGGCGGCCTGCACGGCCGCCAGCAGCGCCGGCCGCGCGCCGGCCGCCAAGTCCGGCAGGACGCGGCCCAGCGGTCCCAGGCGCGCCACATAGGTCGGCAAGGCGGCCATGGGCATCTGCAGAGGCAGGTCGATGGCCTCCAGCGATACGCCGGTCCAGCCGCCGGCCTGCAGGATGCGGTCGACGCGGCGCGCGTCGGCGAAGGCGAACTGCCCCGGCCCATCCGGCCGCCGCGACAGCAGGCCGGACAGCGCAGGCTGGGCCGACAGGGCGGCGCGCTCTGCGGTGGTCATGAAGGGGTTTTCGGTGGCCGAGCGCCAGACCACCGCCGTGAGCGTGCCGCCCGCCGCCATGGCGCGGTGCAGGTTGGCGAAGGCGGCCACCGGGTCGGCGAAGAACATCAGCCCGAAGCGCGACAGCAGATGCGCGTGGGCGCCGGGCGCGAAGCCGTGGGCCTGCGCGTCGGCGCAGACGAAGCGGGCCGGGCTGCCGGCCGCAGCCGCGCGCTGGCGGGCATGGGCCACCATGGGCGCGGAGAGATCGACGCCCAGGCAGGAGCCGTCCGGCCCCGCGGCCTCGGCCGCCAGCAGGGTGGTCGCGCCCGTCCCGCAGCCGACGTCGAGCACGGCGTGGCCCGGGGCGATGGCGGCGGCGTCGATCAGCCGCTCGGCCACCGGCGCGAACAACTGGTCGAGGATCGGCTGGGCCTCGACCCAGGCCCGGCCACCGGCGCCGTTCCAGAGGGCGGCTTGGTCGTCGGCCGCGGAGGGTGGTGAAGGTGTCATGGTGCGGTCCTCGTGCAAGGGAGAAAAGACGAACCACAATGTGCCGCTTCAACTGCACTTGAGGTCAAGCCCATGGGCGAGATGGACATCGCCGAGGTCGGGCGCCGCGCCGGACTGCCGGCGTCGACGCTGCGCTTCTACGAGGAAAAGGGCCTGATCGCGCCGCTCGGCCGGCGCGGCCTGCGGCGCGTGTACGGCGCTGGCGTGCTGCAGCGGCTGGCGCTCATCGCGCTCGGGCGGGTGGCCGGTTTCTCGCTCGACGACATCCGCGCCATGCTGGGGCAGGAGGGCGCGCCGTGCATCGACCGCGCCCGGCTCGCCGCCCAGGCCGATCTGCTGGAGGCCCGCATCCGGCACCTGCGCGCCCTGCGCGATGGCCTGCGGCATGCGGCCCGCTGCCCGGCGCCCAGCCACCTGGAGTGCGCGACCTTCCAGCGCCTGCTGGCCGCCGCGGAGTCGGGCCGCCTGGGGGTCCGGCGCCGGGCGCCACCCGGGGCGTCGGCTTGAGCGCCGGCCCTCACGGCGACCGCGAAGCCCGCCGGAAAGCGCCGGCCCGGGCCCAGGCAGGCCAAGGGCTGCAGGGCATGCTTATTGCACCCGACCGTGGCATGTCAGTGATAACCCTTGCAGTCCGGCGGCGCCCCCACGCCTGGCTCCGCAAACTGTATACACTCCCGTCCACAACAAAACCGCCGCAGCGGAGCGATGAGGCGCATCGGCCCCCCGATGCCAAGCGTTCGCGGCACCTTCTGCTTACAGCGCCCGCGGTGGTGAGCAGGACAGAACTCTCATCACCTCAGGGTTGAGCGATGGAAAGCTACTACCTCGACTGGGCCAACCTGCTGCTGCGCTGGCTCCACGTCATCACCGCGATCGCCTGGATCGGCGCCTCCTTCTACTTCGTGATGCTGGACAACAGCCTCGAGAAGCCCAAGGACGCCGAATCGCTGGACAAGGGCGTGGGCGGCGAGCAATGGGCCGTGCACGGCGGCGGCTTCTACAACATGCAGAAGTACGCGGTGGCGCCGAAGAAGATCCCGGAGCACCTGCACTGGTCCTTCTGGGAAAGCTACTCCACCTGGCTGAGCGGCTTCGCGCTCTTCACAGTCTCGTACCTGTGGAACGCCAGCACCTACCTCATCGACAAGAGCAAGATGGACTGGCAGCCCGGCGCTGCCATCGCCGTGGCCCTGGCCTTCTTCGTCGTCTTCTGGATGGTGTACGACGGCATCTGCCAGATCTTCGGCCGGCGCAAGAACGGCGACACCATCGTCGGCGTGCTCATCGCCGTGTTCATCGCCTTCGCGGCCTGGCTGGCCTGCCAGTGGTTCGCGGGCCGCGCGGCCTTCCTGCTGGTGGGCGCCATGATGGCCACCACGATGAGCGCCAACGTGTTCTTCTGGATCATCCCCGGCCAGCGCAAGAGCGTGGCCGCCCTGCGCGAGGGCAAGCCGGTCGACCCGATCCACGGCCAGCGCGGCAAGCAGCGCAGCGTGCACAACACCTACTTCACGCTGCCGGTGCTGTTCGCGATGCTGTCCAACCACTACAGCTTCACCTACACGCATCCGCAGAACTGGATCGTGCTGCTGCTGATCATGCTGGGCGGCGCCGCCATCCGCCAGTTCTTCGTGGTGCGCCATCGCTGGAAGCTGGGCAACGCCAAGAACCCGCTGCCCTACGCCATGCTCGGCATCGCCGTGCTGGGCCTGACCATCGTGTGGATGAAGCCCGCGCCGGTGGCGCCGCAGCCGGCCGCCGCGCAGGCCGCGCCGGTGCCCTATGCCGAGGTGCAGAAGGTGCTGGAGCAGCGCTGCTACATGTGCCACGGCGCCGCGGTGCAGATGAAGAACGTGCGCCTCGACTCGCCCGATCAGGTGGCCGCGCATGCGCAGGCCGTCTACCAGCAGGTGGTGGTGACGAAGATCATGCCGATGAACAACGCCACCGGCATCACCGATGCGGAGCGGAACCTGATCGGGCGCTGGTTCCAGTCTGGGGCAAGAACGAACTGACCCCCAGGCTTCGCGCACTTCGTGTCGCTTCGCCCACCCCCTTGCAGGGGGCACATCCGGCGGCCCGGCGAAGCCGGTTCCGCGGATGTCACCCGCATGGCCTGCTCCGCGGCCTGCCGACTACGTGGTGCGGGCTGCTTCCGCCAACTGGATCGCGAGCTTGTTGTGCTGCTCCACCAGCGGCTGCAATTCCACCGTCGCCAGCTGGCCTTCCCGCACCACCACCCGCCCATTGACCACCGTGTACGCCGCCTGCGGGCTGGCGCACAGCAGCAGGCTGGCGACGGGGTCGTGCACCGCGCCGCCGGCGAAGCCCAGGGTGCGCAGGTCGAACAGCGCCAGGTCGGCGCACATGCCGGGCGCCAGGTGGCCGATGTCGGCGCGGCCGAGCACCTGGGCGCCGCCGCGGGTGGCCATGGCCAGCGCGTCGCGCGCCGTCATCTCGGCCGGGCCGTGGTCGCAGCCGAAGGCATCGAGCGAGCGGCGCACCCGCGCCAGCAGCAGCGCCTGCCGCGCCTCGCCGACCATGTGCGCGCCGTCGTTGCTGGCGCTGCCGTCCACGCCCAGGCCCACCGGCACGCCGGCGTCGAGCATGCGGCGCACGGGCGCCAGGCCCGAGGCCAGGCGCATGTTGCTGCAGGGGCAGTGGGCCACGCCGGTGCGGCTGCGCGCGAACAGGCCGATGCCGGCCTCGTCCAGCTTCACGCAGTGGGCATGCCAGACGTCGTCGCCCAGCCAGCCCAGTTCCTGCGCGTATTCGGCCGGCGTGCAGTTGAACTTCTCGCGCGTGAAGGCGATGTCGTGGTCGTTCTCGGCCAGGTGGGTGTGCAGGCGCACGCCGTGCCGGCGGGCCAGGGCGGCGGCATCGCGCATCAGCTCGCGGCTGACGGAGAAGGGCGAGCAGGGCGCGACCGCGATGTTGACCATGGCGCCGTGGCTATGGTCGTGCCAGGTGATGATGAGGCGCTCGGTGTCGCGCAGGATGGCCTCTTCGTCCTCGACCACGCGGTCGGGCGGCAGGCCGCCCTTGGACTGGCCCAGGCTCATGGCGCCGCGCGAGGCGACGAAGCGCATGCCGATGGCCTGCGCGGCCTCGATGCTGTCCTCCAGCCGCACGCCGTTGGGGTAGATGTAGAGATGGTCGCTGCTGGTGGTGCAGCCCGACATCAGCAGCTCGGCCATGGCGACCTGCGTGGAGACCTGGACCATCTCGGGCGTGAGCCCGGCCCAGATCGGGTAGAGCCCGCGCAGCCAGCCGAAGAGTTCCGCGTCCTGCGTCGCCGGTATGGCGCGCGTCAGCGACTGGTACATATGGTGGTGGGTGTTGACCAGGCCCGGCATCACCAGGTGGCCGCGCGCGTCGATCACCGTGTCGGCCTGCTGCGGCAGCCCGGCCGCGGGGCCGATGGCCTCGATGCGGTGGCCGCGCACCAGCACCGAGGCGTCGCGCAGCTCGGTGCGCGCATCGTCGAAGGTCGCGACGCAGGCCGCGTTGCGGATCAGCAGGGTTTTCATCGGTACATTCCTCTTGCGCAATCGACGGCCCCGGCGACAGCCCGTGGCCCATGGAGACAACGAACATGATCGCATCCGACACCGCGTCCACGCCCGATCCGCGCCGGCAGCCGCGCGCCTTTCTCGAACACCTGTACCGCGTGGCGGTGCAGCAGGCGCTGCCGCTGGCGCGCATGGCCGAGTACCTGCCGGCACCGCCGCGCGGCCGCACGCTGGTGCTGGGCGCGGGCAAGGCCGGCGGTTCGATGGCGCAGGCGCTGGAGGCCCTGTGGCCGCAGGACGCGCCGCTGTCCGGCCTGGTGGTCACGCGCTACGGCCACATCCCGCCGCGGCCCGCGGGCCTGCCGTCGCGCATCGAGCTGGTGGAGGCCGCCCATCCCGTGCCCGACGCGGCCGGCCTGCGGGCGGCCGAGCGCATGCTGGCGCTGACGCAGGGCCTCACGGCCGACGACCTGGTGCTGTGCCTCGTCTCCGGCGGCGGCTCGGCCCTGCTCACGCTGCCGGCCGACGGCCTGACGCTGGAGGACAAGCAGCGCATCAACCGCCAGCTGCTCGAATCGGGCGCGCACATCGGCGAGATGAACTGCGTGCGCAAGCACCTGTCGCGCATCAAGGGCGGCCGGCTGGCGGCGGCCTGCGCGCCGGCGCGGGTGGTGACGCTCACCATCAGCGACGTGCCGGGCGACGATCCGGCCGTCATCGCCAGCGGCCCGACGGTGCCCGATGCGAGCACCTGCGCGGACGCGCTGGCCATCCTGCGGCGCTACGGCATCGCGGTGCCCCCGGCGGTGCAGGCCGGCCTGGAGGAGGGCTGCCTGGAGACGCCCAAGCCCGGCGATGCCGCCTTCGCCGGCCATGCGGTGCACCTGATCGCCACGCCGCGCCAGTCCCTCGAGGCCGCCGCCGCGGCGGCGCGTGCGGCGGGCCTCGATGCCCACGTGCTCAGCGACGAGATGGAGGGTGAATCGCGCGAGGTGGGCAAGGTGCATGCGGCGCTGGCGCGCGCGGTGGCGCTGCACGGCACGCCCTTCGCGCGGCCCTGCGTGATCCTGTCCGGCGGCGAGACCACGGTGACGGTGCGTGCGCGCGCGCCCGGCGTGCCGAAGGGGCGCGGCGGGCGCGCGGGCGAGTTCTGCATGGGCCTGGCCGGCGCGCTGATGGGCCAGCCGGGCGTGTGGGCGCTGGCGGCCGATACCGACGGCATCGACGGGGTGGAGGACAACGCCGGCGCCTTCGTCATCCCCGACACCCTGGTGCGTGCGCAGGCAGCGGGCCTCAAGCTGGCCGAGCACCTGGACCGCAACGACGCCTACGGCTACTTCGATGCGCTGGGCGACCTGCTGGTGACGGGCCCGACGCACACCAACGTCAACGACTTCCGCGCCATTCTGGTCATGCCCGACTGAGGCGGCGAGGCCGGGGTGAGCCTGCTGCGCGGCGTGCCGATGCGCCGCCGGGCTTCTGCCGCTGCGCCAGTCCAGGCGCGCGGCGGATCGGCGCTTCAGTTGCCGAAGATGTCCTGCGCCCGTGACACGCCCTCGAAGCGGGGCCGCGCGAACAGGTAGCCCTGCATCAGGTTCACGCCCTCGTGGGTGAAGAAGTCGCGCTCGCCGGCCGTCTCGATGCCTTCGGCGATGACGGTGATGGCCAGTTCCTCGCACATGCGCAGGATGCCGCGGGCGATGGCCTGGCGCGGCCGGCTGCTGTCCACATTGCGCACCAGCGACATGTCGAGCTTGACGATGTCGGGCTGGAAATCCGCCAGCAGCGTCAGGCCGGCGAAGCCGGCGCCGAAGTCGTCGATGGCGGTGAGGAAACCGCAGCGCTGGTATTCGGTCAGGATGGCCGCGAGCCAGGGGCCGTCGGTCACCCGCTCGCCCTCGGTCACCTCGAACACGATGCGGTCGAGCGGAATGTTGTACTTGCCGGCCGCCTCCAGCGTGGTGCGGATGCAGATCTCGGGCCGGTAGACCGCCTGGGGCAGGAAGTTGATGGACAGGCGCGTGTCCATGCCAAGGCGCGAGGCCGTGCTGATCGCCGTGACGCGGCAGTCCTGGTCGAAGCGGTAGCGGTTGTCCGCCGTCACCTGCTCGAGCACGGTCAGCGCGCCTTCGCCCTGCGGGCCGCGCACCAGTGCCTCGTGGGCCCAGATGCTGCGCGTGGCAAGGTCCACGATGGGCTGGTAGGCGAAGCTGAAGGGAAACAAGGGGGTGGCGCCTTCGCGGCAACCCTGGCAGCGTGTGCCCCCGCTGCCGGGCGCGGCGCCCGTCGCCGGGTGCAGGGCGATGGTCTGGATCATGGCAGTGGTGGGCAGTGCCGGACAGGAAGGTGGGTCGGCGCGGGGAGGCTCCGGCAGTTCAGGGCGAGCATCTCTGCCTTCCCCCCTTTTTGCGGCCATCACGCGTAACAGAATGTTGACATTGTTTCGGGCCGAATCGTGTAGGCATTCGTGCCGCCGGGGTGAGAGGCACTGGCGGGGGTGCGCCGGGCCGCCGGCCTCATTCGCACAGCGCGCGGATCTCCGGCGGCACCGGCAGCGCCCGCAGCCGGCCGTCGGGGTGCTTGCCGCCGAAGATGCGCACTTCCTCGCATTCCAGGATCAGCGTCTCGCCCGCCGCGTCGTCGCGGGTCACGCGGTAGGCCTGCACGAAGCTCTTCTCGCGCCATTCGCGGACCTGCACCGCGAACTGGAGCGTGTCGCCATAGCTGGCGGTGCTGACGAAGCGGGCCTTGGTGTCCACCAGTGGCGTGCCGATCACGCCCAGCGTGCGCGTCGTCTCCTCCCAGCGTGGCACGCCGCAGCCGGCGAAGAAGTGGCGCGAGGCGGCATCGATCCAGCCGAAGAAGTTGGGAAACCAGACGATGCCGGCGGGGTCGCAGTCGCCGAATTCGACGCGGGCGGTGTAGGTGATGGTCTTGGGCATGGAGCAGCAGATTAACGGGACGGTGGTCACGCCAGCTTGCCTGACAGGCGGCCCGCACGTGCTCCCTCTCCCCTCGCGGGAGAGGGCCGGGGAGAGGGGGCCGCAGCATGCAAACCTGCGCCGGCGCTGGCGATCGGCGCAGCCCCCTCTCCCCAACCCCTCTCCCGCGAGGGGAGAGGGGCTCGGGCGGGTGCGGCGCCGTCGACCTTAATCGGCCTTGATGCCCCGCTCCTTGATGATGGCGCCGAAGCGCGTCGAGTCCGCCATGGCGCGGTCGTGGAAGGCGGCCGGCGTGCCGGGCGCGGCCTCGCCGCCGAGCTGCTGGATGCGGTCCTTGACCATCGGCAGCGCGAGCGCCTTGTTGATCTCGGTGTTGAGCCGCGCGATCACCGGCGCCGGCGTGCCGGCCGGGGCGTAGAAGCCGAACACGGTGTCGGCGTCGAAACCCTTCAGGCCGGCCTCGGCCAGCGTCGGCACGTCGGGGAAGAGCGGCGAGCGCTGCGGGCTGCCCACGGCCAGCAGGCGCAGCTTGCCGGCCTTGACCTGCTGCAGCGCGATGCCGGGGTCGAAGTAGTAGTCGATCTGGCCGGCCAGCAGGTCCTGCAGCGCCGGAGCCGCGCCGCGGTAGGGCACGTGGGTGGCGAAGGTGCCGGTCTGCGACTTGAACATCTCGCCCGCCAGGTGGGGCGAGCTGCCCACGCCGGGCGAGCCATACGACAGCTTGCCCGGCCGTGCCTTCAGGTAGGCGATGAATTCCTGGATGTTCTTCGGCGGCAGCTCGGGCCGGATCACCAGGTACACCAGCACCCGCGCGGCGGCGGCCACCGGCACCAGGTCCTTCGCGGGGTCGAAGGGCATCTTCTCGTACAGGTGCGGATTCACGGACACCATGCCGCCCGAGCTCATCAGCAGCGTGTAGCCGTCGGCCGGCGCGCGGGCCACCACCTCGCCGCCGATGTTGCCGTTGGCGCCGCCGCGGTTCTCCACCACCACCGGCTGGCCCAGCGCCTCCGAGAGCGGCTGGCCCACGACCCGGGCCAGCTGGTCGGCCGCGCCGCCGGGCGGGAAGTTGACGACCACGCGGATGGGCTTGGTGGGCCAGGCCTGGGCCTGGGCGGTCAGGGGGGCGAGCAGGGCGCTGCCGGCGCAGGCGGCGCCGGCCAGGGCGAGGGCGAAGCGGCGGCGCTGGCGGGCAGGCTGGGAAAGGTGGATGGTCATCGCGTGTCTCCTTCTTGGTTTCTTGTGGAATCTCAGTGGGTCAGGCGCCCTGGGAGCGGGGCGGCCTGCGCATCCAGCGGATGGGCTGCTCGGCCACCGGCCGCGGCGGCGCGCCGTGGGCGCGCAGCGTGGCGTCGAGGGCGCTGCCGGCCTCGTCGGCCAATGCGGCCTCGCGCGCCTTGGCGATGGCCTGCGCCCGTTCGGCCGGTGTGCGGCCCGGGCTGCGTGCCAGGTGGTCGACGATGTGCAGCAGATTGGCCTTGCCGCGCTCGTTGGTGCTGCCGTAGCCCTTGATCAGCCGGCCGCACAGCGCGAGTTCATGGCCCAGCGCCCAGTCCTCGCGCAGGCCGGCCTCGACGGCGGCCAGCCAGTGCTCGATCAGCCGCTGCTCCTCGGCGAAGCGGCTGCCGATGGGCCGCAGCCGGCGCAGGCTGGTCAGCAGGCGCAGCGACGCCATGCCGACGACCGAATGGCTACCCACCTTCAGCGGCATTGCCCACGGCGACTGGCCGCGGCGCTGGCGGGCGCGGTCCCAGTCCTGCAGCCGGCGAGCGAGGGCGGGCGGCAGCAGGGCGGCGAACTCGGGCACGCCGGGCTTGAAGTGGTCGTAGACGCGCAGCAGGTCGGCCTCGCCGGCCTTGACCTCGGTGCGCACCCGTTCGGCCCGGCTGGCGCGGGCCTTGAGCGCGGCCACGCGCACGATGTCGTCGAAGGCCATCCACAGCGCCACCCAGCGGGCCATCTCGCGGGTGGCGGCCCAGCCCTGCGTGCCGGCGGGGTCGGACACGCGCTCGGCCTCCAGCACGCGCGCCAGGCGGTCCGCGTAGCGGCGGGCATAGGCCGCGTCCTGGTACTCCAAGGTGCGGGCATGGCCCAGCGCCAGCATCTCGTGCACGGCGGGCGGAAAGCGGCCGGCCAGGTCGGCGGGCAGCGTCGGCACTTGGCTGGCTTCCACCGCCGGGTCCTTCAGCAGTGCGTCGACGAAGGCCGCCTGCTGGCGCGGCGCATTGACGGCTTCGTAGGCCCGGGCAAAGCCGCGCAGGCTGGCCGCCGCCGTGGCGCCGGGCTTCTTGCCCGTGGCCGGGTCGTGGATCGCGGCTTCGAAGGCCGCGCGCGACCAGGGCAGCACGCCACTGCCGGCGATGGCGCCGAACATGATGCTGCTGATGACGGTGCCGCATTCGCGCGCCATGGCCGCCATGTCCAGCACCTGGTGCCCGCGGCTGAAGCGGCGCACCACCTCGAGCAGCTGCGCCGGGTCGGCCCGGCCGTCGCCCAGCACCATGCGCTCGGACGTCGTCAGGCTGCGGCTGGAGGAGGTGATGACCTGGGTGCGCGCGGGGTCGGCCATGCCGCCCGCGATCTGGCGCGTGGTCTCCAGCAGCTCGGAAGACACGATCGCGTCCAGCGCGCCCGGGGCCGGCACCAGGCTGAAAACCGGCTGGCGGCCCTGCAGCTGCGCCAGCGGCACGGGGAAGACTTCGACGTAGTAGGTGGTGGCGCCGGTGCGCTGGGCCACGCCGGGCACCGACGTGCTCTGCGCCGCGTAGCCGGCATGGCGGGCGGCCTCGATCAGCCATTCGGTGAGCACGCCGCCGCCTTCGCCGCCGAGGGCGCACAGCAGCAGGGTGAGGGGGCGTTGGGTGTTGGCTTGGGTCATCGCGGGCGCGGTGGTGGAAGAGGGCGTCGGCATGGACGGTGTGTTCAGGCAGGACGCAGCGCGCGCACCATGGCCGACTGCAGGGCGTGCAGCAGCCGCTCGTGCCAGCGCGGGTTCTGCACCACTTCGGCCCGGTAGAAGCTGGGGCACAGCGTGGCCGCGTGGGCGTTGGCACCGCACAGGCCGCAGCCCACGCAGCCGTCGATGACGGTGGCCACCGGGTCCACCTTGAGCGGATCGGGGTTGTCCTTGAGCGTGAGCGTGGGGCAGCCCGACAGGCGGATGCAGGCGTGGTCGCCGTTGCACACGTCCTCGTCCACGCCGTACTTGACGCGCACCACGCGCTCGCCCTTCTTGAGCAGCTGCGCGATCCAGGGCTTGATGCGGCGCTGGCGTTCCAGCTGGCATTCGCCTTCGGCAATGATGACCTTCAGGCCTTCGAAGGAGGTGGTGAAGGCCTCCGTCAGCGTGGCCCGCATGGTCGCCACCTCGTAGGTGTGGACGGTGCGCATCCACTTCACGCCCAGGCCGCGCAGCGTGTCCTCGATGGTGTGGTTCTTGTGCGCCAGGCTCTGCTGCTTGTCCTCGGCGCGGGCCTTGGTGTCCTCGTCGGGCGTGGAGATGATGTCCTGCGTGCCGGTGGCGCTGGTGTAGCCGTTCTTGAAGATCAGCAGCACCGCGTCGTCGCCGTTGAACAGGGCGCTCTGCACGCCCGTGAGCAGGCCGTTGTGCCAGAAGCCGCCGTCGCCCATGATCGACAGCACCCGCCGCTGCATCATGGGCGAGACGCCCGCGCGGCTGGCCAGGCTCATGCCGTAGCCCAGGATCGAGTGGCCGCCGCTGAATGGCTCGAAGGTGCCGAAGGCATGGCAGCCGATGTCGGCCGCGATGTGCACCTGGCCCACCTCCTGCTGCGCGAGCTTGAGGGCGGAGAAGACCGGTCGCTCCGGGCAGCCGATGCAGAAGCCCGGCGGCCGGCCCGGCAGCGGCTTGCCCAGCAGCTCGGCCACGGCGCGGCGGCGCGCGTCGTTGGCGGCCAGCCAGTCATTGCCGGCCTGGCCGGCGCCTTCGGGCAGGTAGCGGGCAGCGAAGGCGGCCAGGCCGCGCGTGAGCACCTCGGTGGTGTACTCGCCGGCCATCTGCAGCAGGTCCTTGCCGTGCAGCGGCGTCTGCAGGTCGCGTCGGCGCAGCAGGGTGGCGATGTCCTGCTCGATGTACTCGGGCTGGCCTTCCTCCACCACCAGCAGGGCGCGCTTGCCGGCGGCGAACTGCACGATCTGGTCCGGCACCAGCGGGTAGGTGACGTTGAGCACCAGGATCGGGATCTCGCTCTGGCCGAAGGCATCGGCCAGGCCATGCTGCTGCAGCGCGCGGATGAGGGCGTTGTACAGGCCGCCCTGCACCACGATGCCCAGGTCGTCGTGCCTTCCGGACATCAGTTCGTTGAGGCCGTGCTCGGCGATGTAGCGCTGCGCGGCCGGAATGCGCTCGGCGCTCTTGCGCTTCTCGTGGCCGAAGGTGACGGGCGGATGGGCCAGGCGCTCGTAGTCGAAGCGGGCCGGCTCCTCCATCAGGCTGCGGGTGCTGACGGCCGGCGCGCGGTTGTCCTTGCAGTCGAAGCTGCCGCGCACGTGGCAGGCGCGGATGCGCAGCTCCATCATGCAGGGCATGCTGGAGGCTTCGGAGAGGTTGAAGCCTTCCTCCACCATGCGCACCATCGTCGGCAGGTGCGGCCGCGGGTCCAGCAGGCACAGGCTGGACTTGAGCGCATAGGCATGGGTGCGCTCTTGGATCACGCTGGCACCTTCGCCGTAGTCCTCGCCCACCACGATCAGCACGCCGCCGGTCACGCCCGGCGAGGACAGGTTGGACAGCGCATCGGCCGCCACGTTGGTGCCGACGATGGACTTCCAGGTCACGGCACCGCGCAGCGGATAGTGGATGGAGGCGCCGAGCATGGCCGCGGCCGAGGCCTCGTTCGAGCAGGCCTCCACGTGCACACCCAGTTCCTGCATGTAGTCGCGGCCCTGCACCATCACGTCCAGCAGGTGCGACACCGGCGCGCCCTGGTAGCCGCCCACGTAGGCCACCCCAGCCTGCAGCAGGCCCTTGGTGATGGCCAGGAT
The DNA here is from genome assembly GCF_001476815.1 of Pseudacidovorax intermedius. Taxonomy (GTDB): domain Bacteria; phylum Pseudomonadota; class Gammaproteobacteria; order Burkholderiales; family Burkholderiaceae_C; genus Xenophilus; species Xenophilus intermedius_A. The sequence goes on along the minus strand of NZ_LDSL01000048.1, from coordinate 7,834 downwards.
GCCCTCGCCGTGGAAGGTCTGGCCCGCGCCCAGGCGCAGCGCCTGCACTTCCTTGCTGAAGGAAACTTCCATGTTCTTGTCTCTCCGTCGTGGGGGGGCGTGGCCACGCGTCCAGGGGCGGCGGCCACCGCGGCCGGGGGGCCGCTCATGCGAAAGCGCGGAGTGTCCGGCGCCTGGGGCATGTCCTCAATGCAATGAAGCCGCTAAGTGATATGAACGGCATGCATATGGAAAAGCTGGACCTGAACCTGCTGCGCGTGTTCGACGCCGTGCACCGCACCTGCAACGTGAGCCGCGCCGCCGAGGCCCTGGGCCTGACCCAGCCGGCCGTGAGCCATGGCCTGACCCGCCTGCGGCTGGCGCTGGGGGACGCGCTTTTCACCCGGGTGGCCGGCGGCGTGGCGCCCACGCCGCGGGCCGAGCGCCTGGCGCCGGCCGTGCGGGCCGCGCTCGCCACGCTCGACGACGCCGTGGCCGAGCCCGAGCGCTTCGACCCGGCCCGCTCGCACAAGACCTTCCGCATCCACATGAGCGACATCGGCGAGGGCCGCTTCCTGCCGCCGCTGATGCAGCACCTGCGCGCGCTGGCCCCCGGCGTGCGGCTGGAGACGCTGCCCCTGCGCCCGCAGGACATCGCCGCAGCGCTGGACGAAGGCCGCATCGACCTGGCCTTCGGCTTCCTGCCCAAGGTGAAGGACACGCGCCGGCAGCACCTGCTGAACGACCGCTACATCGTGCTGGTGCGTGACGGCCATCCTTTTGCGCGTCGCCGCCTGCGCGGCAAGGCGCTGCTGGCGGCGCTGCAGACGCTGGACTTCGTGGCCGTGCGCTCGCATGCCGACACGCTGCGCATCCTGCAGCTGATGCAGCTGGAGGCGCGCGTGCGGCTGGTGACCGAGCATTTCATGGTGCTGCCCGCCATCGTGCGCGACACCGACCTGGCGGTGGTCATGCCGCGCAACATCGCCCGCAGCTTCGGCGAAGGCGCCGGCTTCGCCATCGTGGAGCCCGACTTTCCGCTGCGCGACTTCGGCGTCGCCCTGCACTGGAGCCGCCGCTTCGAGGACGATGCGCCCAACCGCTGGCTGCGCGGCGAGATCGTCGGGTTGTTCGGCGATGGCAGCCCAAACTGAGCCACGGGCTTGCTGCACCGCCGCAGGGATCGCGGCACCACCCTGGGTCGCCCACGTGACAAGGACGGTGCGCGCACGGCGCCTGCCACGCGGGGCATAACGATTGCTGGATGGCCGCTATGGCCCAGGCCGTATCCGCGTAAGCTCGACTCCGACTAACTTCGCCCATCGCCGCGCCGCACGCGGTTTTCCGCCGCCCCCACGAGATTCCATGAGCACTTCCACCCAACCCATCCAGTTCTTCCACCGCGGCCGCGTGGTGGCGGTCGACGGCGTGCATCCGACCCGCTCCGTGCTCGACTGGCTGCGCGAGGACGCGTGCTGCACCGGCACCAAGGAAGGCTGCAACGAAGGCGACTGCGGCGCCTGCACCGTGGTCATCGGCGAGCTGGCGGCAGAGGGCGAAGCCGGCGCCGTCGGCGGGCTGAAGCTGCAGACGGTCAATGCCTGCATCCAGTTCCTGCCCACGCTGCACGGCAAGGCGCTGTTCACCGTCGAGGACCTCAAGGCGCAGACGGCCTGCGTGCGCGACGGCGAGCGGCATTCCAAGCACCCGGTGCAGCAGCTGCATCCGGTGCAGCAGGCCATGGTGGACTGCCACGGCTCGCAGTGCGGCTTCTGCACCCCCGGCTTCGTGATGTCGATGTGGGCCAGCTACGAGCAGCACGGCGAGCGCGGCAGCCGGCCGACGCGGCAGCAGCTGGCCGACGAACTGTCGGGCAACCTGTGCCGCTGCACCGGCTACCGGCCCATCCTCGACGCCGGCCAGAAGATGTTCGACCTGCCGCCCGTGCGGCTCGACACCGCGCCGGTGGTGCAGGCGCTGCAGGGCCTGCGCAGCGACACCACCTTCGACTATGCCGCGCCGCTGGGCCAGCGCACCGACCATTTCCACGCGCCGGTGAGCCTGGATGATTTCGCCGCGCTGCGCGCCGCCAAGCCGCAGGCCCGGCTGCTGGCCGGCTCCACCGACATCGGCCTGTGGGTCAACAAGCAGTTCCGCGACCTGGGCGACATCCTCTACATCGGCAACGTGCCCGAACTCCGATGCATCGATGCCGGCGCCGACGCGCTCTGGATCGGCGCCGCCGCCTCGCTGGAGGACGCCTGGGCCGCCATCGTGCAGCGCGCGCCCTCGTTGCAGGACGTGTGGTTGCGCTTTGCCTCGCCGCCGATCCGCCATGCCGGCACGCTCGGCGGCAACGTGGCCAACGGCTCGCCCATCGGCGATTCGCCGCCCATCCTGATGGCGCTGGACGCCGAAGTCGAGCTGCGCAAGGGCTCCCGCGTGCGCCGCATGCCCCTGCCCGACTTCTACGTCGACTACATGAAGAACCAGCTGGAGAGCGGCGAATTCGTGCAGGCCATCGTGCTGCCGCTGCCGGCCTTCGAGCGCCAGCTGCGCGGCTACAAGATCAGCAAGCGCTTCGACTGCGACATCTCGGCCCTGTGCGCCGGCTTCGCGCTGGAGCTGGACGGCGACGTCGTGCGCAGCATCCGCCTGGCCTACGGCGGCATGGCGGCCACCGTGCGCCGTGCCGCCCAGGCCGAGGCCGCCCTCGTCGGCCAGCCCTGGACCCAGCAGGCCGTGGAGGCCGCCAAGGCCGCGCTGGCCCGGGACTTCAAGCCGCTGACCGACCTGCGGGCCTCGGCCGACTACCGGCTGCAGGTGGCGCAGAACCTGCTGCAGCGTTTCTGGCTCGAGACGCGCGCCCACGAGCCGCTGGCGGCGCAGGAGACCAGCGTCTGGACGGTGATGCCCCATGCCCCCGCCTTCGGAGCCTGAACGATGAACAAGCCGATCGATCCCGCCCTGCTGCAGTCCGCCGAGGCCTTCGCCGACTACGCCGCCAACACGGCCGCCCGCATCGACACCGGTGCCGAGGCCGAGGCCCTGGCCCAGGGTGCGCGCGTGGGCATCAGCCGTCCGCACGAATCCGCCCACCTGCACGTGGCGGGTGAGGCCACCTACACCGACGACCTGCCCGAGCTGGCCGGCACGCTGCACTGCGCGCTGGGCCTGTCGCCGGTGGCGGCCGGCCGCCTGGAAGCGCTGGACCTGGACGCCATCCGTGCCATGCCCGGCGTGGTCGACGTGATCGTGGCCGACGACATTCCCGGCGCCAACGACTGCGGCTCCATCGTGCACGACGATCCGCTGCTGTGCCCCGTCGGCCCGCAGGACGATGGCGCCACGGGGGGCGAGATCCGCTTCCTGGGCCAGCCGCTCTTCGCCGTCATCGCCCGCACCCGCACCGAGGCCCGCCGCGCCGCCGCCCGCGCCAAGGAGGCCGCCCGCGTGGTGCCGGCCGAGCCGGTGCTGACGCCCCAGCAGGCCCATGCCCGCGGCCAGTACGTGGTGCCGCCCATGCACCTGGCCCGCAGCGACAAGGGTGTCGCGGTGCGCGCCGCCATCGAGGCCGCGCCGCACCGCCTCAAGGGCGAGCTGGATGTCGGCGGCCAGGAGCAGTTCTACCTGGAAGGTCAGATCAGCTACGCCATCCCCAAGGAAGGCGGGACGATGCAGGTCTACTGCTCGACCCAGCATCCAACCGAAATGCAGCACCTGGTGGCGCATGCGCTGCACCTGCATTCCAACGAGGTCCACATCGAATGCCGGCGCATGGGCGGTGGCTTCGGCGGCAAGGAATCGCAGTCGGGCCTGTTCGCCTGCATCGCCGCCGTGGCCGCCAACAAGCTGCGCCGCCCGGTCAAGCTGCGCCCGGACCGCGACGACGACTTCCTGATCACCGGCCGCCGGCACTGCTTCTGGTACGAGTACGAGGTGGGCTTCGACGACGAAGGCCGCATCCTCGGTGCCGAGATCAGCATGGTCTCGCGCGCCGGCCATTCGGCCGACCTGTCGGGCCCGGTGATGACCCGCGCCCTGTGCCACTTCGACAATGCCTACTGGCTGCCCGAGGTGAGCATGCACGGCTTCTCGGGCCGCACCAATACGCAGAGCAACACGGCCTTCCGCGGCTTCGGCGGGCCGCAGGGCGCCATCGCCGTCGAATACGTGCTCGACTCCATTGCCCGGCAGCTGGACCGCGATGCGCTGGACGTGCGCCGCGCCAATTTCTACGGCAAGACCGAGCGCAACGTCACGCCCTACGGCCAGGTCATCCGCGACAACGTGATCCACGAGCTGGTGGGCCAGCTGGAGTCGTCCTGCGACTACCGCGCCCGCCGAGACGCGATCACGGCCTTCAATGCGAAGAGCCCGGTGCTCAAGCGCGGCCTGGCGCTCACGCCGATCAAGTTCGGCATCAGCTTCAACGTGCCGCACTTCAACCAGGCCGGCGCGCTCGTCCACGTCTACACCGACGGCTCCATCCTGGTGAACCACGGCGGCACCGAGATGGGCCAGGGCCTGAACACCAAGGTGGCCCAGGTGGTGGCGCACGAGCTGGGCGTGGAGTTCGAGCGCGTGCGCGCCACGGCCACCGACACCACCAAGGTGGCCAACACCTCGGCCACGGCGGCCTCCACCGGCGCCGACCTCAACGGCAAGGCCGCGCAGGATGCGGCGCGCCAGATCCGCCAGCGGCTGGCCGACTTCGCGGCACGTCGACATGGCGGCACGGCCGACGCGGTGCGCTTCGCCAACGGCAAGGTGCAGGTGGCCGGCCGCGAACTGAGCTTCGCCACGCTGGTGGCCGAGGCCTACACCGACCGCGTGCAGCTGTGGTCCGACGGCTTCTACAGCACGCCCGGCCTGCACTGGAACTCGCAGACCATGCAGGGCCATCCCTTCTACTACTTCGCTTACGGCGCCGCCGTGAGCGAGGTGGTGGTGGACACGCTGACGGGCGAATGGAAGCTGCTGCGCGCCGACGTGCTGCACGACGCCGGCCGCTCGCTCAACCCGGCCGTTGACATCGGCCAGGTGGAAGGCGCCTTCATCCAGGGCATGGGCTGGCTGACGACGGAAGAGCTGGTCTGGCATCCGGGCAACGGCAAGCTGCTGACGCACGCCCCCAGCACCTACAAGATTCCCACCGCCAACGACTGCCCGCCGGTGTTCAACGTGCGGCTGTTCGACGGCCCCAACGCCGAGGATTCCATCCACCGCAGCAAGGCCGTCGGCGAGCCGCCGCTGCTGCTGCCCTTCTCGGTCTTCTTCGCCATCCGCGATGCGGTGTCGGCCGCGGGCGGGCATCGGGCCGATCCGCCGCTGCGCGCGCCGGCCACCAGCGAGGCCATCCTGCGTGCGCTGACCGCGGTCCAGGCCGCGCCTGCCGCCGCCTGATCCTTCGCCGGAGCGCCGGCCGCCGCAGGCCCCCACCCCGGGGGCCGGGCGCCGCCTGTCTCTGGCAGAGTGAGGCCCCATGCGAGACCAGGCCCTCTTCGACAAGATCGATCTGCACCTCATCCGGGTGCTCTACACCGTGCTCACCGACCGCAGCGTGTCGCGCGCGGCGTTGCGGCTGGGCATGTACCAGCCGGCCGTGTCGGCGGCGCTCAAGCGCTTGCGCGAGCTGTCGGGCGACCCGCTGCTGGTGCGCTCGGGCTCGGGCATGGTGCCGACCGAGGCGGGCCTGCGCATGATCGAGCCGGCGGCGAGCATCCTGCGGGCTGCCGAAATGCTGTTCTCGGACGTGCGCGGCTTCGACCCGCAGACGGCGGCCACCACCTTCCGCATCGCCGCCAACGACTACCTCGACCCGGTCTTCCTGCCGCTGCTGGTGACGCAGATCAAGCGCCTGGCGCCGCTCACGCGCATCGAGATCCATCCGCTCTCGTCCGACTCCGACTACCACGCCCACCTGGCGCAGGGCACGCTGGACCTGGTGATCGGCAACTGGCTCAAGCCGCCGGAAGACCTGCACATGTCGCGCCTGTTCGGCGATGAGGTGGTGTCGATGGTGAGCCAGGAGCATCCGGCCGTGCGCCGCGGCTGGGACCTGGACACCTGGCTGGAGGCCGAGCACATCGCGCCCACGCCCACGCACCCGGGGGCGCGCGGCATCATCGAGCAGCTGCTCGACGCCATCGGCCGGCAGCGCAACATCACGGCGCGCTGCGCGCATTTCAGCCTGATCCCGCAGATGGTGGCGAGCAGCCTGCTGGTGCTGACCACCGGCCGCCAGTTCTGCGAGCGCTTCGCGCAGCAGCTGCCGGTGCGCATCCTCGACTGCCCGGCCACGCTGCCGCGGCTGCTCTATTACCAGCTGTGGCACGAGCGCACGCATTCGTCGAGTGCGGCGCAGTGGCTGCGCGAGCAGGTCAAGAGCACGGCCGCCTCGCTGCGCCAGCCCGGGGTGCTCTGATCCGTTTCGCTTCCCTCATTCACAACAACACCGGAGACAACACCCATGAACGCGATCGAGCGGCTGTTCAAGCTGCAGGAGCACGGCACGACCGTGCGCACCGAGCTGCTGGCAGGCCTGACCACCTTCCTCACGATGGCCTACATCATCTTCGTCAACCCGTCGATCCTGGGCGACGCGGGCATGCCGAAGGAGGCCGTCTTCGTCGCCACCTGCGTCATCGCCGCGCTGGGCTCGGCCATCATGGGGCTGTATGCCAACTATCCCATCGCGCTGGCGCCGGGCATGGGCCTGAACGCCTACTTCGCCTATGGCGTGGTGCAGCACATGGGCTTCACCTGGCAGGCGGCGCTGGGGGCGGTGTTCGTCTCGGGCTGCCTGTTCCTGCTGGTCACGCTGTTCCGCGTGCGCGAACTGATCATCCGCGGCATTCCGCTGTCGCTGCGCTATGCCATCACGGTGGGCATCGGCCTCTTCCTGGCGCTGATCGCGCTCAAGAGCGCGGGCATCGTCGCCGCCTCGCCGGCCACCTACGTCACGCTGGGCGACCTGCACCAGCCGGCCGCCGTGCTTGCGGTGCTGGGCTTCTTTCTGATCGTGATGCTGGACCGGCTCAGGGTGCCGGGCGCCATCCTGATCGGCATCGTGGCCGTGACGCTGGCGAGCTTCTTCTTCGCCGGCAATCAATTCAATGGCGTGGTGTCGGCGCCCCCTTCCATCGCGCCCACGCTGCTGCAGCTGGACATCAAGGGTGCGCTGGCCGGCGGCATCCTGAACGTGATCCTGGTGTTCTTCCTGGTCGAGCTGTTCGATGCCACCGGCACGCTGATGGGCGTGGCCAAGCGCGCGGGCCTGCTGGTGCCGGGCAAGATGGACCGGCTCAACAAGGCGCTGCTGGCCGACTCGGGCGCCATCTTCGCGGGCTCGCTGCTGGGCACCTCCAGCACCACGGCCTATGTGGAAAGCGCGGCCGGTGTGCAGGCCGGCGGTCGCACGGGCCTGACGGCACTGACGGTGGCGGTGCTCTTCCTGGCCTGCCTCTTCATCGCGCCGCTGGCCGGCGTGGTGCCGGCATACGCGACAGCGCCGGCCCTGCTGTTCGTGGCATGTTTGATGCTGAGGGACCTGACCGAACTCGACTGGAACGAGACCACCGAGGTCATCCCCGCGGCCATCACCGCGCTGGCCATGCCCTTCACCTACTCCATCGCCAACGGCCTGGCCTTCGGCTTCATCAGCTATGCGGTGCTCAAGCTGGTCACCGGCCGGGCCCGCGAGGCGCACTGGATGGTGTGGGTCATCGGCGGCATCTTCCTGTTCAAGTACATCTACCTGCCGGGTCACTGACCTATCCGGGCCGGCCCCAGGCGACTAGCATTCACCGTTTTTTCAAAAAAGAGCGACCCCCGAAGGCCCACCCCCATGTCC
>NZ_LDSL01000047.1 GCF_001476815.1 Pseudacidovorax intermedius | reverse complement strand
GCCGCCTGCCGCACCAGCGCTGGCTGGCCGCGCCCTCGGCCGCCGACCATGCCGCCGTCGAGGCCGCGCTGCGCCAGACGCAGGCCTGGGACTGGCGTTCGCGCCCGCTCGCGCAGCTGTCCGGCGGCGAGCGCCAGCGCGTGCTGCTGGCCCGCGCCCTGGCGGTGCAGGCCGGCGTGCTGCTGATGGACGAGCCGCTCGCCAATCTCGACCCGCCGCACCAGGCCGACTGCCTGGCGCTGGCCCGCGCCCAGGCCGAGGCCGGCCGCACCGTCGTCACGGTGCTGCACGAGCTGCATGCCGCCCTGGCCGCCGACGATCTGGTGGTGATGGCCGGCGGCCGCGTGCTCCACCATGGCGGCTGCGGCGATGCCGCCACCCATGCGGCCGTGGAGGCCGTCTTCGGCCACCGCATCCGCATCCACCGCGTGGCCGACCAGTGGGTGGCCCTGCACCGCTGACGGGCGCCGACGAACCCGACCCGCATTCCCGAGGACCGACCATGCAGACCGAAACCCCGCCCCAGTCCAAGCCCTACGACAAACCCGAAGGCGAGCGCCGCGGGCTGCTGATCGTCAACACCGGCGACGGCAAGGGCAAGAGCACCGCCGCCTTCGGCCTGGCCGTGCGCGCCCATGGCCGCGGCAAGTCGGTGCGGGTGTTCCAGTTCATGAAGGTGCCGAGCGCCCGCTTCGGCGAGCACCGCGTGTTCGAGCAGCTGGGCATTCCCATCGAGGGCCTGGGCGACGGCTTCAGCTGGAAGAGCCAGGACCTGGAGCGCTCGGCCCAGCTCGCGCGCGACGGCTGGGCCCGCGCGGCGGCGGCCATCGCCTCGGGTGAGCACTTCCTGGTGGTGCTGGACGAGATCACCTATCCGCTCATCTACGGCTGGCTGCCGCTGGAGCCGGTCATGGACGCGCTGATGCATCGCCCGCCCACCGTGAGCGTGGTGCTCACCGGCCGCCGCTGTCCGCAGGAGCTGATCGACATCGCCGACACGGTGACCGAGATGCGCAAGGTCAAGCATGCCTTCGACGCCGGCATTCCGGCGCAGCGCGGCATCGAAGACTAGCCGGCGATGACCGAAGGCACGGTGCTCGCCGCGGCCCTGTGGCTGGCGCTCGCCATCGACCGCTGGCTGGGCGAGCCGCCGGTGCGGCTGCATCCCGTGGTGGGCATGGGCGCCTGGCTCGGCGGGGTGGGGCGGCGCATCGCGCCGGTGCCGGGCGATGCCCGCCGCGCCGGGCCCTTCGTGGCGGGCGCGCTGGCCTGGCTGGTGGGCGCGCTCGCCGTGGCGGCGCTGGGCGGGGCGGTGCAGCGCGGGGCCGCGGCCCTGCCGCCGCTGCTGGCGGTGCCGCTGCTGGCGCTGTGCCTCAAGCCGCTGCTGGCCTGGCGCCTGCTGCGCGACGAGGTGGCGGCCGTGGAAGCGGCCCTGGCGCGTTCCCTGCCCGAAGGCCGCGAGCGCCTCGCCCGGCTGGTGAGCCGCGACGTCACGGCGCTGGACGCCGGCGCGGTGCGCGAGAGCGCCATCGAGTCGCTGGCCGAGAACCTCAACGACTCGGTGGTGGCGCCGCTGTTCTGGTTCGCCGTCGCCGGGCTCCCGGGTGCGGCGCTCTACCGGTTCGCCAACACCGCCGATGCCATGTGGGGCTACCGCGGCGAGCGCGGCGGCCGCGACTGGACCTGGGCCGGCAAATGGGCGGCGCGGGCGGACGACGTGCTGTCCTGGCTGCCGGCGCGCATCACGGCCGTGCTGCTCGCGCTGGCTGCGTGGCGATGGCCCCGGGGCCTGGCACGCGAGGCCCGGTGCACGCCGTCGCCCAACGGCGGCTGGCCCATGGGCGCGATGGCGCTGCTGCTGGGCGTGCGCCTGCGCAAGCCGGGCGTGTATGTGCTGCATGCCGCGGGCCGTGCGCCGCAGGCCGCCGACACGGCCCGGGCGCTGGCGCTGGCCGGCCGTGCGGTGGCCGGCGGTGCCGTCGTCGCCACGCTGGCGCTGGGGGGCATGGCGTGGTGGGCATGACGGCGGCCGTCCATGGTGGCCCCGATGCCTTCGGCACGCCCGCCCATGATTTCTCGACCAACGCCAACGCCTGCGGCCCCTGCGCGCCCTTGCTGGACGCCATTCGCAGCGCCGACCCCACGCGCTACCCCGATCCCGCATCGACGGCGCTGCGCCGTCGGCTGGCCGACTTCCACGGCGTCGCCCCCGAACGCGTGCAGGTGGCGGCCAGCGCCAGCGAGTTCATCGTGCGCATCACCGCTGCCGTGGCACTGCGCCGCCGCGGCGACGGCCCGGTGCAGCTGCCACCCGCGGCTTACGGCGACTACCGGCGGGCGGCAGAGGCCCAGGGGCTGCCGGTGCGCGTCGTGCCTGCGCTGGGCGATGACGCGGGCCTCGTCGGGGTTGGGCGCCCGGCCCTGCAGGACGGGCCGGCCGACGGCGAACCGGATGCGCGGCCGCCCATCCTCGCCTGGGCCTGCGAGCCCTCGTCGCCGCACGGCGCGGCCGCGCCCGGCCTGGCGCGCTGGCTCGCCTTGCTGCCGCCGGAGACGCCCGCTGTGCTGGATTGCGCCTATGCGCCGTTGCGGCTGGAAGGCGGCAGCGCACTGCCGCCGCCGGCCCGTGACCGTGTCTGGCAGCTGTGGACGCCCAACAAGGCTCTGGGCCTGACGGGCGTGCGCGGCGCCTACGCCATCGCGCCCGTGGATGCGCCGGCCGTGCTGCTGCAGGACCTGCAGGCCCTGGCCCCCTCCTGGCCGCTGGGCGCGCATGCCGAGGCCATGCTGGCAGCCTGGACCTCGCCCGCGGTCCAGCACTGGCTGGCCACGCAGAGCCTGCCGCAACTGCGGACGTGGAAGCAGCGGCAGGCCGCCCTGTGCGAATCGCTGGGCTGGCAGATCGCGCCCGGCGTGGCGAATTTCTTCTGCGCCCGGCCCGATGTGCCCGCGCTGGCGCCGCTGCTGGGGCGGCTGCGCGCGCAAGGCATCAAGCTGCGCGACTGCGGCAGCTTCGGCCTGCCCGGCTGGGTGCGCCTGGGCGTGCTGCCGCCCGCCAGCCAGGATGCGCTGGTGCAGGCCTGGACGGCGGTGGTGCGCTGAGCCTCGGCAGGACCGGGGCGCGGGAGCGCGCGCCCCTGCGCGAGGGCACTACGCCTTCGCGCACGACGATGGCGCGATGGCCGACAGCCGCATCGCCGCCCATCGGCGCACGCTTGTTCCATCGTTCACACACACAGTCGGAGATCCCCATGCGTCAAAGCTTCCTCGGCCTCTTCACCGCCCTGTCCTTCATCGCCTTCGCCGGTACCAGCCATGCGCAACTGGGCAAGGCGGCGTCCGAAGCCACCGATGCCGCCGAGCACAAGATCGACCAGAAGCGTGCCGAGAGCGAGGCCAAGAAGAGCGGCCCGGTCGGCAAGGCGGTCAACAACGTGAAGTCGAGCTACCACAAGAACCGCTCGGAAAGCTCGGCCACCAAGGCCAAGAACGCGCTCAAGGGCAAGGACTGACCCGGCGCCGCGCACCCACAGGTGCGCGCTTCGCTCGAATGAAGAAGGGCCGCAGCGATGCGGCCCTTGCCGTTGGTGCGTGCGGCAGCGCCGTCAGCCGGCCTCGCCGTCCTTGCGCCCGCGTCCGCCGCCGGTCAGCCGGTCCTTGAGGTCCAGCACGCGCGTGACCGCCGCGCCCATGCCCATCAGCCGCATCGCCGTGTCCGGTGACAGGCGCTGCACGTCGTCGAACCAGCGCACCAGGCGGTCGATCAGTTCGTGCATCTCGCGCATGCGCTGCTGGGCGTGGCGCTCCTCTTCCGTGGCGGGCTCCTGCAGCAGGGCGTTGCGCAGCATCGACAGCGTCGGCTCGATCTCGCGCCGGCGCCGCTCCTCCGCCAGCACGCGGAAGATGTCCCACACCTCGCCGGGCGTCTCGAAATACTCGCGCCGGTCGCCGGGCAGGTGGCGCAGCTGCACCAGCCGCCAGGCCTGCAGCTCTTTCAAACCCATGCTCACGTTGGAGCGCGAGAAGGCCAGCGTCTCACTGATCTCCTCCGCGTTGAGCGGCCGCTGCGACAGGAAGAGCAGGGCATAGATCTGCCCGACCGTGCGGTTGATGCCCCAGCGGCTGCCCATCTCGCCGAAGTGGTCGACGAACTGGCGGTGCAGCTCGGGCAGTTGGGGGCGCTGGTCGGCGGCGGCGGATCGGCTGTGCGGCATCGGGCGATTGTGCGTGCCGGACGTTCAGGAAAGCCGGAAAGTCCAGGAATGCCGCACGGCGCCTGCGGACACGGGTCGGACGGCGGCCCGGCGGCGGGCAGTGGATGACGGGATAATCGCGCCCCTATGAGCGGCAACACCTTCGGCACCCTGTTCGCGGTGACCAACTTCGGCGAATCCCATGGCCCCGCGATCGGCTGCGTCATCGACGGCTGCCCGCCCGGCATGAACCTGAGCGAGGCCGACATCCAGCCCGACCTGGATCGCCGCCGCCCCGGCACCAGCCGCCACGTCACGCAGCGCAACGAGCCCGATGCGGTGCAGATCCTCTCCGGCGTGTACGAGGGCAGGACCACCGGCACGCCCATCGCGCTGCTGATCCAGAACACCGACCAGCGCAGCAAGGACTACGGCGAGATCGCCCGCCAGTTCCGTCCCGGCCATGCCGATTTCACGTACCACAAGAAGTACGGCATCCGCGATCCGCGCGGCGGCGGCCGCTCGTCGGCGCGCCTCACGGCGCCCATGGTGGCCGCGGGCGCCGTGGCCAAGAAGTGGCTGCGGGCGCAGTACGGCACCGAGTTCCGCGGCTGCATGACCCACATCGGCGAGCAGGCCATCGGCTTCGAGAGCTGGGACCACGTGCCCAACAACCCCTTCTTCGCGCCCGTGGCCGACGTGTCGGCGCTGGAGGCCTACATGGACGCCCTGCGCAAGGCGCAGGATTCCTGCGGCGCCCGGCTGCGCGTGGTGGCCACCGGCATGCCGGCGGGCCTGGGCCAGCCGCTGTTCGACAAGCTCGATGCCGACATCGCCTACGCCATGATGGGCATCAATGCCGTCAAGGGCGTGGAGATCGGCGCCGGCTTCGCCAGCGTGGCCCAGCGCGGCAGCACGCACGGCGACGGCATGCGGCCCGACGGCTTCGCCAGCAACAACGCCGGCGGCGTGCTCGGCGGCATCAGCACCGGGCAGGACCTGGAAGTGGCCATCGCCATCAAGCCCACCAGCTCGATCACCACGCCGCGCAGTTCGGTGGACGTGGACGGCCGGCCGGTGGAGGTGGTCACCAAGGGCCGCCACGACCCCTGCGTCGGCATCCGCGCCACGCCCATCGCCGAGGCCATGCTGGCCCTGGTGGTGATGGAACACGCCCTGCGCCAGCGCGCGCAGTGCGGCGAGCCCGGTGCGGCCTTCCCGGTGGCGCCGGGGCGTGCGGCGTCCGAACGGCCGGAGGGGCTGCAGGCCTCCTTCCTGTAGTGGCCGGCCCGGCCGCCGACCCCGCCGCCGGCTCCCGGCGTCCGCTGCTCGCCTTCGCGGGGCTGTCGGCCAGCTATTTCGCGCACATCGGCTTCTTCAATCCCTACCTGCCGCTGTGGCTGCAGAGCCTGGGCATGCCGATCTTCACGATCAGCCTGCTGACCTCGGTGCAGTCCTTCACGCGCGTGTTCGCGCCGTACGCCTGGGGCACGCTGTCGGACCGCACGGGCGAACGCGTCAAGCTGCTGCGCATCAGCGCCGCGGTGGCGCTGGCCGGCTCGCTGGGCCTGTGGTGGAACGGCGGGCCGTGGTGGATCGGGCTGGTGCTGCTGGTCATGTTCACCCACACCAGCTCCATGATGTCGCTCACCGAGGCGGCGCTCGCCCACCTGGTGGCGGGCGACTGGGGCCGCTACGGCCGCATCCGGCTGTGCGGCTCGGCCGGCTTCCTGCTCACGGTGTTCCTGGCCGGCGCCTGGTTCGACCGTTTCGGCATGGGCCACTTTCCCGGCTGGGCGCTGGTGACGCTGGGGCTGGTGCTTTTCGCCACCCTCAAGCTGCCGGACCACCGCGAGCCGGTGGCCGCGCGCGGTGCGGTGCACGAGCCGGTGGGGCCGGTGCTGCGCCGGCCCGTCGTGCGCTGGTTCTTCGCGGCGCTGTTCTTCCACATCACGGCGCATTTCGCCATCTACGGCTTCCTGTCGCTCTACCTCGATTCGCTGGGCTACGACAAGGCGACCATCGGCGCGCTGTGGGCGCTGTCGGTGGCGGCCGAGGTGGCCTGGTTCGGCCTGCAGGGCCGGCTGGTGCGGCGCCTTCGCATGCCGCAGTGGCTGCTGCTGTGTGGCGCCGCGGCGGTGCTGCGCATGGGCTTGACGGCCGGCCTCGGCCAGTGGGCCTGGGCGCTGGTGGCGGGCCAGCTGCTGCATGCGCTGAGCTTCGCGGCCCACCACACGACCTGCATCGCGGTGGTGACCGAGCATTTTCCCGGCCGCCTGCGCGGCCGCGGGCAGGCGCTGTTCACGGTCATCGGCTACGGCTTCGGCGGCGTGCTGGGCATGCTGGCCGGCGGCGCCATGGCGCAGCAGCTGGGCTACAAGCCCATGTTCTGGGCCGCGACGGCGCTGGCCGTGGTCGGCAGCCTGTGCGCCTGGCGCGCCACCGTGGCGGAGCGCCGCGCGCCATGAGTGCCGACCGCCCGGCCTGCGCCCCTCGTCCCTTTTTCCGCATCTCGTGACCCACGAATCCTCCCCGCCGCGCCGCGGCCTCGCCTTCGCCCTGCTGCTGCCGCTGCTGCTCGCGGCCCAGCCGGTGGCCACCGACAGCTACCTGCCGGCCCTGCCCGAGATCGCGCGCGACCTGGGCTCGGCCAGCAGCAGCCTGACGGTGTTCATCCTGGCCTTCGGCATCGCGCAGCTGCTGTGCGGGCCGCTGGCCGACCGCTTCGGCCGCCGGCCGGTGCTGCTGGGCGGCCTGGCCTGCTATGCGGTGGCGGCGCTGGGCTGCGCGCTGGCGGGCAGCGTGCTGCTGCTGGCGGCCGGCCGGGCGGTGCAGGGCTTCGCCATGGCGGCCATCCTGGTGTGCGCCCGCGCGGCGGTGCGCGACCTGTACCCGGCCCACCAGGGGCCGCAGGTCATGGCGCGCGGGCTCACCGGCCTGGGCATGGTGGCGCTGGTGTCGCCGCTGCTGGGCGCCTGGGGCGTGCAGGCGCTGGGCTGGCGCTGGGTGCTGGTGGGCATGGCCGCCTATGCGCTGGTGCTGCTGGCCATGTGCTGGCATTCCTTCGCGGAGACGCACCGGCCCATCGCCCCGGGCGCCCTGAACGCCGCCGCGCCGCGCGGCAGCGCGCGCGAGGTGTGGGCCAACCGGCCCTTCCGCGCCTGGGCCTCGCTGGCGGCCTGCACCTACGGCGGGCTGTTCTGCTTTCTGCTGCTGTCGCCCATGGTCTACATCGGCTACCTAGGCATGTCGCCGGTGATGTACGGCTGGATCCCGGCCGGCGGCTCGGTGGTCTACATCAGCAGCACCGTGCTGTGCCGGCGCCTGCTGGCGCGGGTGGGGCCGGTGCGGACGGTGCAGATCGGTGCCGTGCTCAGCCTCACGGGCGCCAGCATCCAGGCGCTGGGCTGCCTGCTGATGCCGCATTCGCCGCTGCCGCTGCTGGCCGGCCATGCGGTGTACGTGATGGGTCACGGCATCCACCAGCCCTGCGGTCAGGCAGGCGCGGTGGGCGACCTGCCCAAGCTGGCGGGGCGGGCGGTGTCGTGGTCGGGCTTCGTCATGATGCTGGCGGCCTTCTGCGCCGGGCAGACGGCGGCGCTGTTCGTGGACGCGCACTATTCGGCCGGCGCCTGGCCGATGGTGCTGCCGATGGTGCTGGCCGGGTTGCTGCTGGTCGCCATCGCCTACCGCTGGCTGCCGCGGCTGCGGCGCGGCTGAGCGGCAGCGCCACCGCCAAAAGCCTTCTCGCCGCAGGTGTCACGGGGCCGCCGGAGAATGGGCGCCATGAACACCCTGCGTATCGATTTCGTCTCCGACGTCTCCTGCCCCTGGTGCGCTGTCGGCCTGGCCTCGCTGCAGACCGCCATGCAGCGCGTCGCGCCCGACGTCCAGGTGGCGCTGCATTTCCAGCCCTTCGAACTCAACCCCGACATGGCGGCCGAGGGCGAGGATTCCATCGACCACCTGATGCGCAAGTACGGCATCGACGAGGCGCAGGTGCGCGCCAACGGCGAGGTGCTGCGCGAGCGGGGCCAGGCCGTCGGCTTTCCCTTCGACCTGGACAAGCGCAAGCGGGTGTGGAACACCTTCGACGCCCACCGCCTGCTGCACTGGGCCGAGCAGGAAGGCGAGGCGCAGCAGCTGGCACTGAAGAAGGCGCTGTTCAAGGCCTACTTCCTCGACGGTCTGAGCCCCGCCGACCATGAATTGCTGGTGCGCCTGGCGGCCGAGGCCGGCCTGGATGCCGAGCGCGCCCGCGCCATCCTGGCGAGCGACGAATTCGCCGCCGAGGTGCGGGCCGCCGAGCGCATGTTCACCGATGCCGGCATCCGCTCGGTGCCGGCCATCGTCATCAATCGCCAGCACCTCATCTCGGGCGGCCAGCCGCCGGAGGTGTTCGAGCGGGCCCTCAGGCAGATCGCGGGCGCACAACCTTCTTCCGTGGTGGCGGCTTGACCCGCGCCTCCCAGCGCACCACGCCCACCGCCACGGCATAGAGACCGGCGAACACGGCGGCGAGCATCAGCGCGTCGCCCCACCACGGGCGGGCGTGGAAATCGCCGCCCCAGATCACCAGCACCAGGAACACGGCGACCAGGTGGGCGCAGAAGACCGACAGCGACGAGCTGCCCAGCGTCTCCAGCACCTTCGGCCGCGGCAGGTGCGCGAGCCAGGTGGGCCCGAAGCGCAGCGCCACGATGCACAGGGCCACCAGGTTCAGCAGGCGCAGCGGTGCCAGCCGCCATTTGTCGAACCATTGGTTGAGCGCGTCGTGGCCGCCGAAGGGCGCCTGGCCGGTCGGGCCGAAATGCCGCCACACGATGCCGATGATCGCGATGGCCACCGCGATGCGCACCACCGCGGGCGAGAACACCAGCCGGGGCGGCTCGGCATCGTGGCGGCTGCAGCCCAGCCAGAGGCCGGCAAACCACAGGAACTGCCAGGCCAGCGAATCGAAGGCACCCGTCTCGTCGAGGGGCACCGGCACGCCCAACAGCGCCTGCACACCGCGATACAGCCAGTTGGTGAAGCCGAACTGCGCCAGCAGCCACAGGCCCGCACTCACCGTCAGCGGCCGCTGCCAGCCGTGGCGCATGCCGTAGGCCATGACCCAGGGGCTGGCCAGCATGAACAGGATGTACATCGGCAGGATGTCCAGCAGGGCCGGCTCGTGCACCAGCGCCAGCGCCCACACGAAAGCCTGGTGCGGATAGGCCATGAAGTAGCGCACCCGCTCGTGCACCGCCGGCTGGTCGGCCCGCAGGCCCAGGCCCGCGATCACGAAGAACAGGAAGAGCAGCAGGGCGGCTTGGCACAGGTACACCGTGACGGCCCGGCGCCAGAAGGCCTGCCGCATCGCCGGCACGCCCTTCTGGTGCCCGATGCCGCCGTAGACCAGCCCGCACACGAAGGCCGACAGCAGCACGAAGCCTTCCGCCGCCGACACCCAGCCGAAGGGCTGCCCCAGCGGATCGGTCAGCCGCGAGGGCAGGTGCGTGACCGTCATCAGCACGAGCATCAGCCCGCGCAGGGCGTCGATTTCCCACAGGCGGCGCATGGTGGTGTCGGAAGAAGGGGGACGTTGATCGGGTGGAGGCCGGGCAGCTCCACGATGAAGCATTGGTGCGCTGCCGCATTCCCCGGGTGGGCTCGCAACGGCAGGCGCTGTAGGACGCGAAGGCGCGGTCAGCCTCCCGTCGGAATGGTGTCTTTACACAACAGTGACCCGTCCGGGGTCAACGCTGGGCCGGGCCGGCGCGTCGAAGGCAGACCGCGCCTTGCGCGCACCGAGGACTTCCGATGCCTTCATCGATCCGTCGCCGCACCCTGCTGCTCGGGCTGGGCGGCGCCGGCCTGCTGGCCGGCTGCGCCACCGTCGCGCCCTCCGTGCCGGTGCCCGCCGCGCCGGCCGCCCGCCTGGCCTGGATCGACCGCCTGAGCTGGGGCCTGAACGACGCCACCGTCGCCCAGGTGGAGCGCGTCGGCGCGGCGCGCTGGCTCGACCAGCAATTGCGCCCCGTGCCGCCCGCGCCGCTGCCCGCCGCGGCGCAGCAGCAGGTCGACGCCATGAGCATCACGGCCGAGCCCGGTGGCGCCCTGGCCATCCGCCTGGAAGCCGACCGCCGCGCCGCCGATGCCTTGACCGACCCCGACGCCCGCCAGGCCGCGCGCCAGGCCTACCAGAAAGCCATGAACCAGGCCGGGCGCGAGGCGCAGCAGCGCTTCCTGCTGCGCGCCCTGTATGGCCCCGATTCCTTGCGCGAGGTGATGAGCGCCTTCTGGGCCAACCATTTCTACGTCAGCGTGCGCAAGGGCCCGGTGCGGCCCCTGCTGGCCGACTTCGAGGACCGGGCCATCCGGCCGCATGCGCTGGGGCGCTTCCGCGACCTGCTGGGCGCGGTGGAACTGCATCCGGCCATGCTGATGTACCTGGACAACCAGCAGAATGCCGCCGGCCGCATCAACGAGAACCTGGCGCGCGAGTTGATGGAACTGCACACGCTGGGCGTGGACGGCGGCTACACCCAGGCCGACGTGCAGGAGATGGCGCGCGTGCTCACCGGCGTCGGCGTGGACCTGCGCGCGGCGGACGCGCCGCCGCCCAGGCTGCCGCCCGCGCTGGCCGGGCAGTGGCTGCGCCGCGGCGCATTCGAATTCAACCCGGCGCGCCATGACCGCAACCCCAAGACGCTGCTCGGCCAGCCCCTGCAGGCCGCGGGCTTGGCCGAGGTGGACGAGGCGCTGGACCGCCTGGCCCGCGCGCCGGCCACCGCGCGGCACATTTCGCGCAAGCTGGCCGTCTGCTTCGTCGCCGACGATCCGTCGCCGGCGCTGGTCGAGCGCATGGCACAGACCTTTCAGCGCACCGATGGCGACATCGCGGCCGTGATGCGCACGCTGCTGGCTTCGCCGGAATTCGCCGCCTCGCTGGGCCGCAAGTTCCGCGACCCGCTGCAGTACGCCGTCGGCGCCGTGCGCCTGGCCTATGGCGACCGCGTCGTCGTCGACACCGGCCCGCTGCTGGGCTGGGTCAACCGCCTGGGCCAGGCGCCCTATGCCCACGAAACGCCCGACGGCTACCCGCTGCGCCAGCAGGACTGGGCCAGCGCCGGCCAGATGGCGGCGCGTTTCGACGTCGCGCGGGCGGTGGGCGCCAACGGCGCCGTGCTGTTCCGCAGCGAGCCGCGCGCGCCGCTGGAGAAGCCGCCGTTCCCGGCCATGGCCCAGTCGCCCGTGGTGCGCGAGATCGAACCCACGCTGGGCGAGGCCACCCGCCAGGCCCTGGCGCGGGCCGCCTCGCCCCAGGACTGGAACACCTACCTGCTCGCCTCGCCCGAGCGCATGTACCGATGAGGCTGCCGATGAACCACGATCCGCTTCCGTCTCCCACCCGCCGCCGCCTGCTGCAGGCCGGCGCCGCCCTGTCGCTGGCCGCCCCGGTCGGCCGCCTGCTCGCCGCGCCCGCGGCCGAGGGCACGCGGCTGCTGGTCGTCTTTCTGCGTGGCGCCTACGACTGCTGCAACGTGCTGGTGCCCACGGCCAGCGACTTCTACTACCAGAGCCGCCCCAGCATCGCCATCCCGCGCCCCGGCCAGCCGAACGGCGCCGTTGCCCTCGACGCCGACTGGGGCCTGCACCCGGTGCTGGCGCCCACGCTGCTGCCGCTGTTCCAGAAGGGCCAGGCCGCCTTCATTCCCTTCGCCGGCACCGACGACCTGACGCGCAGCCATTTCGAGACGCAGGACGGCATCGAGCTGGGTCAGGCGCTGAGCGGCCGACGCGACTACGGCTCGGGCTTCCTCAACCGGCTGGCGCAGGTGCTGGGCGCCGGCCCGCTGCACGAGGTGGCGCCCATCGCCTTCACCGACCAGCTGCCGCTGTCGATGCGCGGTGCGGCCCGGGTGGGCAACATGGCGCTGGGCAATGCCGGCGGCCGCGGCATGGATGCGCGGCAGACCGCCGACATCGCCGCCATGTACGGCCAGAGCCCGCTCAAGGGCAGCGTCGCCGAAGGCTTCGCGCTGCAGGACGAGGTGCGCCGCAGCATCCAGGCCGAGATGGACCAGGCCAGCCGCAACGCCATCAGCGCCAAGGGCTTCGAGCTGGTGGCGCGGCGCATGGCGCGGCTGATGCGCGAGCGCTTCGACCTGGGCTTCGTGGACGTGGGCGGCTGGGACACGCACGTCAACCAGGGCGGCAGCAGCGGCTACCTGGCCAACCGGCTGCAGGAACTGGGCAGCGGCCTGGCGGGCTTCACCGAGGAACTGGGCGAGGAGGCCTGGCGCGACACTGTGGTGGTCGTCATCAGCGAATTCGGCCGCACCTTCCGCGAGAACGGCAACAAGGGCACGGACCATGGGCACGGCACCGTCTACTGGGTGCTGGGCGGCGGGCTGGCGGCGTCGGCGGGCGGCCACGTCGTCGGCAAGCAGCAGGCACTGACGGCGCAGACCCTGTTCCAGAACCGCGACTGGCCGGTGCTGAACGAGTACCGGGCGCTGCTCGGCGGGCTGTTCCAGCGCATGTACGGGCTGTCGGCAGCGCAGGTGGCGAGCGTGTTTCCGGGCGTGGCGCCGCTAGACCTCAGGCTGGTTTGAGGGCCTGGGCGCGGGCGCGCGGCGCCTGCCGCGTTTGCCGACAATGGCGCGATCCCGCTTCCGGAGACGACCATGCCCACCTTCGACCTCGCCCGCCTGCTCGGCACCGAGCTGCCCCTGATCCAGGCCCCGATGGCGGGCGTGCAGGGCAGCGCCCTGGCCATCGCCGTCTCGCAGGCCGGCGCGCTCGGCTCGCTGCCCTGCGCCATGCTGGCGCCGGACGCCATCCAGCGGGAAGTCGCGGCCATCCGCACCGGCACCTGGCGGCCCTTCAACCTCAACTTCTTCTGCCACACGCCGCCCGAACCCGACGACGCCCACGAGGCGCGCTGGCGCGAGCGGCTGGCGCCGTACTACGCCGAGTTCGGCATCGACCCGGCCGGCATCGCCGCCGGGCCGGGGCGCCAGCCCTTCAGCGCCGCGCTGTGCGATCTGGTCGAGCCGCTGCGCCCGCCGGTGCTGAGCTTCCACTTCGGCCTGCCGGCGCCCGAGCTGGTCGCGCGCATCAAGCGCTGGGGCGGACGCATCCTGGCCAGCGCGACGACGGTGGAAGAGGGCCGCTGGCTGCAGGCGCGCGGCGCCGACGCCGTGATCGCCCAGGGCCTGGAGGCGGGCGGCCACCGGGGGCATTTCCTGTCCGACGATCTGAGCCGCCAGAGCGGACTGTTCGCCCTGCTGCCGCAGCTGGTGGCGGCGCTGGAGGTGCCGGTCATCGCCGCTGGCGGCATCGCCGACGCAGGCGGCGTGTCGGCGGCCATGGCGCTGGGCGCGGCGGGCGTGCAGGTGGGCACCGCCTACATGCTCTGCCCCGAAGCCACCACCAGTGCGCTGCACCGCGCCGCGCTGCAGTCCGAGGCAGCGCACCACACGGCGCTCACCCGCCTTTTCACCGGCCGGCCGGCGCGCGGCATCGTCAACCGGGCGATGCGTGAGCTGGGGGCGATGAGCCCGGATGCGCCCGCCTTTCCCCTGGCGACGTCCGCCATCGCGCCGCTGCGCGCCAAGGCCGAGGCGCAGGGCAGCGGCGACTTCACGCCCCTGTGGTCGGGCCAGAACGCGGCCGGCTGCCGCCCGATGCCGGCGCGGGAACTGACGCGCGCGCTGGCGGCTGGCTTCGGCCCGCGCTGAGGAAGCACGGGAACCATCCGCCGCCGCGGCGATTCGCAGCGGCGTGCGCCCCGATCCCGTGGCCGCCGGCCGCGCTGTCACATCGGCTTACCGGGCCGCGCCGGCGCCGTCGCCGAAGCCGCCCAGAATCGGCAGGCCGCACCCCGTCCAGGAGAGCCTTGCATGTCCGAACCCGATTTCCGTCCCCGCGCCGAACGTCCCGTCGGCCTCGTCATTGCGCTGGTGATCGCGCTGGCCGCCGCCGGCTGGTTCGGCTGGCAATGGTGGCAGCAGCGCCAGGCCCCGCCGCCGGCCGCGGCACCGGTCGCCAGCACGCCGAGCCCCCCGGAGGCGCCGCCGCCACTCGCTGCCGCGCCGGCCACGCCCCCGCCGCCGCAGAACCAGGTCGACGCCATCGCGGAGCCCGACAAGAACCTGCCCGGCCTGGCCGAGTCCGACCGCGTCGTGCTGGACGCCATCACCGGCCTGATCGGCAACAAGGCGCTGAACCAGTTCCTGCAGGTGGACGACTTCGTGCGCCGCGTGGTCGCCACCGTCGACAACCTGCCGCGCGACCATGCCGCCGTGCAGCGCTGGCCGGTGCGGCCCATGCCGGGGCGCTTCCAGCTTCAGGGCGAGGGCGACGACCGCACCATCGCGCCCGACAACGCGGGCCGCTACACGGCCTTCGTGCTGCTGGTCGAACAGCTGGACGCGGCCAAGGTCGCCCATGCCTATGCGCGGCTCTACCCGCTGTTCCAGCAGGCCTATGAGGAACTGGGCTTTCCGGGACGCTACTTCAACGACCGGCTGGTGGCCGTCATCGACCACCTGCTGGCAGCGCCGGAGCCGGCCGGTGCGGTGAAGATCCGCGTCGTCGAGGTCAAGAGCGAAGTCCCTGGCGACCGGCCCTGGGTGCGCTACGAATACGCCGACGCGCGGCTGCAGTCGCTGTCGGCCGGCCAGAAGATGATGGTGCGGGTGGGCCTGGTGAACGAGCGCCGGCTGAAGGCCAAGCTGCGCGAGTTGCGCTCGCAGCTGGCGACCGCGGTAAAGCCGGGCGAAGGGAAGTCCTGAGTGCCCGGGCGGCAGGCCCCGCCTGCCAGTTTGGACGCCGCGGGCGTATCGCGGCGCCACCAGAAAGACAAAGGCCGCCCGAGGGCGGCCTTGTCATTGGCGGGTGTCGGCGGGGCCGCTCACCACATCTTCCACCACGGATCGTCCTTGGGCTTGAAGCCCTGGGCGAGGTAGCGGCTCTGGGGATAGTTGGTGGTCAGCACGCGCTTGGCGTCGTCGCGCAGGTCGTTCATGCCGAGCGCGTCGTACGACAGCACCATGATGTAGAGCGCTTCTTCCAGCGCCGGCACCTCGCGGTAGTCCGACAGGGCGATCTGCGCGCGGTTGATGGCGGCCAGGTAGGCGCCGCGCTTGTAGTAGTAGCGGGCGACGTGAACCTCGTACTGCGCGAGCGAGTTCACGATGTAGTTCATGCGCTGGCGCGCGTCGTTGGCATAGCGCGAGTCGGGGAAGCGCGTCACCAGCTCGCGGAAGGCCTCGAAGGACTCCTTGGCGGCCTTCTGGTCGCGCTCGGACAGGTCCTGGCGCGTCAGCCAGGCGAACATGCCCAGGTCGTCGTTGAAGTTGACCGTGCCCTTGAGGTAGAGCGCGTAGTCGATGGCGGGGCTGGCCGGATGCAGCTTCATGAAGCGGTCCAGCGTGGCCAGGGCCTGGGCCTTGTCGCCGGCGCGGTACTGCGCGTAGGCCTTGTCGAGCTGGGCCTGCTGCGCCAGCGGCGTGCCGGCGGCGCGGCCTTCGAGCTTCTCGAACAGCGGAATGGCCTTGTCGAAGGAGCCGCCGTCGGCCTCTTCCTTGGCCTCGGAATAGATCTTGTTGGGGCTCCAGTTGGCCGTGGGATCGGTCTTGGTCGTGGAGCAGCCCGCGAGCAGGAACCCGGCAGCGCAAAGGGCGACCAGCGAAGGGACGGCCGATAATCCGGTGCGATACGTCACAGGCAAGCTTTCGTGAGTCAAACCCCCGGGATTATATCGACCCCCCCCTCGGCGCAGCCCGGGCCCGAGACCGAGGCCGACGAGCCCTCGGAACTGCAGGAAGAGTGCGAGCAGCGCGAGTTCGCGGTCGACGCCGCGCTGCACGGCCTGCGGCTGGACAGGGCGCTGGCCCAACTGATCCCCGAGTTCTCGCGCAGCTACCTGCAGCAGCTGGTGGAGGAGGGCGCGGTCGAACTGCAGGGGCGGCCGGTGCGCAAGCCGTCCACCGCCGTGCAGGCCGGCCAGCGCGGCCGCATCGAGCTGCGGCCGACGCCGCAGAGCCAGGCCTTCCGGCCCGAGGCCATGGACCTGCGGGTGGTGCACGAGGACGAGCACCTGGCCGTCATCGACAAGCCCGCCGGCCTGGTGGTGCATCCGGCGCCCGGCCACTGGAGCGGCACGCTGCTCAACGGCCTGCTGGCGCGCGACGCCCGGGCGGCGGCGCTGCCGCGCGCCGGCATCGTCCACCGGCTGGACCGCGACACCAGCGGCCTGATGGTGGTGGCCCGCAGCCGCCAGGCCATGGACGCGCTGGTGCGCATGATCGCGGCGCGCGAGGTGTCGCGGCAGTACCTGGCCATCGGCCACCGGGCCTGGAGCGGCCCGGCCGGCCGCGTGGTGGAAGGCGCCATCGGCCGTGACCCGCGCAACCGCCTGCGCATGGCGGTGGTGGACCTGGCGCAGCATCCGGGCAAGCCGGCGCGCACCCGCTTCGACCTGCTGGACGATGCCGAGCGCGGCTGCCTCGTGCGCTGCACGCTGGACACCGGCCGCACGCACCAGATCCGGGTGCACATGGCGTCGATCGGCCATCCGCTGGTTGGGGACGAGACCTACGGCGGCGCCCCCGCCGGCGGCCTGCACCGGCAGGCGCTGCATGCCTTCCGCCTGGCCTTCGCGCATCCCATGACTGGGCAGGCGCTGGACCTGCGTTCGGCACTGCCCGAGGACATCGCCGCCGCCGCTGTCGCCTGGGGGCTGGACTACAATCGCCGCTGAGCGCCTCGCGGCGCGACCTTCGGCGGCCCTTCCATTGCATGCAGGCTGCCCGCGCCAAGCGGACGGCAACCCGTCCCGGCGCCAAGCCGCAGATGTCGGCGACCTTCTTTCTCTCTCGATCCGTCCTTCCCTGATCCGGCGCGCGCCGCGCGCCTTGCCTGGAACCTCGCCACCATGAACACGGCGGATGCCAAGCGCATTCTCGAAACCGCCCTGATGTGCTCATCGCAGCCGCTGACGCTGCGCGACATGCGCGTGCTCTTCGACGAGGAGGTGGGCGCGGACACGCTCAAGTCGCTGCTGGCGCAGATGCAGGACGAATGGGCCCAGCGCGGCCTGGAACTGGTGGGCGTGGCCAGCGGCTGGCGCTTCCAGAGCCGGCCCGAGATGCGCGACTTCCTCGACCGGCTGCATCCCGAGAAGCCGCCGCGCTACACCCGCGCCGCGCTCGAGACGCTGGCCATCATTGCCTACCGCCAGCCGGTCACCCGCGGCGACATGGAAGACATCCGCGGCGTCACCATCAATTCGCTGATCCTCAAGCAGCTGGAGGACCGCGGCTGGGTCGAGGTCATCGGCCACCGCGAAACCGTCGGCCGCCCGGCCCTCTATGCCACCACCCGGCAGTTCCTGGACGACCTGGGCCTGGCCTCGCTCGACCAGCTGCCGGTGATCGAGGCGCCGCAGCAGGCCGGCGACTTCGCCCAGGCGCTGGCGGCGCGCGGCCTGCCGCCCGAGGCCGCCCAGCCGGCACTGCCCATCGAGCCGCCGGCCGCCTCCGCGGAGGCCAGCGCTGCCGCCGAGGTGCCCGCCACCCCGCCGCCCACGCCGGACGCCGAACTGGCGGCCACGGCGGCGGCCGATCCTGCCGAGGCGGCCGACCTGGCGCCCACCGGTGCCGCCGATCCCACGCCCACCGGCGCAGACGAGCCTGTGGCGCCCGACGCGCCGCCGGCCGACCCGAACACTTCCCCGGAACCCCGCCATGACTGAACCCGATTCCGAACAGGGCCTGCCCGCGGGCACCCCCGCCGCCGCCGACGCCCAGGCTCCCGGCGCCGCGCCGGCTCCCGAGGCCGGGCAGGACGCGCCGCCCGCCGCGCGCAAGCGCCGCACGCGCGGACAGCGTGAGACCGTGGCGGAAGCGCCCGTGCCGGACGAGGCCGAAGCGTCGGCTGGCCCCGCCGAGGCGTCGGCCGTTGCGAGCGCCGATCCGGCCGACGTGGCGGCTGCACAGGATGCCCCGGCCGCGCCGGACGCGGCGCCCGCCCCCGTCGACACGGCGCCCGCCGATGCGCCGGCGGCCCCGACCCGGTCCCAGCGCCCGGCCGCCGCACGCCCCTCCGTCCAGGTGTCCGACGACGAATCCGATGCCGACGACGGCCTGGACGACGACGAATACGACGATGACGAGGACGACTCGGCCGATGCCGCCGGAGGCCGTCCGGCGCGCGGTCCGGCGCCGGAGCCGCTGCAGTTCGCCGACGTCGTTTCCGGCGACTACGACGCGCTGGAAGAAGAAGCCCCCGGCGCCGCGGCCAAGCGCGTGCTGCTGCCGCAGGCCGATGCGCCCAAGCTGCACAAGGTGCTGGCCCAGGCCGGCCTGGGCTCCCGGCTGGAGATGGAGCGGCTGATCCTGGAAGGCCGCATCTCGGTCAACAACGAGCCGGCCCACGTCGGCCAGCGCATCCAGTACGGCGACCAGGTCAAGGTCAACGGCAAGCCCATCCACTACCGCATCGCGCCGCCGCCGGCGCGGGTGATCGCCTACCACAAGCCGGTCGGCGAGGTCGTGACGCACGACGATCCGCAGAACCGCCCGACCGTGTTCCGCAAGCTGCCGCGCCTGCGCCAGGGCAAGTGGCAGTCGGTCGGCCGGCTGGACCTGAACACCGAAGGCCTGCTGCTCTTCACCAGCTCGGGCGAGCTGGCCAACAAGCTGATGCACCCGCGCTTCGGCCTGGAGCGCGAGTACGCCGTGCGCGTGCTCGGCGCCCTGTCGAACGAGGAAAAGCAGAAGCTGCTCGACGGCGTGCGCCTGGACGACGGCGTGGCCCAGTTCGGCACCATCGAGGACGGCGGCGGCGAAGGCTCCAACTGCTGGTACCGCGTCACCATCTCCGAAGGCCGCAACCGCGAGGTGCGCCGCCTGTTCGAGGCGGTGGGCCATGCGGTGAGCCGGCTGATCCGCATCCGCTACGGCGCCATGCTGCTGCCGCGCGGCCTCAAGCGCGGCGCCTGGATGGAGCTGGACGAATCCGACATCCGCGCCCTGACGCAGGCCGCGGGGGCCGAGATGCCCCGTCCGCGCCGCGAGGAGCAGGGCGGGCGCGGCAACAACCGCAACGCGGGCGGCCGGCGTGCCGGCCCGCCGCGCAGCGGCGGCCCGCGCGGCAACGGCCAGCCCTACGGCAACAAGGACGGCGGCTGGGCCGGCAAGGGCGGCGGCAAGCCCGGCGCCCAGGGCCCGGGGCCCGGCGGCCGCAAGGGCGGCGGTGGCGGCGCGGGCAAGAACGCCGGCGCCAGCCAGCCCGATCCGATGAAGACCTCTTTCGGCTACATCGGTGCCGACAGCTTCACCCGCCAGCGCAAGGATGCCAAGCGCGGCGGTCCCGGCGGCGGCGGCGGGGGTGGCGGCTTCGGCGGCCGCAAGCGCGGACGCTGAAAAATTCGCTTTCTTCACCAGCCTGTCGCGCAGGTCTGGTGAAGTAATACCTTCGAATGCTGCGGGGCGCCCATTGCCGCGCATAAAATCGAGGGCTTTGCCGACAGAGCCGATGCTGGTTGGAGGTTGTCAGCCCTCCGCAAGGCGGCGGCGCGGGAACCTGCGGCAAACGTCTTTCCTCCCATTCAACCTCAGAGAAAAAAGCCCATGGCCATCGAACGCACCCTGTCCATCGTCAAGCCCGACGCCGTTGCCAAGAACGTGATCGGCAAGATCGTCTCCCGTTTCGAGGCCGCCGGCCTGAAGATCGCCGCTGCCAAGCTGGTGCACCTGTCGCGCGCCGAAGCCGAGCAGTTCTACGGCGTCCACAAGGAGCGTCCCTTCTTCAAGGACCTGGTCGACTTCATGATCTCCGGCCCCGTGTTCGTGCAGGTCCTGGAAGGCGAAGGCGCCATCGCCAAGAACCGCGACCTGATGGGCGCCACCGACCCCAAGAAGGCTGCCCCCGGCACCATCCGCGCCGACTTCGCCGACAGCATCGACGCCAACGCCGTGCACGGCTCCGACGCGCCCGAGACGGCCGCCAACGAGATCGCCTTCTTCTTCCCCTCGATGAACGTCTACAGCCGCTGAGGCTGGACCCGTCCGCGCCCTTCGCCATGACCGTGACCAACCTGCTCGACTTCGATCTGGAAGGGCTGGCCGCGTTCTGCGAGGGCCTGGGCGAAAAGCGCTTCCGCGCCACGCAGCTGTTCCGCTGGATCCACCAGCGCGGCGCGAGCGACTTCGAGCAGATGAGCGATCTGGCGAAGTCGCTGCGCGGCAAGCTCGCGGCCTGCGCCACCGTCACGCCGCTGCCCGTGCTGACGCAGCAGGAATCGGCCGACGGCACCATCAAGTGGCTGTTCGACGTCGGCAACGGCGATGCGGTGGAAGCCGTCTTCATTCCCGAAGAGGACCGCGGCACGCTGTGCGTGTCCTCGCAGGCCGGCTGCGCCGTGGGCTGCCGCTTCTGCTCCACGGGCCACCAGGGCTTCAGCCGCAACCTGAGCACGGCCGAGATCGTCGCCCAGCTGTGGTTCGCCGAGCATTTCCTGCGCCGCCACCTGGGCCGCGACGAACGCGTCATCTCCAATGTGGTGATGATGGGCATGGGCGAGCCGCTGCAGAACTACGGCGCGCTGGTGCCGGCGCTGCGCACCATGCTGGACGACAACGCCTACGGCCTGTCGCGCCGACGCGTCACCGTCTCCACCTCCGGCGTGGTGCCCATGATGGACCGCCTGGGCGCCGACTGCCCCGTGGCCCTGGCCGTGTCGCTGCACGCACCCAACGATGCGCTGCGCGACGACCTGGTGCCGCTGAACCGCAAGTACCCGCTGGCCGAGCTCATGAGCGCCTGCAAGCGCTACCTGGAGCCCGCCCCGCGCGACTTCATCACCTTCGAATACTGCATGCTGGATGGCGTCAACGACCAGCCCGAGCATGCCCGTCAGCTGATCGAACTGGTGCGCACGAGCGGCGTGTCCTGCAAGTTCAACCTGATTCCCTTCAACCCCTTCCCGGCATCCGGGCTGGTGCGCTCGCCGACGCCGCGGGTGCAGGCCTTCGCGCGGCTGCTGGCCGATGCGGGCATCGTCACCACCGTGCGCAAGACGCGCGGCGACGACATCGACGCCGCCTGTGGCCAGCTGGCCGGCGACGTCAAGGACCGCACCCGCGCGGCCGAGCGCATGGCCCAGCGCCGCACGGTCATGATGCGCCGGGCCGAGACGCTGCCGGCGAACCAGCCGGCCGGAGAAGCCGCACGATGATCCTGGGCCGGCCGCCTTTCCTGTTCTTCCTGCCTGCCGCGCGCCTGCCGGCCGCGGCGTTGCTGCTGTGCATCGCCGGCGTGGTGGCCGGCTGCAAGAGCACCGCGCCCGCCGCCGTCACGCCGCCGCCCCCGCCCGGCGCCACGCCGCTGCCGGTGGAGGCCGTCGACCCCGCCACCCAGGCCAAGCGCCGGGGCCAGCTGCGGCTGGAACTGGCGCTGGGCTATTTCGAGCAGGGCCAGAACCAGGTCGCGCTGGAGGAAGTGCGCAACGCGCTGACGGCCGATCCGTCCCTCGGCGCCGCCTACAACCTGCGCGGCCTGATCTACATGCGGCTGGACGACCCGGCGCAGGCCGAGGACAGCTTCCGCCGCGCGGTGGCCCTCAATCCGCGCGACGCCGACACGCTGCACAACTACGGCTGGCTGCTGTGCCAGCAGAAGCGCTATGCGGACGCCACCCAGCGCTTCAATGCCGCGCTCGCAGTGCCGGGCTACCGCGATTCGGCACGCACGCTCATGACCCAGGGCCTGTGCCAGATGCAGGCCGGCGATCCGGCCGGCGCGCAGCGCTCGCTGACCCAGGCCTACGAACTGGACAGCGCCAATCCGGTGGTCGGCTACAACCTGGCGCTGCTCATGTACCAGCGGCGCGACGACACGCGGGCCCTGTTCTACATCCGGCGGGTCAACAACAGCCAGGCGGCCAATGCGGAGTCGCTGTGGCTGGGCATCCGCATCGAGCGGCGCCTGGGCAACCGGGAGGCCGTGTCGCAGCTGGCGGACCAGCTCAAGCGGCGCTTCCCCGATGCGCGCGAAACCTTGGCCTACGAGCGTGGGAATTTCAATGACTGATCAGGCGAGCGATCCGGTGCAGGGCGGCCCGGGCCAGCCGGTGGCCCGGCCGACGGCCGGCCAGATGCTGCGCGAGGCGCGGGAGGTGCACGACCTGCCGCTGGAGGTGGTGGCCGCGGCCCTCAAGGTGCCGCCGCACAAGCTGGCCGCGCTGGAGGCCGACGATCTGCAGGCACTGCCCGATCCGGTGTTCGCCCGCGCCCTGGCCGCCAGCGTGTGCCGCGCGCTGCGCGTCGATCCGGCGCCGGTGCTGGCTCGCCTGCCTGGCGCGCCGCGCACCACGCTCGCCGAAACCGACCGCGCCGTGGGCGGTGCCATCAAGTCGACCACGCACCGTGGCGGCAGCATGGGCCGCGCCGCGCCGGGACTCTCCCGTCCCCTGATTGCCATGGTGGTGGTGCTGCTGGCCGCGGCGGCGCTGCTTTTCTGGGTGCCGCAGAGCGCCATCGACAAGGTGACGGCGGCCCTCGCGCCGCAAGGCGGCCGTTCGCCGTCGGCCCAGGTCGATCAGGCCGGCGGCGTGCCGGCCGAGGCCGTGGCGCCGGTGGCGGCCGAACCGTCGGCCGCAGCGCCCCTGCCCGCCGCGACGGCGTCACAGCCCGTGGCCACGCCGGCCGAGGCCCCGGCGGCAGTGGCCGCCGCACCGGCCCCGCCGGTTGCAGCGGCGGCCGATCCCCTGCAGATCACCGCCAAGGCCGAGGCCTGGGTGTCGGTGTCCGAGGCCGGCGGCAAGGTGCTGCAGCAGCGCACCCTGGCGCCGGGCGAATCCATGTCGCTCACCGGCAAGCTGCCGCTTTCCGTGGTCATCGGCCGCGCTTCGGCGGTGGACGTGGTGGTCCACGGCAAGCCCTTCGACCTGACGCCCATCGCCCGCACCGGCGGCGTCGCCCGTTTCGAAGTCAAGGCGGAGGCGCCGTGACGCGGCCCGTCCGCGCTGTGCGCGCCGGCCTCGCGGGCCTGCGCGCGTTGGAGGTCGCACCATGAGCTTCGATCGCATCCTCGATCCGTCCGCCCGCCCCATCGCCGCGGCCAGCCCGGCGCCGCGCCGCTCGCGCCAGGCGCGCGTGGTCTGGGGTCCGCGCGTGGTCACCGTCGGCGGCGATGCCCCGGTGCGCGTGCAGTCCATGACCAACACCGACACGGTGGACGCCATCGGCACCGCCATCCAGGTCAAGGAACTGGCGCAGGCCGGCTCCGAGATGGTCCGCATCACCGTCAACACGCCCGAGGCGGCGGCCCAGGTGCCCTACATCCGCGAGCAGCTCGACCGCATGGGCGTGGACGTGCCGCTGGTGGGCGACTTCCACTACAACGGCCACCGGCTGCTGACCGAGTTCCCGGCCTGCGCCGAGGCGCTGTCCAAGTACCGCATCAACCCCGGCAACGTGGGCAAGGGCGACAAGAAGGACCGCCAGTTCGGCCAGATGATCGAAGCCGCCATGCGCTGGAACAAGGTGGTGCGCATCGGCGTCAACTGGGGCAGCCTGGACCAGGAGCTGCTGGCCGGCCTGATGGACGCCAACAGCCGCCGCGCCGAGCCCTGGGATGCCAAGGCCGTGATGTACGAGGCGCTGGTCAGCTCGGCCATCGATTCCGCGCGCCTGGCCGAGTCGATGGGCATGGACGGCGACCAGATCATCCTGAGCTGCAAGGTGAGCGGCGTGCAGGACCTGATTTCCGTCTACCGCGAACTGGGCCACCGCTGCGACTACGCGCTGCATCTGGGCCTCACCGAAGCCGGCATGGGCACCAAGGGCACCGTGGCCTCGGCCACGGCGCTGTCGATCCTGCTGCAGGAAGGCATCGGCGACACCATCCGCGTGAGCCTGACGCCCCAGCCGGGCGAGGCCCGCACGCAGGAGGTGGTGATTGCCACCGAGATCCTGCAGGCGCTCGGCCTGCGCGTGTTCGTGCCCAGCGTCACCGCCTGCCCCGGCTGTGGCCGCACCACCAGCACCACCTTCCAGGAACTGGCCAAACAGATCGACGACTACCTGCGCATGCAGATGCCCGTCTGGCGCAACCGGTACCCGGGCGTCGAGGCGCTGAAGGTGGCCGTCATGGGCTGCATCGTCAACGGCCCGGGCGAGAGCAAGCATGCCGACATCGGCATCAGCCTGCCCGGCACCGGGGAGGCGCCGGCCGCGCCCGTCTTCATCGACGGCGAGAAGGCGCTGACCCTGCGCGGCGAGAACATCGCCGCCGAATTCCACCAGATCGTCGAAAACTACATCGAGAAGCGCTTCGGCCAGGCCACCGCCGCCGCTGGCGCCTGATCGAATCCCTGACCCATGGCTGAAAAGATCAGTGCCGTCAAAGGCATGAACGACATCCTGCCGCCGGAATCGGCGCGCTGGGAATGGCTCGAAGGCATCGTGCGCGAACAGATGGCGCGCCACGCCTACCGCAACATCCGCACCCCCATCCTGGAGCACACGGCCCTGTTCGTGCGCGGCATCGGCGAGGTGACCGACATCGTCGAGAAGGAGATGTACTCCTTCGAGGACCGGCTCAACGGCGAGCAGCTGACGCTGCGCCCCGAGAACACGGCCAGCGTGGTGCGGGCGGTGACGGAGCATTCCTTCCTGTATGACGGCCCCAAGCGGCTCTGGTACACGGGTCCCATGTTCCGCCACGAGCGGCCGCAGCGTGGGCGCTACCGCCAGTTCCACCAGATCGGCGCCGAGGCACTGGGCTTTGCCGGTCCCGACGTCGATGCCGAGCTCATCCTCCTGGCCGCTTCGTTGTGGAAGGCGCTGGGCCTGGCCGACGTGCGCCTGGAGATCAACAGCCTGGGCCAGCCTGCCGAGCGCGCCGCGCACCGTGCCCAGCTGATCGCCCACTTCGAGCAGCATGCCGACAAGCTGGACGAGGACGGCAAGCGCCGCCTGCACAGCAACCCGCTGCGCATCCTGGACACCAAGAACCCGGCGATGAAGGACGTGGTCGAGGCGGCGCCCAAGCTGCTCGACTTCCTGGGCGAAGCCTCGCTCGCGCACTTCGACGGCCTGCGCGCCATCCTGGACGCCAACGGCGTCGCCTACACCATCAACCCGCGCCTGGTGCGCGGTCTGGACTACTACAACCTGTCGGTGTTCGAGTTCGTGACCGACCGCCTGGGTGCCCAGGGCACCGTGTGCGCCGGCGGCCGCTACGACGACCTGATCGCGCAGATCGGCGGCAAGCCCGCGCCGGCCGTGGGTTGGGCGATGGGCGTGGAACGCGTGCTGGCGCTGCTGGAAGAGCAGGGCGCCGACTTCCCCGCCGCCGCGCCCGACGTCTTCGCCGTCGTGCCCGATGCCTCCGCCATGCCCGTCGTGCTGCGCACGCTGACGCAGCTGCGCGAGATGGGCCTGCAGGTGCAGATGCACGCCGCCGGCCCCGACGGGCAGGGCAGCTTCAAGTCGCAGTTCAAGCGGGCAGACGCCAGCGGCGCGCGCCATGCGCTGGTCTTCGGCGCCGACGAGCTGGCCCGGGGCGAGGTGACGATCAAGTCCCTGCGCGACGGCAGCGGTGCCCAGGCCACCCGGGTGCTCGCCGACGTGTCCGCCTGGGGCCCGACCCTACAATCCGCCGCTTCCCAAGACTGACCTCCACCTTCCGCATGGCGACCCATCTCGATCTCGAAGAGCAGGAACAGCTCGACCGCCTCAAGCACTTCTGGAACGTGTACGGCACCCTGATCACCGGCCTGGTGATCGTGGTGGCCGTGGCCGTGCTGGGATGGAATGGCTGGCAATACTGGCAGGCCCGTCAGTCGGCCCAGGCCGCCGCGCTCTACGACGAGCTGGACCGTGCCGTGCAGGCCGGCGATCCGGCCAAGGTCGAACGTGCCTTCGACGACATGAAGGCCCGCTTCGCCGGCACCGTCTATGCCCAGCAGGCCGGCCTGCTGGCCAGCAAGACTCTGGCCGACAAGGACAAGGCCGATGCCAGCCGCGCCGCGCTGGCGTGGGTGGCCGAGAAGGGCAGCGATCCGGGCTACCGCGCCGTGGCCCGCCTGCGCCTGGCGGCCATGCTGATGGCCACCAAGTCCTACGACGAGGCGCTCAAGCAGCTCGACGGCAGCTTCCCCGACGAATTCAAGGGCCTCGCCTTCGATCGCCGGGGCGATGTGCTGCTGGCCCAGGGCAAGCGCAACGAGGCGCGGGAGGACTACAAGAAGGCCTGGGCCGCGCTCGCCGACGACGCCGCCTACCGCCGCCTGGTCGAGATCAAGCTCAATGCCGTGGGCGTGGACCCGCGCACGCTGACCGCCAAGGCCACTTCCTGAAACGCTTTCCCCAGTTCATGAACCCGTCGATGCTGTCCAAGACTCTCGCTTCCGTCCTGCGCGCCACCTGCGCCGGCGTCGTCGTCGCCGCCCTGGCGGCCTGTTCCAGCACGCCCAAGCCCAAGCCGGCCGAGCTGCCCGCCAACCCGGCCACGCTGGGCGTGAGCCAGGCCTGGAGCCTCAAGCTGCCGGCCGTGACCTTCCCGCTGCACACCGCCGTCACCGGCGACACGGTGACGGTCGCGGGCACCGACGGCACCGTGGTCGCCATCGACGCCCGGCAGGGCCGCGAACTCTGGCGCGTCCAGGTCGGTGCGCCGCTGAGCGCGGGCGTCGGCAGCGACGGCCAGATGGCTGCCGTGGTCACGCGCGACAACGAGCTGGTGGCCATCACCGGCGGCAAGGTGCTCTGGAAGGAGCGGCTCGCCGCCGAGACCTTCACGCCGCCCCTGGTGGCCGGCCGCCGCGTGTTCGTCCAGACGGCCGACCGCACGACCGCCGCCTTCGACGGCCAGACCGGCCGCCGCCTGTGGCAGCAGAGCCGCGCCGGCGCCGACGCGCTGGTGCTGCGCCGCCCCGGCGTGCTGCTGCCCTTCGGCGACACCCTGGTCACCGGCATCGGCGCGCGCCTGGTGGGCATGAACCCGGCCAACGGCATCTCCCGCTGGGAAGTGCCCGTGGCCTCGCCGCGTGGCACCAACGACGTCGAGCGCCTGGTGGACCTCACCGGCACGGTCAGCCGGGTCGGCGACAGCATCTGCGCACGTGCCTACTACGCGGCCGTCGGCTGCGTCGATGCGCAGCGCGGCGTGCTGATGTGGACGCAGGCCTCGGTGGGCTCGGTCGGCGTGTCCGGCGACGACACCATGGTCTATGGCGTGGACAACAGCGGCACCGTGGTCGCCTGGCGCCGCGCCGACGGCCAGCGTGCGTGGTCCATGGACCGCCTGCGCCTGCGCAACCTGACGGCCCCGCTGGCCGTCGGCAGCACCCTGGTGGTGGGCGAGGACACCGGCACGGTGCACTTCCTGTCGCGCCAGGACGGCGCGGTGCTCAACCGCCTGGTGCCGGACGGCTCGGCCGTGGAGACGGCGCCGGTGGTGGCGGCCGACACGGTGGTGGTCGTCACCCGCAACGGCGGCGTGTTCGGCTACCGCCCGAACTGAATCGCAAGCAAGAAGAAGAGGAGGGCGGCCGGCTTGCCTGCCGCCCCATGGTCGATGAATCGTCAAGAACAAAGGTCTGCATGAAGCCGGTCCTCGCGCTCGTCGGGCGCCCCAACGTCGGCAAGTCGACCCTGTTCAACCGGTTGACGGGCACGCGCGACGCCATCGTGGCCGACTTCGCCGGCCTCACCCGCGACCGCCACTACGGCAGCGGCCGTGCGGGCCCGCGCGAATTCATCGTCATCGACACCGGCGGCTTCGAGCCCGATGCCGGCAGCGGCATCTACCAGGAGATGGCCAAGCAGACGCGCCAGGCGGTGGCCGAGGCGGATGTGGTGGTCTTCGTGGTCGATGCGCGCGAGGGCCTCTCCGCGCAGGACCACGACATCGCCAACGAGTTGCGCCGCCTGGGCAAGCCCTGCGTGCTGGCGGCCAACAAGGCCGAAGGCATGAAGGACGCGGCCCGCCTGGGCGAGTTCTACGAGCTGGGTCTGGGCGAAGTGCATCCGGTGTCGTCCGCCCACGGCCAGGGCGTGCGGGCGCTGGTCGATCTGGCGCTGGACGCGCTGCCGCCGGTCGACGAGGACGATGCCGACGCCGAGGACGACGGCGCCCAGCGCCCGATCCGCCTGGCGGTGGCGGGCCGGCCCAACGTCGGCAAGTCCACGCTCATCAACACCTGGCTGGGCGAGGAGCGCCTGGTGGCCTTCGACATGCCGGGCACCACGCGCGACGCCATCACCGTGCCGCTGGAGCGCAACGGTCAGCGCTTCGAGTTGATCGACACCGCTGGCCTGCGCCGCAAGGGCAGGGTGTTCGAGGCCATCGAGAAGTTCTCGGTGGTCAAGACGCTGCAGGCCATCGAGTCCGCCAACGTGGCGCTGCTGCTGATCGATGCCACCCAGGGCGTGACCGACCAGGATGCGCACATCGCGGGCTTCATTCTCGAAGCCGGCCGGGCCGTGGTGATCGCCATCAACAAGTGGGATGCCGTGGACAGCTACCAGCGCGAGCAGCTGCAGCGGCAACTGGAGAACCGGCTGCCCTTCCTGAAGTTCGCGCCGGTGCATTTCATCTCGGCGCGCAAGCGGCTGGGGCTGGGGCCGGTGTGGCAGTCCATCGGGCAGGCGCACAAGTCGGCCACGCGCAAGATGTCCACCCCGGTGCTCACGCGGGTGCTGCTGGAGTCGGTGCAGTTCCAGGCGCCCAAGAAGAGCGGCATGTACCGCCCCAAGCTGCGCTATGCGCACCAAGGCGGCATGAATCCGCCGGTTATCGTGATCCACGGCAATTCGCTGGAGCACGTGAGCGACAGCTACCGGCGCTTTCTCGAGACGCGCTTCCGCAAGGAGTTCGACCTGATCGGCACGCCGCTGCGCGTCGAATTCAAGACGTCGCATAACCCCTATGCGGACAAGGATGGTGGCTGAGAAGCCATCATGGCGTTCCCACCCGGGCAGTAGCCGTTCTTTTTTCAGCGGCTTTGGTGCGGCACCGTCGCACCGCGTAAACCCTGTGTTAAGGTGCCCGGTCCAACAACTCTTCTTCTGAACACGGAGAATATCGTGAGCAACAAAGGGCAACTTCTACAAGACCCGTTCCTGAACACGCTGCGCCGCGAGCATGTTCCTGTTTCGATCTACCTGGTCAACGGCATCAAGCTGCAGGGCCAGATCGAATCCTTCGACCAGTACGTCGTGCTGCTTCGCAACACGGTGACCCAAATGGTCTACAAGCACGCCATCTCGACCATCGTGCCGGGCCGCGCCGTCAACTTCTCGGTGACCGAGACCGACGCCGGCAGCGCCTGAGCCTCCCCTGGACGGATCGGCGAGCGTCGATCCGTCCATCATGAATCAGGCTCCCCCTCATTTGTCTGAAGCCATTCCCCGCCAGGAAGGCGCCGTCGTTCTGATTGGCGTCGATTTCGGCCTCCCCCATTTCGATGCCGAGCTCGAAGAGCTCGGCCTTCTCGCCCAAACCGCCGGCCTCGAGCCCGTCGCCCGCCTCGTCTGCAAGCGCAAGGCGCCCGACGCGGCGCTCTTCGTCGGCAGCGGCAAAGCCCAGGAAATCCGCGAACTCGCCGAGCTGTACCGCGCGAGCGAGGTGATCTTCGACCAGGCCCTGTCGCCCGCCCAGCAGCGCAACCTGGAGCGCGAACTCGGCGTCGCCGTCTACGACCGCACCTTCCTCATCCTCGAGATCTTCGCGCAGCGCGCGCGCAGCCACGAGGGCAAGCTGCAGGTCGAACTGGCGCGCCTGCAGTACCTCAGCACCCGTCTCGTGCGCCGCTGGTCCCACCTGGAGCGGCAGACCGGCGGTGCCGGCGTGCGCGGCGGCCCGGGCGAAAAGCAGATCGAGCTCGACCGCCGGATGATCGATTCGTCGATCAAGCGCACCCGGGAGCGGCTCGCGCGTGTGCAGAAGCAGCGCGGCACGCAGCGCCGCCAGCGCGAGCGCCGCGATACCTTCAACATCTCGCTGGTGGGCTACACCAACGCGGGCAAGTCCTCGCTGTTCAATGCGCTGGTCAAGGCCCGCGCCTATGCGGCCGACCAGCTGTTCGCGACGCTGGACACCACCACGCGCCACCTCTACCTGGGCGACGTGGGCCGGCGCGTGTCGATCTCCGACACCGTCGGCTTCATCCGCGAACTGCCGCACGGCCTGGTCGATGCCTTCCGCGCGACGCTGCAGGAGGCGGTGGACGCCGACCTGCTGCTGCACGTCGTCGATGCCGCCAATCCGCACCACCCGGAGCAGATCGCCGAGGTGCAGCAGGTGCTGGCCGACATCGGCGCCGACGACGTGCCGCAGCTCATGGTGTTCAACAAGCTCGATGCGCTGCCCGAGGAGCGCCGGCCGCTCAAGCTGGCCGACGCGATGGAGATCGACGGCCTGGCGGTGCCCCGCCTGTTCCTGAGCGCACGCGGCGGCGAAGGGCTGCCCGCGCTGCGTGAAGAACTGGCGCGGCGCGCGGCCGAAGCCGCGATCACCCCATGGCCGCAGTCCGAATTGCAAAGTGCCGACCACTGATTGGGCACAATAGCCCGCGCCAATCAAACCTAATCACCGAATGAAGTCAATGCCTGTGTGGAGACGGGTTCAGGGTATGTTCAACCTGAACGATGGCCGTTGGGGTCGGGGCGACGATGCGTCGTCTTCCTCCGAGGGCGACCGCCCGTCCACGAGCCGGCCTGAGGGCGAGCCGCCCGCGCCGCCCTCCAACCCGCGTCCGCGCCAGCAGGGCCCCAACCAGGGCCCGCCGGATCTCGACGAGCTGTGGCGGGACTTCAACCGCAAGCTCGGCGGGCTCTTCGGCGGCCGCGGCGGCAATGGCAACGGCAATGGCCCGCGTCCGCCGAACTTCGGTGGGGGCGGCGGCGGCAAGCCCGACATGCGCAATGCGGGCTTCGGCCTGGGTGCCGTCGTCGGCGTGGCCCTGCTGATCTGGCTGGGCACCGGCTTCTTCATCGTCAACGAAGGCCAGCAGGCGGTGATCACGCAGTTCGGCCGTTACAAGGAAACCGTGGGCGCCGGCTTCAACTGGCGGCTGCCGTATCCGATCCAGCGGCATGAGATCGTGGTCGTGACGCAGATCCGCTCCACGGACGTGGGGCGCGATGCCATCGTGCGTTCCACCGGCCTGCGCGAATCGGCCATGCTGACCGAGGACGAGAACATCGTCGAGATCAAGTTCGCGGTGCAGTACCGGCTGAGCAATGCGCGCGCCTGGCTGTTCGAGAGCAAGAACCCTTCCGAGACCGTGGTGCAGGTGGCCGAGACCGCCGTGCGCGAGGTCGTCGGCAAGATGAAGATGGACGCCGCCCTCGCCGAGGAGCGCGACCAGATCGCGCCGCGCGTGCGCCAGCTGATGCAGAACATCCTGGACCGCTACAAGGTGGGCGTCGAGGTGGTGGGCATCAACCTGCAGCAGGGCGGCGTGCGCCCGCCCGAGCAGGTGCAGGCCGCCTTCGACGACGTGCTCAAGGCCGGGCAGGAGCGCGAGCGCGCCAAGAACGAGGCCCAGGCCTATGCCAACGACGTGATCCCGCGCGCCGTGGGCACGGCCTCGCGCCTGAAGGAAGAGGCCGAGGCGTACAAGGCACGCGTGGCCGCCCAGGCACAGGGCGATGCGCAGCGCTTCAGCCAGGTGCTGACGGAATACCAGAAGGCGCCGCAGGTCACGCGCGACCGCATGTACACCGACACCATGCAGCAGATCTACGCCAACACCAGCAAAGTGCTGGTCGAAAGCCGGCAGGGCTCCAACCTGCTGTATCTGCCGCTGGACAAGCTGATGCAGCAGTCCGGCCAGAACGCCCCGGCCGCGGCCGATGCCGCGCCGCCCGCGGTGGCCGGCACCGCCCCGTCGCAGTCCTCCGCCATCCCGGTCGCGCCGGCCGAATCCCGGGCCCGCGACGCCCGCTCGCGCGAGCGCGACGTCCGCTGAGCCGGGGGAGAACAAGAACATGAACAGAATCGGTTTCATCGGCGCATCGCTGCTTATCCTGGTCGTGCTGGCCAGCTCCATGCTCTTCGTGGTGGACCAGCGCCAGTTCGGCGTGGTCTACCAGCTGGGCCAGATCAAGGAAGTCATCACCGAGCCCGGCCTCAAGTTCAAGCTGCCGCCGCCGGTGCAGAACGTGTCGTACATCGACAAGCGGCTGCTGACGCTGTCCAGCATGGACACCGAGCCCATGCTCACCGCCGAGAAGCAGCGCGTGGTGATCGACTGGTACGTGCGCTGGCGCATCGTCGACCCGTCGGCGTACATCCGCAACGTGGGCCTGGACGAGGGCGCCGGTGCGGTGCAACTCAACCGCGTGGTGCGCAACGCCTTCCAGGAGAACATCAACAAGCGCACCGTGCGCGACCTGATCTCCGCCCGCCGCGAGGACGTCATGAACGACGTCAAGCGCGAGGTGATGAACGTGGTGCAGGGCGGCAACCCCTGGGGCATCGAGATCGTCGACGTGCGGGTGACGCGCATCGACTATGTCGAGGCGATCACCGAGTCGGTGTATCGCCGCATGGAGGCCGAGCGCAAGCGCGTGGCCAACGAACTGCGTTCCACCGGCCAGGCCGAAGGCGAGAAGATCCGCGCCGACGCCGACCGCCAGCGCGAGGTCACGGTGGCCAACGCCTACCGCGACGCCCAGAAGATCAAGGGTGAGGGCGATGCCCAGGCCGCGTCTGCCTATGCCGATGCCTTCGGCCGCGATCCGCAGTTCGCGCAGTTCTACCGCAGCCTCGAGGCCTACAAGCAGAGCTTCAACAAGAAGAGCGACGTGCTCGTGGTGGACCCGGCCGCCACCGACTTCTTCCGCGCCATGCGCAGCAGCGGCAGCACCACCTCGAACCAGCGCTGATGAGCGGCGACAGCCTCTGGCAGGCGCTCGCGCTGGTGCTGGTGATCGAGGGGCTGTTCCCGCTCCTGTCGCCTGGCGGCTGGCGCCGGGCCTTCGGCCAGCTGCTGCAGCTGCGCGACGGCCAGCTGCGCTTCTTCGCGCTGTGCAGCGTGGCCGTGGGCCTGGCCTTGCTCTGGCTGGCCAGCTGACCGGCCAGGAGCCGCTTCCCGATCCTGTGCCTTGCCCGCGCGGGGACGTGGCGATGCCGCCCCGTCGCCCGCCGAGGGGCTCCCACGTTGGGCATTCGGGTGCCTGATCGGCCGCCCGCCTTCTCCGGCCCGTCGCCGAGGGCCGTTAGAATCCCGTTTTAACCACGGCCTATACGCCATGTCCGCCTGGGTCCTCCCGGATCACATTGCCGATGTGCTGCCCTCCGAGGCGCGCCACATCGAAGAACTCCGACGCCAACTCCTCGACACCGCCCGTGGCTATGGCTACGAGCTGGTGATGCCACCGCTCATCGAGCACCTGGAATCGCTCCTCTCGGGCACCGGCGAGGCGCTGGACCTGCAGACCTTCAAGCTCGTCGACCAGTTGTCGGGCCGCAGCATGGGCCTGCGCGCCGACACCACGCCGCAGGTCGCCCGCATCGACGCCCACCTGCTCAACCGCCAGGGCGTGGCGCGCCTGTGCTACTGCGGCCCCGTGCTGCATGCGCGGCCCGACGGTCCCAATGCCACGCGCGAGCCGCTGCAGTTCGGCGCCGAACTCTACGGCCATGCCGGCCGCGAGGCCGACCTCGAAGCGCTCGAGCTCGCCCTGGCCGCGCTGCGCGCCGCCGGCGTGCGCGATGCCCTGGTCGACCTGGGCGACGTGCGCATCGTGCATGCGCTGCTGGCCGGCGTGGCCGCGCCGCGTGACACGCTGGAGCGCGTGCATGCGGCCCTGGCCGCCAAGGACGCCAGCACGCTGGCGGTGCTCACGCGCGATTTCCCGCCTGCGTCCCGCGACGCGCTGCATGCGCTGCTTGCCCTCTACGGCGACGTGCGGGTGCTGGACGAGGCCGAAGAAGCGTTCGCCGCCTTCCCCGAGGCCCTGTCGGCCCTGGCCGGCCTGCGCTGGCTGGCCGGCCAGCTCGCGGAACTGGGTGGCGTGCGCGTGAGCTTCGACCTGGCCGACCTCCAGGGCTATGCCTACTACAGCGGTGCGCGCTTCGCCATCTATGCCGATGGCGCCAACGACTCGCTGGCCCGCGGCGGACGCTATGACGAGGTCGGCGCCGTGTTCGGCCGCAACCGGCCGGCCGTGGGCTTCAGCCTGGACGTGCGCAGCCTGGTCGCGGTGGTGCCGCGCCCGCCGCTGCGCGCCGCCATCCGCGCGCCCTGGAGCGACAGCGACGCGGGCCTGCGTGGCGCCATCGCCGCCCTGCGCGCCGCGGGCGAGACCGTGGTCTGCGCCCTGCCGGGCCACGAGAGCGAAATCGACGAGTTCCACTGCGACCGTGCGCTGCTGTGCACCGGCGGCCGGTGGGAAGTGAAAGCCATCTGATCAACGAGAACATTCATGAGCGTGACAACCGGACGTAACGTGGTCGTCGTCGGCACCCAGTGGGGCGACGAGGGCAAAGGCAAGCTGGTCGACTGGCTGACCGAAAGCGCGCAGGGTGTGGTGCGCTTCCAGGGCGGCCACAACGCGGGCCACACGCTGGTCATCAACGGCGTCAAGACGGCGCTGCACCTCATTCCCAGCGGCATCATGCGCCCGGGCGTGACCTGCTACATTGGCAACGGCGTGGTGCTGTCCTGCGCCAAGCTGTTCGAGGAGATCGAAGGGCTGGAAAAGGCGGGCGTGGAAGTGCGTTCGCGCCTGCGCGTATCCGAGGCCTGCCCGCTGATCCTGCCCTTCCACGCCGCGCTCGACGTGGCGCGCGAGGCATACCGCGAGAAGGGCGGCATCGAGAAGATCGGCACCACGGGCCGCGGCATCGGCCCGGCCTACGAGGACAAGATCGCCCGCCGCGCCCTGCGCGTGCAGGACCTGAAGCACCCGGAGCGCTTCGCGCAGAAGCTGCGCGTGCTGCTCGACCTGCACAACCATGTGCTGACGCAGGTGCTGGGTGCGCCGGCGATCGACTACGACACGGTGTATGCCGAGTCGATGAAGCATGCCGAGATCCTCAAGCCCATGATCGCCGACGTGTCGCGCGAACTCAACGAGGCCCACCGCAACGGCGCCAACCTGCTGTTCGAAGGCGCGCAGGGCACGCTGCTGGACGTGGACCACGGCACCTACCCCTACGTCACCTCCAGCAACTGCGTGGCCGGCAATGCCGCCGCCGGCTCGGGCGTGGGCCCGGGCATGCTGCACTACGTGCTGGGCATCACCAAGGCCTACTGCACCCGCGTGGGCGGTGGTCCGTTCCCCACCGAGCTGGACTGGGAGAAGCCCGGCACCGTGGGCTACCACCTTTCGACCGTGGGCGCCGAGAAGGGCGTGACCACCGGCCGCTCGCGCCGCTGCGGCTGGTTCGATGCCGCGCTGCTCAAGCGCTCGGCCCAGGTCAACGGCCTGTCGGGCCTGTGCATCACCAAGCTGGACGTGCTGGACGGCATCGACGAGCTCAAGCTGTGCACCGGCTACGAACTGGATGGCGAGCACATCGACATCCTGCCGATGGGCGCCGACGAGATCGAGCGCTGCGTGCCGGTGTACGAAACGCTGGAAGGCTGGAGCGACAGCACCGTGGGCGTCACCCAGTACGACAAGCTGCCGGTCAACGCCCGGCTGTACCTGCAGCGCATCGAGCAGGTGACGGGTGTGCCGATCGCCATGATCTCGACCAGCCCCGATCGCGACCACACGATCATGATGCGCCATCCCTACCTCGCCGATTGAACCCGCCAGGAGCCCACGACCCATGTTGACCGAAGACGGCAAGCACCTGTACGTCAGCTACGACGAGTACCACAACCTCATCGAGAAGCTCGCGCTCAAGATCCACCAGTCCGGCTGGGAGTTCGACAACATCCTGTGCCTGGCCCGTGGCGGCATGCGGCCCGGCGATGTGCTGTCGCGCATCTTCGACAAGCCGCTGGCCATCATGTCCACCAGCTCGTACCGGGCTGACGGCGGCACCGTCCAGGGCCACCTGGACATCGCCCACTACATCACCACGCCCAAGGGCGAGATCGCCGGCCGCGTGCTGCTGGTCGACGACCTGGCCGACTCCGGCCACACCCTGCAGGCCGTGGTGGAACTGCTGCGCACCAAGTACTCGCCCATCACCGAGCTGCGCAGCGCCGTGCTCTGGACCAAGCAGCTGTCGGTGTTCACGCCCGACTATTCGGTGGAGTATCTGGAAACCAATCCGTGGATCCACCAGCCCTTCGAGGGCTACGAC
This sequence comes from Pseudacidovorax intermedius, assembly GCF_001476815.1. GTDB lineage: Bacteria > Pseudomonadota > Gammaproteobacteria > Burkholderiales > Burkholderiaceae_C > Xenophilus > Xenophilus intermedius_A. The sequence continues at coordinate 32,659 of NZ_LDSL01000047.1, read as the reverse complement.
ACGATGCGGCCCGAGAAGCTGCTGAAGAAGTGGTCGGTCTGACGGACCTCTCACACTGAGTGCATCGGCCGGCCCCTCGTGGGCCGGTTCGTCGTTGTGGCCGGCCCTTTCCGGCGCCTGCGGCATCGTCGGACGCGAGGCGCCTGCCACGACGGGCTAGCATCGGCGGCATGAGCGCATCCGCCACCGATCTCATTCATCACTCTTACGTCCCGCCGTCGAGCTTCGAGGCCCCGCAGCCGGGCGTCTTCAAGGCCTCGACCGTGTTCTTCCCCAATGTCGCCGCCATGCGCGCGCGCGACTGGAAGGGCAAGGGCGGCTACACCTACGGCCTGCACGGCACGCCCACCACCTTCCTGCTCGAGGAGCGGCTCGCCGCGCTGGAGGGTGGGCGCCAGTGCCTGCTGGCGCCCAGCGGCCTGGCCGCCATCGCGGTGGTGGCGCTGTCGCTGCTCAGCCGCGGCGACGAGGTGCTGATTCCCGACAACGCCTACGGCCCCAACAAGGCCCTGGCCGCGGGCGAACTGGCCAACTACGGCATCACCCACCGGTTCTACGACGCGATGGACCCGGCCGACCTGGCCGCGCGCATTTCCGAACGCACGCGGCTGGTGTGGATCGAGGCACCCGGCTCGGTCACGATGGAATTCCCCGATCTGCCAGCCCTGGTCGCCGCCTGCCGCGCACGCGGCGTAGCCTGCGCCCTGGACAACACCTGGGGCGCTGGCCTGGCTTTCAACCCGTTCGACCTCGTCGGCGACGGGCAGGGCGTGGACATCTCGGTGCATGCCCTGACCAAGTACCCCAGCGGCGGCGGCGACGTGCTGATGGGCAGCGTGGTCACACGCGACGAGGCGCTGCACCTCAAGCTCAAGCTGACGCACATGCGGCTGGGTCTGGGCGTGGGGGCCAACGACGCCGAGGCGCTGCTGCGCTCCCTGCCCAGCGTGCATCTGCGCTACGCGGCGCACGACCGCGCGGCGCGCACGCTCGCCACCTGGCTGGGCGAGCGCGAGGAGATCGCGCAGGTGCTGCATCCGGCGCTGCCCGGCTCGCCCGGCCATGCGCACTGGCAGACGCTGTGCGGTGCCAGCGACCTGGCCGCGGGCCTGTTCTCGGTGGTGTTCGACGGCCGCTACACGGTCGAGGCCGTAGACCGCTTCTGCGACAGCCTGCGGCTGTTCAAGCTGGGCTACTCCTGGGGCGGGCCGGTGAGCCTGGTCGTGCCCTACGACATCGGCCTGATGCGCGACCCCGGCATCACCCGGTGGCCGCATAAGGGCACCCTGGTGCGCTTCTCCGTGGGGCTGGAGTGTGTCGAGGACTTGCAGGCCGACCTGGCGCAGGCGCTGGCGAAGCTGTGAAAGCCGGCCTCGGCAGCCGCCGTGGTCTCGCCCGGCGCGCCGTAGGCACGTCCGGCGATATCGCTTACATTGGTACGGAGGTTGCCCCGATCCTGGGGCGGCGGCATTGAAAAGGAGGCGTGCGCGTGGCCACACCCAATTACGGTTACGAGAAGCGACAGCGGGAGCTGGCCAAGAAGAAGAAGAAAGAGGAGAAGCTGCGTGCCAAGGCCGACCGCAAGCTGGAGCCCGAGAGCCCGGGCCTGATGCCCGGCGATCCGGAAACCGACGTCGCCTCGCTCGAGCGCGATCCGCCCACCGTGCCGGAACTGCCCACCAAGAACGGGTGAGCCCTCCGCCAGGTCCGGCCATGCCCGACCTGGCTTTCGTTTCTGGCGCCGCTCAACGCAGCATCTTGCGCACGGCGGGCCAGACGTTTTCGAGAATGCGCGGATGCGCGATGGCCAGCGGATGGATGCGGTCCGCCTGGAACATCGACGCGGCATCCGGCCCGTCCGCCACGTTCCTGAGCAGGAAGGGCACCACGTCCGCCTTGTTGGCGCGGGCGACGCGCTCGAAGATCTCGCCGAAGCGGCGCGTGTAGTCGGTGCCGTAGTTCGGCGGCACCTGGATCCCCACCACCAGCACCTTCGCGCCGGCCGCCTGGCTGGCCTTGACCATCTGGTTCAGGTTGTCCTCGGTCGATGCCAGCGGCAGGCCGCGGAGGGCATCGTTGGCGCCCAGTTCCAGGATGACGTGCGTGGGCCTGTGCTGCGCCAGCAGCGCCGGCAGCCGCGCCCGGCCGCCCGAGGTGGTGTCGCCGCTGATGCTGGCATTGACCACGCGAGCGGGGATCTTCTGTTCGGCCAGGCGCTTCTCCATCAGCGCAACCCAGCCCTCGCCGCGCTTGAGGCCGTACTCGGCCGAGAGCGAATCGCCCACCACCAGGATGACCGGGCTGCGGGCGCCCGCCGGCTGGGCATGGGCCCAAAGACCCCACGGGCCCGCCGCCGACAGGGCCAGCGCACCGCGCAAGATAAAGTGACGTCGAATCAGCACGCGAGTCCTTTCCATCCAATCCATGTCCAACACCGCGGAAGCCATCGTCGCCGTCGAACACGTCTACAAGTCCGTCGCCGATTCCACCGGCACGCTGGACATTCTGCAAGACATCCATTTCACCCTGGGCGCGCGGGAGACCGCCGCGATCGTCGGTGCGTCGGGCTCGGGCAAGAGCACGCTGCTGTCGATCATCGCGGGTCTGGACGTGCCGACCAAAGGCACCGTCCGCCTCGCCGGCGAGGACCTGTTCGCGGTGGAGGAGGACGACCGCGCCGCACTGCGCGCGCGGCAGGTGGGCTTCGTGTTCCAGAGCTTCCAGCTGCTGGGCAACCTGACGGCGCTGGAGAACGTGATGCTGCCGCTGGAGCTGGCCGGCCGCCGCGATGCCCGCCGTGACGCGGCCGAGATGCTGGAGCGCGTCGGCCTCGCGCAGCGCCTGGGCCACTATCCCAAGCTGCTGTCCGGCGGCGAGCAGCAGCGCGTGGCCCTGGCGCGCGCCTTCGTCGTGCAGCCGCGCCTGCTGCTGGCGGACGAGCCCACGGGCAGCCTGGACTTCGCCACCGGCGAGCAGGTGATGCAGCTCATGTTCGACCTCAACCGCGAGCTGGGCACCACGCTGCTGCTGGTGACGCACGACCGGGGCATCGCGCAGCGCTGCGAGCGGCGCATCACCATCGCCGCGGGCCGGGTGGCGCAGGACGAAGCGACGGCCGCGCCACTGGCCGCCTGAACAGGCCCTGCACAAGGGGCCGGGCGAGATCGCGCTCGACGCTCGGGCCCCTCGACCCTATACTCCCCCGGAGTATCGAAGGAGCGACCTTGCCGCATTCCGCCGAAGAGAAAAAGCGCGTCATCACCCGGCTGCGCCGCATTCGCGGCCAGACCGAGGCGCTGGAGCGCGCGGTGGAGGCCGGCACCGATTGCGGCGCATTGCTGCAGCAGCTGTCGGCGCTGCGTGGCGCTGCCACCGGCCTGATGGCCGAGGTGCTCGACAGCCACCTTCGCGAAACCTTCGGCACGGCCGGCGAACGGCCGGCCGACGCCCAGGCCGAGATCGAGCAGGTGATGCGCATCGTGCGCAGCTACCTGCGCTGAGACGGCCGTCATCCCGCGCACCGATCCATCCCCATCTCATCCGGAGAACCGACCATGAAATCCCGCGCTGCCGTTGCCTTCAAGGCCGGAGAACCCCTGCAGATCGTCGAACTCGACGTGGCGCCGCCGAAGAAGGGCGAAGTGCTGGTCAAGATCACCCACACCGGCGTGTGCCACACCGACGCCTTCACGCTGAGCGGCGACGACCCGGAAGGGCTGTTCCCCGCCGTGCTGGGCCATGAGGGCGCCGGCATCGTGGTGGAGGTGGGCGAGGGCGTCACCAGCGTCAAGCCGGGCGACCACGTCATTCCCCTCTACACCGCCGAATGCGGCGAATGCCTGTTCTGCAAGAGCGGCAAGACCAACCTTTGCGTGGCCGTGCGCGCCACGCAGGGCAAGGGCGTGATGCCCGACGGCACCACCCGCTTCAGCTACAACGGCCAGCCGGTCTACCACTACATGGGCTGCTCGACCTTCAGCGAGTACACCGTGGTGGCCGAGGTGTCGCTGGCCAAGATCAGCCCCGACGCCAACCCCGAGCAGGTCTGCCTGCTGGGCTGCGGCGTGACCACGGGCCTGGGCGCCGTCAAGAACACGGCCAAGGTGCAGGAAGGTGATTCGGTCGCCGTCTTCGGCCTGGGCGGCATCGGCCTGGCGGTGATCCAGGGCGCCAAGCTGGCCAAGGCCGGCCGCATCATCGCCATCGACACCAACCCGTCCAAGTTCGACCTGGCGCGCACCTTCGGCGCCACCGACTGCGTCAACCCCAAGGACTTCGACAAGCCGATCCAGCAGGTGATCGTCGAGATGACGACCTGGGGCGTGGATCACAGCTTCGAATGCATCGGCAACGTCAACGTCATGCGCGCCGCCCTGGAATGCGCGCACCGCGGCTGGGGCCAGTCCGTGATCATCGGCGTGGCGGGCGCGGGCCAGGAGATCTCGACGCGGCCCTTCCAGCTGGTCACCGGCCGCCGCTGGCTGGGCACGGCCTTCGGCGGCGTCAAGGGCCGCTCGCAGCTGCCCGGCATGGTGGAGGACGCGATGGCCGGCCGCATCCAGCTGGAGCCCTTCGTCACCCACACCATGCCGCTCACCGGCATCAACGAGGCCTTCGACCTGATGCACGAGGGCAAGTCGATCCGCTCCGTCGTGCACTACGCCTGAGCGCGCGACCACGATGGAACGCGTCGAACAACATGCCAGCTTCGGCGGCCGCCAGGAGGTGTGGAAGCACGCCTCCGCGGTGCTGGGCTGCGAGATGAAGCTGGGCGTCTACCTGCCGCCGGCCGCGCTGGCGGGTGAGGCCTGCCCGGTGCTGTACTGGCTGTCGGGCCTGACCTGCAGTGAACAGAACTTCATCACCAAGGCCGGCGCGCAGCAGCATGCGGCGCAGCACGGGCTGATCCTGGTGGCGCCCGACACCAGCCCGCGCGGCGATGCCATCGCCAACGACCCGGCCTACGACCTGGGGCAGGGCGCCGGCTTTTACCTCAATGCCACGCAGGCGCCCTGGGCGCCGCACTTCCGCATGGAGGACTATGTGGTGCAGGAACTGCCGGCGCTGGTGGAGCAGCATTTCGCCACCACCGCGCGGCGCGGCATCTCCGGCCATTCGATGGGCGGGCATGGCGCGCTGACGCTGGCGCTGCGTCATCCGGGCCGCTACGCGAGCGTGTCGGCGTTCTCGCCCATCGTGGCGCCGACCCAGGTGCCGTGGGGCCAGAAGGCTTTCGCGGCCTACCTGGGCGAGGACCGTGGCGAATGGGCGGCCCATGACGCGGTCGAACTGATCGGCACCGCCACCGAGCGCCTGCCGCTGCTGGTGGACCAGGGCGAGGGCGATGAATTCCTGGCCGGACAGCTCAAGCCGCAGCTGCTGCAGAAGGCCTGCCAGGCTGCAGGCCATCCGCTCACGCTGCGCATGCAGCCGGGCTACGACCACAGCTACTACTTCGTCGCCAGCTTCATCGGCGACCACGTGGCGCACCACGCCGCGGCGCTCAAAGGGGCCTGATCCGCGTACCCGCCGGCAGATGGCGCCTGCCATCCGCCGGCGCCTGGCCGAAGCTGATCGAGGCGGGCCGTGCGTTCAGGCGCGCAATGCGCTCGCGCCGCTCATTCGGCCGTGATGTTGCCGGTGCGCACCACGTCCGCCCAGCGCGCGGCGTCCTTGGCGATCAGCTTGCCGAACTCTGCCGGCGTGGCCTGCGCGGGCACCATGCCCTGCGCCTCGAAGATGGTCGCCACCTCGGGCTGCCGGAGCACGTCGGCGATCTCGCGGTTGAGGCGCTCGATGACCGGCTGCGGCGTGCCCTTGGGCGCCAGCACGCCGTACCACATGTCCACGTTGCCCATCCTGATGCCGGCCTCGGCCAGCGTGGGCGTCTGCGGCAGTTGCGGCATGCGCTTGTCGCTGCCCGCGGCCAGGGCCTGCAGCTTGCCGGCCTTGATGTGCGGCAGGGCGACGTGCACCGGCAGGAACATGGCGTCGAGCCGGCCGCCGAGCAGGTCGGTCACGGCACCGGCCGTGCCCTTGTAGGGCACGTGCAGCAGATCGATGCCCGAAGTCTGCGTGAGCAGCGCCATCGACAGGTGGTGCGGCGTGCCGACGCCGGGCGTGCCGTAGGTGAGCTGGCCGGGCCGCGCCTTGGCCTGCGCCACGAACTCGGCGACGGTGTGCGCCTTCTGCACCTGCGGATTGGTCACCAGCAGCAGCGTGCCCCAGGAGGTCAGCGCCACCGGCGCGAAGTCGTTGACCGGGTCGTAGGGCAGCGACTTGTAGAGGCTCTTGTTCATCACCAGCGTGTTGACCTGCACCAGCAGCGTGTAGCCGTCGGGCGCGGCGCGGGCCACGCGCTCGCTGCCGATGTTGCCGCTGGCGCCGGCCACGTTGTCCACCACCACCGGTTGGCCCAGGGTCTTGGGCAGGCGGGCCGAGAGCTGGCGCGCCACGATGTCGATGCCCGTGCCGGGCGTGTAGGGCACCACCAGCGTGATGGGCCGGTCGGGCCAGGCCCAGGCGGGGGCGGCGGCCGTCATCGCGGCGGCCACCACGGGCAGCCAGCGCATCCATTTCTTCATCATGTCTGTCTCCACTCCTGCCGCGTGGGCGGCGTTCGATCGCAAATCTGCGCCGGCGCAAGGCGACGCATCGGTATGCGTGCTATTGGGCCAGCCGCCGGCCATGAAGTGAAATTCAGGAATCACATGCATTGATTAGCCGCCGCAATGAATGCGGCGGCACGCGCGGGCGCCTTCAGCGCGACATCGTGGGCAGCAGCTCGACCAGCACCTCGTCGAAGGCCTGCATCGCCGCCGTCTGCGCTGCGCCGCGGCGGGACACGCGGTAGAAGCCCAGCTTGAGCTGCGGGCTGCCCAGCACCTCCATGGCCACGCGGTGGTGCCGGCAGGCGGCCACGGCGAAGGTGGGAATGACGGCATGGCCGAAGCCGGCTTCCACCATCGAGATCATGGTGGCGATGAAGCTCACCGGCTGCGTGTCGCCGGGGGCCACGCCCAGGCGGTGCAGGTGGGTGTCGATGCTGCGCTGGATCGGGTTTTCGGCCGGCAGGGTGATCAGCCGCGTGCCGCGCAGCGAGGTCCAGGTGCCGCGGCCCAGCGCGGCGGGTGACGCGCTCGCGGGCGAGACCTTCATCAGCGCGAACTCGGCGATCTGCCGCCGCACCAGGCCCGCGCTCACCTTGAAGAAGAAGCCCAGCCCGATGTCGGCCGCGCCCGATTCCACCAGCGCCTGCACGCCCTGCAGGTCGCTGTCCATGAGCTGGATGCGCACCTCGGGCTGCGCCTGGCTGAAGCGCGCCAGCATCTGCGGCAGCAGGTGCGAGGACACCAGCGGCGTCGCCGCGATGCGCAGTTGCTGCCGGGTGCGCTGGCCCAGCGCGCCGACCTCGGTGCCGGCGTCGTCCAGCTGCTGCAGCACGTTCTCGGCCACCGCAGCGAAGCGCCGGCCCGCCTCGGTCAGCTGCACGGCGCGCGTCGTGCGGTCGAACAGGCGCGCACCCAGCTGCTTCTCGACCTCGCGCACCAGGATGCTGAGGCCGGCCTGGGTCATGTGCACCCGCTCGGCGGCGCGGGTGAAGCTGCCGGCCTGGGCGACGCTCAGGAAGGCGCGGATCTGCCGCATGGTCAGGTTCATATGCTGATTTTATGAGTGCATGTCATACCTAAACTTGTCTGATGCCTGGGGCTGCGGCCCAATACGGCCATCGCTTCCACGACATCGAGACCGCACACCATGACCGCAGACAACGCAAGCGCCGGCCTTCCCCACGACAAGACGCAGGTCGTCATCGTCGGCGGCGGGCCGGTGGGCATCGGCCTGGCCATCGAGCTGGGCCAGCGGGGCATCCATTGCACGCTGGTGGAGCGCCACCGCGAGCCGCAGCCCATTCCCAAGGGCCAGAACCTGACGCAGCGCACGATGGAGCATTTCCATTTCTGGGGTGCCGAGGCGGCCCTGCGCGCGGCCCGCACCATTCCGCCCGAATACGGCATCGGCGGCCTGACGGCGCATGGCACCCTGCTCGGCCCCTACCACTACGACTGGCTGCAGCGCGAGCTGGTGCGGCCCTACTACTTCACCGCCAACGAGCGCCTGCCGCAGTACGCCACCGAGGCCGTGCTGCGCGCCCGGGCGGCGCAGCTGCCCACGGTGCGCGTGCTCTACGGCTGGACGGCCGAGGACGTCCGGGTGGACGGCGACACCGTCTTCGCCGAGGTGGCCGAGACGGGCGGCGAGGGCCGCCGCGTCATCGAAGGCCGCTACCTGGTCGGCTGCGACGGCAGCCGCTCCAGGGTGCGCGCCCAGGCCGGCATCACGCAGACGCTGTCGGACCACGACCGCATGATGGTGCTGCTGGTGTTCCGCTCCGAGGGCCTGCACCAGCTGCTGTCGCGCTACCCCGGCAAGTCCTACTACAACGTGCTGCAGCCCGAGCTGGACGGCTACTGGAAGTTCTTCGGCCGGGTGGACCTGGGCAGCACCTGGTTCTTTCATGCGCCGGTGCCGCCGGGCACCACGCGCGACAACTTCGACTTCACGCGCTACCTGCAGGAGGCCGTCGGCGCCGAGTTCGACGTGGACTTCCAGCACATCGGCTTCTGGGACCTGCGCTTCGCCATCGCCGACACCTACCGCGCCGGCCCGGTGTTCATCGCCGGCGACGCGGCCCACAGCCATCCGCCCTATGGCGGCTACGGCGTCAACACCGGCTTCGAGGATGCCCGCAACCTGGGCTGGAAGCTCGCCGCCACGCTGCAGGGCTGGGGCGGCGAGGCACTGCTCGATTCCTACGACGCGGAGCGCCGGCCGGTGTTCGCCTCCACGGCGCGGGACTTCATCGCCCGCGCCATCGACATCGACCGCGACTTTCTGCGCGCCCACGATCCGGACCGCGACCGCCCGGCCTTCGAGCAGGCCTGGAATGCACGCAGCAGTGGCGCCGTGGGCGAGGTGCAGTCCTTCGAGCCGCACTACGAAGGCTCGCCGGTGGTGCAGCCCGCGCCCGATGCGAAGGCCGGCGCGTGCAGCGCCGTGGGCAGCCACAGCTTCCAGGCGCGGGCCGGCCACCATCTGGCGCCGGCGGCGCTGACGGACGGTCGCAACGTGTTCGAGGCGCTGGGCACCGGCTTCACGCTGCTGGCGTTCGGCGCGCGGGACGAGGACGTCGATGCGCTGGCCGATGCGGCCAAGGCCGCCGGGCTGCCGCTGACCGTGCTGCGCGACAGCGCCGAGGGCGAACGCCAGCGCTACGGCGCCGCCCTGGTGCTGGTGCGGCCGGACCAGTTCGTCGCCTGGGCCGGCGACGGCTTGGTGGGTGCCGACCAGGCGCGGCAACTGGTCGCCACGGTGCAGGGCGCCGAGGCGCTGGTCGCCGCCTAGAACACACGTTGGCGACGGCCGCGGCGGCGACGCCGCGACCTGTCTGAACCGGGCCCGTCGGCGCGGCACGGCCCGCGCCTGCAACCTGCACGCCCATGCGGCGCCCGCCGACACGTTGGGCATGGGTCGCCGCCGGATGTGCGATGAGGGGCGCGGATAATCGCCCGCGTTATGTCTTCCTCTCCCAAAGTGATCTTCGGCTTCCACGCCGTGGGCGTTCGGCTGAAGACCTCGCCGGGTTCCGTCCTCGAGGTGCTGTTCGATCCCACGCGGCGCGATGCCCGCATGAAGCAGTTCATCGCCCGCGCCCAGGAAAGCGGCGTGCGCCTCATCGAAGCCGACGGCGTGCGCCTGGCGCGCCTGACCGGCGGCCATGGCCACCAGGGCGTCGCCGCGCGCGTGGAGCCTGTCGCCCAGACCCATTCCCTCGACGAGCTGCTCGACCAGCTCGACGCCGCCGGCACCGTGCCGCTGCTGCTGGTGCTCGACGGCGTGACCGATCCGCACAACCTCGGCGCCTGCCTGCGCGTGGCCGACGGCGCCGGCGCCCAGGCCGTGATCGCGCCCAAGGACCATGCCGCCGGCATCAACGCCACCGTGGCCAAGGTGGCCAGCGGCGCCGCCGAGACGGTGCCGTACTTCATGGTGACCAACCTGGCGCGCACGCTCAACGAGCTCAAGGAGCGCGACATCTGGGTCGTCGGCACCAGCGACGACGCACCCGGCACCCTCTACCAGTGCGACATGCGCCGGCCCACGGCCCTGGTGCTCGGCGCCGAGGGCGCCGGCATGCGCCAGCTCACCCGCAAGACCTGCGACGAGCTGGTGAGCATTCCCATGGCCGGCGCCGTCGAGAGCCTGAACGTGTCGGTCGCCAGCGGCGTGTGCCTGTACGAGGCCATGCGCCAGCGCCAGGCGCCTGCCGCCTCCTGATCATCCAAGAGCAAGACGAGAAGCCATGAACGACAACAACGACGACAACGCACTTCCGGGCCAGGGCGCCGCCTTCGAGCCCTCGGGCAAGCTGGCCTTCGACATGACGCTGGCGCTGTACCTGGACCTGGTCGCGCTGCTGGAGCGCAACGGCGTGGTCAGCTACCGCCAGATGGCGGCGCGCGTGCTCAACATCAGCATGAACGCCCGCGAGGACGGCAACCAGCCCTTGGCCTCGGCGCTCGAGGGCATCGCCCAGGGCCTCGCCGGCCGGGGCGACGGGCTGTCGATCAACACGCTCAAGGTCGCCGGCGACCTGCGCAACGACGAAGCCATGGGCGACATTCCCATGCGGCCCGACGGACTCTGACGGGTTGCGCGGACCGCGCCGCGCCCGTCTCAGCGCGGCACGGTCGCCGGATCGGCGTAGCGCCGGCCGTGCGCCAGCAGCTCCGGCGTGCCGATGACCGCGTTGAGCTGGTCGAAGTCGAGCATCAGCGGACGCATCGACGCCGTGCTGCCCTCCAGGGCCAAGGACTGGAAGTAGCGCTGCAATCCGGCCGCCACCCAGCGGGCGGTGCCGCCGGGAAAGATGACGATGCGAAAGCCCAGTTCGCCGAGGTCGGACGCTCGGCTCACGGGCGTCAACCCACCCTCGATCATGTTGGCCAGCAGCGGCAGGCGCGGCGCGAAGCGCCGGCAGGCGGCCACCATGTCCTCGCGCGTGCGCAGCGCCTCGATGAACAGCCCGTCCACGCCACAGGCGGCGTAGGCCTCGGCGCGCGCGAAGGCGGCCTCCAGCCCCTCGACCGCCACCGCATCGGTGCGGGCCAGGATGAGCGTGTCCGCATCGCGCCGCGCATCCAGGGCGGCCTTGAGCTTGCCGCACATCTCGGCCTGCGACACCAGGGCCTTGCCGGCCAGGTGGCCGCAGCGCTTGGGAAAGTCCTGGTCCTCCAGCTGGATCATGGCGGCGCCGGCGCGCTCCAGGTCGCGCACCGTGCGCTGCACGTTCAGCGCGTTGCCGTAGCCCGTGTCGGCATCGACGATCACAGGCAGGTCCACCCGGTCGGTGATGCGGGCGAGCACCTCCGCCGTCTCGGTCGCGGTGGTCAGCCCCACGTCGGAGCGGCCGAGCTGGGTATACGCCACCGCGCCGCCCGACAGGTACAGCGCCTCGAAGCCCGCCTGCTGCGCGAGCAGGGCGGTGAGGGCGTCGTATACGCCGGGCACCAGCAGCGGGCGTGCTTCCGCCAGGCGTCGACGCAGCCGGGCGCCGGGGGACATGGTCTGCCCGCTCATTCCGGCCGCGCTCCGGTGGCCGTGACGATCCGGCCCCAGCGCTGGATCTCGCTCTTCACGAAGCGGCCGAATTCCTCGCGGCCCGTGCCCATGGCGATCAGTCCCTCGGTCTTGAAGCGCTCCTTCATGGCGGGCGTGTTGAGCGATTCGCGTGCGGCACGCGAGAACTGCTCGGCCAGCTCCGGGTTCATGCCGGCCGGCCCGAAGAGGCCGTACCAGGCGCTGAAGTCGAATCCCGGGATGGCCTCGGCGATGGCGGGAACGTCCGGAAACTCTGGCAGCCGCTGCGCGCTGGTGACGCCCAGGGCCTTCACCTTGCCCGCGCGGATCTGCGGCTGCACGCTGGCCACGCCGGCGATGGCCAGCTCGATCTGGCCGGCAATCACGTCCTGCAGCGCCGGGCCGGTGCCCTTGTACGGCACGCTCGTGATCTTCAGGCCGGCATCGAGCTTGAGCACCTCGCCGGCCAGATGGTTGGCGCTGCCCAGGCCGGCGATGGCGATGTTGAGCTTGCCGGGCCGGGCCTTGGCGAGGGCGATCAGTTCGCGGATGTTGTTGGCCGGCACCGAAGGATGGGCCACCAGGATGCCGGGCAGCGAGGCGATGCCCGCCAACGGCGTGAAGTCGGCGACGGGATCGAAGGGCAGCTTGTCGTAGAGCGTCGGATTGATGGCATGGCTGGTGTAGCTCAGCAGCAGCGTGCTGCCGTCCGGCGCGGCCTTGGCCACGGCCGCCGCAGCGATGTTGCCGGCGGCACCGGGCCGGTTGTCGATCACGAACTGCCGGTTCATGCGCGGGCCCATCTCGTGGCCCAGCGAGCGGGCCACGATGTCGGTGCCGCCGCCGGGCGTGGCGCCGACCAGCAGCCGGCTGACGGTCTGGGCACGCAGCGGCCCGAAGGCCAGTCCCAGCGGAGCGGCGCCCAGGGCGCGGATCAGGTGGCGTCGTTGCATGGTGTTTGTCTCCTCGTGGGCTCTGTCGGCTTTCCGGGACTCAGGCCGCAGCCGGCTCGCGGGTGACCAGCGGCCGCCAGGGCCGCCAGGCCATGCCCAGGGTGCGGGCCTGCCGTTCCTCGTAGTCGAGGAACTCGCGGGTGATGGCGCTGCCGCGCACGCCGCCGCGCACTGCGCCGGCACGCACGTCGCCGTAGTATTCCTCCCACTGCGGCGGCAGCGGCTGAGAGGTGGGCACGGCCAGCCACAGGCGCAGCAGGTGGCGCTTCTGGTCGGGCTCGTCGAAGTCCTCGAAGTTCGTGCGCGAATGCAGCGTCACGTAGTTGTTGAGCAGCTGCATGTCGCCGCGCTCCAGTTCCATCGAATAGCAGAGCTTGTCGCTGGGCATCAGCGCATCGAGCAGGTCCAGCGCCTCGACCTGCGCGGGCGTCAGCCGGGGCACGTCGTCGAAGTCGCGCTGGGCGGCGTCGGTGTTCTTGCGGTTGGTGCGGGCGCAGAAATGCACCGGGTCGTCACCGAAGATCGGGCAGCCGTAGTAGGGCGGCTGCACCGGGTCCTGCGTGCCCTGGTAGCTGTGGAACCAGCGCTGCTGCAGCACCGGGATCAGGTCGGGCCGCAGCCGTTGCACCTCGTCGCGCAGTGCGATGGAACTGATCACCTTGCTGGTGCCGCCGCTGCGCGCCGTGCGCCGGCACAGCAGGGCGACCACGTCGCAGGAGTCCTGGTGGAAGTCCAGGCCGGCGTTGGTGTTGTAGCCGCGTCCGCCCTTGACCTTGTAGCTGGCGCCGACGTCGCGCACGTCGTTGATGATCTCGCTGGCGCGGTTCTGCGTGCGGCCCACGCCCATGTACAGGCTCATGCCCCAGTAGGCCAGCCGCGTGTCGGCCTCGGTCCAGCGCTCGACGGGAAAGCCCTTGAGCAGGCACATGCCCCAGCGGCCCTGGGTGGCATCGATGGCCCGCCGCAGCACGTCCTGCGACTCGGTGGGCAGCGGGAAGTCGGCCTGCGTCATGGCCAGCAACGGCTTGTCCAGCCGCCGCGCATGGGCGAGTGCCGCGTCGAAGCCGGCCACCTCGGCGGGGCTCATCCGCAGGATCCAGCTGTGGTCCTGGGCCACGTCCTGGGCCAGCCAGGCCCGGGGTTCGAAAGGGGAATGCATGGTGCGTGTCTCCTGGCCCACCGGGGGATGCCACGCATCGCGCTGGCCGGCATGGGCTGATGGAGAAGCAGTCTAGGTTTGCGCAGGATCAAGAAAAAGCGATGATTCTTGACTCTGAACATCAAGGACGTTGATGAAGGTCGAAGCCTTTGCCACCCTGCATGCCGTGATCCGCACCGGCAGCTTTGCGGGCGCCGCTGCCCAGATGAACCTCACGCCGAGTGCCGTGAGCATGCAGATGAAGCAGCTGGAGCAGTACCTGGGCCTGCCGCTGTTCGACCGCTCGGGGCCGCAGGTGCGCCCGCGGGTGGCGGCCTTCGATGTGGCCGCGGCCATGCGCGACGGCCTGCAGCGCATCGACGAGCTGCGCCGGCGGCCGACCATGGCCATCGAGGGCACCGTCCGGCTGGGCATCATCGAATCGCTGCTGCCCTCGCTGCTGCCGGGCACGCTGTCGGCGCTGCGGGCCGCGCATGGCCGGCTGGCCGTGCGGCCGGTCCGGGGCCGCAGCGCATCGCTGATCGCGGACGTGAAAGCCGGCCAGATCGACGCGGCGGTGGTTGCAATGCCGGCCAAGGGCGGCAGCGACCGGCTGCGCTGGTGGCCGCTGGCCCGGCGCGAGCTGGTGATGATCGCGCCGCCCGAGGCGCCGGAGGCCAGCCCCACGGCACTGCTGCGCCGCCACGACTGGATCCGCTACGACCGCTCGACCGTCACCGGCGCGATGGCGGCGCGGCATGTGCTGTCGCTGGTGCCGGACAAGCGCGGCAGCCTGGAGCTGGATTCGGCACCGGCCATCATCGCCATGGTCAGTGGCGGCCTGGGCGTGTCGATCATCCATCTGCTCGATGCGGCGCTGTGCCAGGCCTATCCGGTGCGCGAGCTGCGCCTGGGCCGCAATGCCCCGACCCTGGAGCTGACGCTCGTCACCCGCAAGGGCGCCGACGACGACCGGGCACTGGCCGTGGTGCGCGAGGCGCTGGCCGACCAGCTGCGCGACGCGCCTCAGCCGTCGCGGTCGGCCTCGCGCACCCGTGCGAGCAGGTAGTCGATGAACACCGTCGTCGCCCGCGTGTGGTGGCGGTTGGGCATGTACAGCATGTACATGTGGTTGCCGAAGATGGACAGCCGCCATTCGTCCAGCGTGGTCAGCACCTCGCCGCTCTCGACGGCGTTGCGCACCACGTAGTCGGGCACGATGCCCACGCCCAGGCCGGCCTCGATGGCCTGGCGCAGGAATTCGAAGTTCTCCGAGATCAGCGTCGGCTCCAGCAGCACCTCGTGGCGTTCCGCGCCCAGATAGGCGGCCACGCGAAGCTGGCGGCCGATCACCATGGCCGTGATCAGCGGCGACTGGCGCAGCGCTTCCAGCGACTGCGGCAGGCCGTGCGCCCGCGCATAGGCGGGCGAGGCGCAGGCCACGTAGCGCACGCGGCCCAGGTCGCGCGCCACCAGGTTCTGCGGCGGCTCGGACATCACGCGCACGGCGATGTCCACCTCGCCCTGGAGCAGGTCTTCCACCCGGTTCTCGAACACCACGTCCAGCACGATGCCGGGGTACTGCCGCTTGAAGTCGATCAGCCAGGCCGCCATCACCTGCTGGCCGTAACCGCTGGGCACCGACAGCCGGATGCGGCCCTGCAGGCTCTGGCCGAGCATCTGCACCGATTCGCGGGCGGCCAGCAGCTCATCCCGGATGGCGCGGCCGTGCTCATAGAGCCGCTGCCCGATCTCGGTGGGCTCGATGCGGCGGGTGGTGCGGCGCAGCAGTTGCTGGCCCAGCGTGCGTTCGAACTGGGCCAGGCGGTAGCTCACGTTGGCGCGGCTCATGCGCAGGCGGCGGGCGGCCTCGCTCAGGTTGCCGGCCTCGATGATCTCCACCAGCAGGGAGAGCATGTTCAGGTCCATCGTCAAATCCCATTTGACAGTCTGTCAAGCAAGCGGCGGATTGTCATCCAGGGCGAGCGGGACAAGAATGGGGCGTTGCCGGCGCCTGCGTGCCGGCCCCCGCATTTCCCGGAGACAGCCGCTTCATGACCACGACCCCCGCCACGCCTGCCGAGGCCGTCCGCCACCAGATCCAGGGCGAGATCCTGCAGATCACGGTGGACAACCCGCCCGTCAATGCCCTGTCCACCGCCGTGCGCCGCGGGCTGATGGCCGCCATCGAGGCCGCCGATGCCGAGCCGCGGGTGAAGGCGGTGCTGATCGTGGGCCAGGGCGCCAACTTCATCGCGGGTGCCGACATCCGCGAGTTCGGCCAGACGCCGCAGCCGCCCTCGCTGCCCGAGGTGTGCAACCGCATCGAGGCCTGCGGCAAGCCGGTGGTGGCCGCGCTGCGCGGGGCGGCGCTGGGCGGTGGGCTGGAGATCGCCATGGCCGCGCACTACCGCGTCGCGCTGGCCGATGCCAAGCTGGGCCTGCCCGAGGTGCAGCTGGGCCTGATGCCGGGCGCCGGCGGCACGGTGCGCGCGCCGCGCCTGATCGGTGCCGCAGCGGCGCTGGAGCTGATGCTCAGCGGCCGCCATGTCAAGGCCCAGGAAGCCCTGTCGCTGGGCCTGGTGGATCGGCTGGCCGAGGGCGACGATGCCGTGGCCGCCGGCCTGGCCTATGCCCACGAACTGCTGGCCTCGAACGCGCCGGTGCGCCGTACCCGCGATGCGCAGGGCTTGGCCGACCGCGCGGCGGCGCAGGCGGCCATCGACGCCGCCCGCGCCGACACGGCCAAGAAGTCGAA
This sequence comes from Pseudacidovorax intermedius, assembly GCF_001476815.1. Taxonomy (GTDB): domain Bacteria; phylum Pseudomonadota; class Gammaproteobacteria; order Burkholderiales; family Burkholderiaceae_C; genus Xenophilus; species Xenophilus intermedius_A. The sequence goes on along the minus strand of NZ_LDSL01000047.1, from coordinate 16,170 downwards.
GAACCTGTTTTCGCCCCACAGGATCGTCGAGGCCGTGCAGACCGCGCTCGACAAGCCCTTTGACGAGGCCATGACGCTGGAGCGCCAGGCCTTCATGGCCTGCATCGACAGCCCGCAGCGCGCGGGGCTGATCCATGCCTTCTTCGCCGAGCGCGAAGTGGTGAAGGTGCCCGAGGCGAAGGCCGCGCAGCCGCGCAAGCTGGACACCGTGGGCATCGTCGGTGGCGGCACCATGGGCGCGGGCATCGCCGTGTCGGCGCTGGACGCCGGCCTGCCGGTGGTGATGGTGGAGCGCGACGACGCCTCCATCGCCCGCGGCCGGGCCAATGTGGAGAAGGTCTACGACGGCCTGATCAAGAAGGGCCGCATGACGCCCGAGGCCAAGACGGCGGTCATGGCCCGCTTCAGCGGCAGCACCGACTACGCCGCCTTCGCCGACGTGGACCTGGTGATCGAGGCCGTGTTCGAGGACATCGAGGTCAAGAAGGCGGTCTTCAAGGAGCTGGACCGCGTCTGCAAGCCCGGCGCCGTGCTGGCCACCAACACCTCCTACCTGGACATTGACGCCATCGCGGCCAGCACCTCGCGGCCGCAAGACGTGATCGGGCTGCATTTCTTCAGTCCGGCCAACATCATGAAGCTGCTGGAGATCGTGGTGCCGGCCAAGGTGAGCGCCGACGTGGTCTCCACCGCCTTCGCGCTGGCGAAGAAGATGAAGAAGGTGCCGGTGCGCGCCGGCGTGTGTGACGGCTTCATCGGCAACCGCATCCTGGCCGTCTACAAGCAGGCTGCCGACTACATCATGGAAGACGGCGCCAGCCCCTACGAGATCGACGAGGCCGTGCGCGGCTTCGGCTATCCGATGGGCCCCTTCCAGGTGACCGACTTGGCCGGCGGCGACATCGGCTGGGCCACGCGCAAGCGCCGCGCCGCCACGCGCGATCCGAAGGCCCGCTATGTGGAAGTGGCCGACCGCGTGTGCGAGCGCGGCTGGTTCGGCCAGAAGACCGGCCGCGGCTTCTACCTGTACCCCGAAGGCGCGCGCACTGGCCAGCCCGATCCGGAGGTGCTGGCCATCGTCGACGCCGAGCGCCAGAAGAAGGGCATCGTGCCGCGCCAGTTCACGCCCGAGGAAATCATGCGCCGCTACATGGCCGCCATGGTCAACGAGGGCGCGAAGGTGGTCGAGGAAGGCATCGCCCTGCGGCCGCTGGACGTGGACGTGACCTTCCTCTATGGCTACGGCTTTCCGCGCTTTCGCGGCGGTCCGATGAAATACGCCGACATGGTCGGCCTGCCGAAGGTGCTCGACGACATCCGCACCTTCGCCAAGGAAGACCCGCTGTTCTGGAAACCCGCGCCGCTGCTCGAGAAGCTGGTGGCCGAGGGCCGCGACTTTTCGAGCCTGAACCAGGCGCGCTGAGCCGCCTCTCTCCCTTCATCGATCCCCGACACCGCGGATGCGCCGGCAGGCGCAGGGCGGTGCTCACCCCAAAGGACCACCCATGGACCTGAATTTCACGGCCGAGGAAGAGGCCTTCCGCAGCGAGGTGCAGCAGTTCCTGCACGACAGGCTGCCCCCACGCATCGCGGACAAGGTCAAGCGCGGCCTGCGCCTGACGCGCGAGGACATGGCCGAGTGGCACGCCATCCTCAACGAACGCGGCTGGCTGGCCAACCACTGGCCCGAGCAGTACGGCGGCCCGGGCTGGGGCGCGGTGCAGAAGTTCATCTTCGAGAACGAATGCGCGCTGGCCGGTGCGCCGCGCATCGTGCCCTTCGGCGTCAACATGCTGGGGCCGGTGCTCATCAAGTACGGCAGCGAGGCGCAGAAGCGGTACTGGCTGCCGCGAATCCTGAGCGGCGAGGACTGGTGGTGCCAGGGCTATTCCGAACCCGGCTCCGGCTCGGACCTGGCCTCGGTCAAGACCACGGCCGTGCTGGACGGCGACCATTACGTGGTCAACGGCCAGAAGACCTGGACCACGCTCGGCCACTACGCCAACATGATCTTCTGCCTGGTGCGCACCAACCGCGAGGCCAAGGCCCAGTCGGGCATCAGCTTCCTGCTGGTGGACATGGATGCGCCGGGCGTGGAGCTGCGGCCCATCATCACACTGGACGGCGAGCACGAAGTCAACGAAGTCTTCTTCACCGACGTGCGGGTGCCGGCCGCCAACCTCGTCGGCGAGCAGGACAAGGGCTGGACCTATGCCAAGTACCTGCTGACCTACGAGCGCACCAACATCGCGGGCGTGGGCTTCTCGGTGGCCGCGCTGGAGAAGCTCAAGCGCATCGCCGCGAAGGTGCAGCGCCACGGCCGGCCGCTGGCGCAGGACCCGCTCTTCGCCGCACGGCTCGCCAAGGTGGAGATCGACCTGGAGAACATGAAGACCACCAACCTGCGCGTGATCGCCGCCGTGGCCGGCGGCGGCGTGCCGGGCGCGGAAAGCTCCATGCTCAAGATCCGCGGCACCGAGATCCGGCAGGAGATTTCGTCGCTGGCCCGCCGCGCCATGGGCCCCTATGCGCAGCCCTTCATCGAGGCCGCGCTGCACGAGGGCTGGGACGAGCCCGCCGTCGGCCCCGAGGAGGCCGCGCCGCTGGCCGCCCAGTACTTCAACAACCGCAAGCTGTCGATCTTCGGCGGCTCCAACGAGATCCAGAAGAACATCATCTCCAAGATGATCCTCGGCCTATGAACTTCGAGCACACCGAAGACCGCCGCATGCTGGCGGATTCCCTGGACCGCTTCATCGCCGATCAGTACGGCTTCGAGGCCCGCGACCGCATCGCCAAGAGCGACGAGGGCTTCAGCCGCGCGCACTGGGCGCAGATGGCCGAGATCGGCGCCATCGGCGCGTTGCTGCCCGAGGCCGTGGGTGGCTTCGGCGGCACCGGCTTCGACGTGGCCGTGGTGTTCGAGAGCCTGGGCAAGGGCCTGGTGGTCGAGCCTTTCCTCGGCGCACTGGTGGTGGGGCAGGCGCTGGCCGCCGCGGGCAGCGAGGCGCAGCAGGCCCGCGTCGCCGGGCTGGTCGATGGCAGCACCCTCGCCGCGCTGGCGCATGACGAACCCGGCTCGCATTACGAAGCCCACCGTGTGGCGACGCGCGCCGTCCGGCAGGGCGAGGGCTGGCGCCTCGACGGCGCCAAGGCCGTGGTGGCGCTCGGCGCGCAGGCCGACCTGCTGCTGGTCTCGGCCCGCACCGGCGGCGGCATCGACGATGTGCCGGGTATTTCGCTCTTCCTGGTACCGGGCGATGCGCCCGGTCTGGTGCGCCGCGACTGCCCGCGCATCGACGGTGGCCGCGTGGCCGAGCTGATGCTCGACGGCCTGCAATTGCCCGCCGATGCACTGCTGGGTGCGGAAGGCGAGGGCGCGGCCATTCTGGAGCGCGCCACCGGCTGGGGCGTGCTGGCCCTGTGCGCCGAGGCCCTGGGCGCCATGGAAGTCGCCAAGCGCGACACGCTCGAATACCTGCGCACCCGCAGGCAGTTCGGCGTGCCCATCGGCAGCTTCCAGGCCCTGCAGCACCGCATGGCCGACCTGCTGCTGGAGGTGGAGCAGGCCCGCTCCGCCGTCATCAACGCGGCAGCCGCCATCGACGGTGCCGACCGCCTGGCGCGCGAGAAGGCGCTGTCGGCTGCCAAGTACAGCATCGGCCGCATCGGCACCCTGGTGGCCGAGGAGAGCATCCAGCTGCACGGCGGCATCGGCATGACCTGGGAGCTGCCGCTGTCGCACTACGCCAAGCGGCTGGTGATGATCGACCACCAGTTCGGCGACGAGGACCACCACCTGGCGCGCTACATGGCGCTGAACGCGGAGGTGGCGGCATGACGATGCGCCTGCCGCTGGAAGGCGTGCGCGTGCTGGACCTGTCACGCGTGCTGGCCGGCCCCATGTGCGCCCAGGCCCTCGGCGACCTGGGGGCCGAGGTCATCAAGGTCGAGCATCCCGGCCGTGGCGACGACACGCGCGACTGGGGCTTGCGCGTGGGCGCGCGCAACACCAGCTACTTCAACAGCGCCAACCGCAACAAGCGCTCCATCGGCATCGACCTGGGCACGGCCGAGGGCCAGCAACTGGCGCGCGAACTGGCCGCGAAGTGCGACGTGCTGATCCAGAACTTCAAGTTCGGCGGCATCGAGAAGATGGGCCTGGGCTACGACGACCTGCGGGTGCTGAACCCGGGCCTGGTGTACTGCTCGATCACCGGCTACGAGCGTGGCGGCGCCGAGAAGGCCCGTCCCGGCTACGACCTGGTGGTGCAGGGCGAGGCCGGCCTGATGGCACTCAACGGCGAGGAAGGGCAGGGCCCGCTCAAGTTCGGCGTGGCGGCGGTGGACATGTTCACCGGCATGTACTCGGCGCAGGCCATTCTGGCGGCGCTGTTCGACCGCCAGCGCACCGGCCAGGGCCGGCATGTGGAGATGGCGCTGTACGACTGCGGCCTGATGATCACCGCCTATTACGGCATGGAGGCGCTGCTGCAGGGCGGTGACCCGCCCAAGTACGGCAATGGCCATCCGTCCATCGTGCCGTACGGCGTGTTCGACGCGGCCGACGGGCCGGTGGTGATCACCGTGGGCAACAACACGCAGTTCCAGCGCTTCTGCAGCGACGTGATCGAGCGGCCCGAGATGGCGACCGACGAGCGCTATGCCACCAACCTCGCGCGCTCGCGCAACCGCCACACGCTGCTGCCCGAGCTGCGCGCCGAACTCGCCAGGCGGCCGCGCGCGCTGCTGCTGGACCGCATGCGCGTCGCCGGCATTCCCTGCGGCGAGGTGCTGGGCCTGCTGGAGGCACTGCAGTCCAGGCGCACCGCCGATGCGGGACTGCTCACCCGCTATTCCGAGGACGGTGCGCAGGACGTGCCCGTGCTCTCACCGCCCTACCGCCTCGACGGCGCACGCGTGCCGGTGCGCCGTGTGCCGCCGGGCCTGGCCCAGCACACCGACGACGTGCTGGGCGAGCTGCTCGGCCTGGACGCGGACCGCATCGGCGCGCTGCGGCAGTCCGGCGCGCTCTGATTGCTTTTCTTCTCGCGGCGGCATCCCACCCGGATGGTCGCCGGCCTTTCCTGCCTTGACGACACGGTCTCACGAGGACCCGGAGACATCCCATGACCCACCACGCTCCCATCGCCCGCCGCCTTCTTCTCGCCGCCGCGGCCGGCGCCCTCGGCCTGGCCGCACTGCCGGCCGCTGCCCAGGCCTGGCCCGAGAAGCCCATCAAGCTGATCGTGCCCTTCCCGCCGGGCGGCCCCACCGACACCGCTTCGCGCCTCGTAGGCCAGAAGCTGGCCGAGCGCCTGAAGCAGCCGGTGGTGGTGGAGAACCGAGCCGGCGCCTCCGGCACCATCGCCGCGCAGTTCGTCGCCAAGAGCGCGCCGGACGGCTACACGCTCATGATGCTGGCCACGCCCACGCTGCTGGCGCCGCACCTGTACAAGAGCGCCGGCTACGACACGGCCAAGGACTTCTCGCCCGTCGCCACGGTGTACGACCTGCCCATCGTGATGGTGGTCAATCCGACAGTGCTGCCCGACGTGAAGACGCTGCCCGACCTCATCGCCAAGGCCAAGGCCGAGGGCGGCAAGCTCAACTACACCAGCTCGGGCCCCGGCAGCTTCGGCCACCTGACCACCGAGATGCTCAAGGACCTGGGCGGCTTCGACATGCAGCACATCGCCTACAAGGGCGGCACGCCGGCCGTGACCGACCTGCTGGGCGGCCAGGTGCCGGTGATGTATGCGGACCTGGTCGCGGCGCTGCCGCACATCCAGGCGGGCAAGCTGCGCGCCATCGCCGTCGGCTCGCCGCAGCGCATCGCGCAGCTGCCCGAGGTGAAGACGGTGGCCGAGCAGGGCTTCAAGGGCTTCGACGCCGTGTCCTGGGGCGGGCTGCTGGCGCCGGCCGGCACGCCGCAGCCGGTCATCGACCGCGTCAGCCGCGAGGTGAAGGCGATCCTGGCGGAGCCCGACATCCAGAAGCGTCTGATCCAGGCCGGCGCCATCGCCGAGTACCAGGCGCCTGCGCAGATGGCCAACCGCATGCGCACCGACTTCGACAAGTGGGGCAAGGTGATCCGCGACAAGCAGGTGGCGGTGAACTGATGGCTGCCGCCGCCGCGCCTTCCGCCCAGGCCTGGCCGCCACGGCATCCGCCGCTGGCCGCGCCTTTCCCGGTGCGCAGCCGGGCCGACATCGAGCGCCTGGCGGCCACGCCGCTGGCCGAGTCGCTGCCCGCGCGCAGCACCTACGAGCTGATCCGCAACGCGGCGCTGGCCTTCGGCGACAAGACGGCACTGACCTTCCTGCGCGACGGCAACCCCGACACGCCGCCGCTGCGCTGGACCTACGCCGAGCTGCTGGCGCGGATGCACCAGACCGCCAACGCGCTGCATGCGCTGGGCCTGGGACCCACGGACACCGTCGCCGCGCTGCTGCCCGGATGCCTGGACTACCACCTGGCCCACTGGGGCGGCCAGGCGGCCTGCATCGTGCAGCCGCTCAATCCGCTGCTGACCGAGGACAAGCTGGTGGCGCTGCTGCAGGCCACCGGCGCGAAGGCGCTGATCGCCTATGGCGCGCCCGAGGATGCGGACTACTGGGCCAAGGCGCTGCGCCTGCAGGCGCGCCTGCCTGGATTGCGGCACGTGCTGCGGGTGGCGCCACACGACGAGGCGCCAGCAGACGCGCCCGCGCTGCCGCCCGGCGCGCTGCACTTCCACGAAGCGCTGGCGGCCCAGCCCGGCGACCGCCTGCTGAGCGGCCGCGCGATCGCCGCCGGGGACGTGGCGGCCTGCTTCCACACCGGCGGCACCACCGGCGCGCCCAAGCTCGCGCTGCACACGCACGGCAACCAGGTCTTCACTGCCTGGGCGAGCGTCGTCACGCAGGGCACGAACAGTGCCGACGTCGGCATCGCCGGCTTTCCGCTGTTCCATGTGGCGGGCGTGCTGCCGGGTGCGCTGGCCTCGCTTTCGGCCGGTGCCGAGATCGTGATCCCGACCACGCTGCTGATGCGCAATCGCGAGGTGGTGCGCAACTACTGGAAGCTCGTCGAGCGCTACCGGCCCACCGTGCTCGCCGCCGTGCCCACCATGCTGGCGGCGCTGGCCAACGTGCCGCTGAACGGCGCCGACATCTCCTCCATCACCTACTGCCGCACGGGCGCGGCGCCGCTGCCGGCGGAACTGGGCGCGCGCTTCGAGCGGCTGTTCGGCCTGCATGTGCACGAGAGCTTCGGCATGACCGAGATGGCCGGGATCAGCAGCGTGACGCCGCGTGGCGTGCATGCGCCGGCCGGCTGCGTGGGCTTCGTGCCGCCGCATGCCCAGGTGCGCATCGTGGCCCTCGATGCGCAAGGCGGTGCCAGCGCGCGCGAGGTGGCACCGGGCGAGACCGGCATGGTGCTGTTCAAGTCGCCCAACGTCTTTCCGGGCTACCTGGACCCGCGGGACACGGCCAAGGCCTTCACGCCCGATGGCTGGCTGGCCACGGGCGATCTCGGCCGCCTGGACGAGCAGGGCCTGCTGCACCTGGCCGGCCGCGCCAAGGACCTGATCATCCGCGGCGGCCACAACATCGACCCCGGCATGCTGGAAGACGCCCTGGGCGCGCATCCCGCCGTGCAGACCTGCGCCGCCGTGGGCGCGCCCGATGCCTATGCGGGCGAGCTGCCGGTGCTCTTTGCCACGCTGCGGCCGGGCGCCGAGGCCACGGAGGCCGAGCTGCTGGCCTTCGCCAGTGCCCGCGTGGACGAGCCGCCAGCGCGGCCCAAGTGGGTGGCGGTGCTGCCGGCCCTGCCCACCACCAACGTGGGCAAGATCTACAAGCCCGAACTGCGGCAGATGGCCGCGGTGGCGGTGGTGCGGCAGACTGTGGCGGGGCAGGGCGCAGACGTGGGCAGCGTACGCATCGAGCCCGAGGGCGCGACCGACGTGGCCGTGCACCTGGGCGCCGGCTGGACCGACGCTGCGCGCGAAGCGCTGCGGGCCGCGCTGGCGCCCCTGCCCGTGAAGGTGCACCTGCGCGACGGCTGACCGCCGCCCGACGATTTCAAGTGGAAGCAAGAAAAGGAGACAAGACCATGACCATGACCTCGATCCGATCCTTCGGCCTGAGCCGCCGCCACCTGCTGCGCGCCACCGCCGCGGCGGGCGCGGCCGGCCTGCTGCCTCTGGCGCAGGCCCAGTCCAGTTGGCCCGACAAGCCGATCCGCTTCGTCGTGCCCTTCAACGCGGGCGGCGCCACCGACATCGTGGCGCGCCTGCTGTCGGAAAAGCTCGCGCCGAAGCTGGGCCAGCCCATCGTGGTCGACAACCGTGGCGGCGCCGGCGGCATCCTGGGCACCGACATGGTCGCCAAGGCCGCGCCGGACGGCAGCACCTTCACGGTGGCGCTGAGCACCTCGCTGCTGATCAACCAGTTCCTCTACAGCAAGCTGCCCTACAGCCCGCAGAAGGACCTGGCCCTGGTCTCGCAGGTGGCCGTGGCGCCGGTGGTGCTGGCCGTGCACCCCAGCGTGCCCGCGAAGAATGCCCAGGAGCTGCTGACCTACGTGCGCGCCAATCGCGGCAAGGTGGCGTACGGTTCCTGGGGCATCGGCTCCTATGCGCACCTGGGCGGCGCCTTCATGAGCCGCAGCCAGAACGCCGACATGGCGCACGTGGCCTACAAGGGCGAGGCCCTGATGCTGCAGGACCTGATCGGCGGCCAGATCCAGATGGCCTTCGCCAGCGCCCTGGGCGCCAAGCCGCATGCCGACACCGGCCGCCTGCGGCTGATCGGCGTGACGGGCGAGCAGCGCATGGAGATCCTGCCGCAGCTGCCCACGCTGGCCGAGCAGGGCATGCGCGAGGACGCCTACCGCATCGTCGGCTTCGTCGGCATGGCGGCCCCGGCGCGCACGCCGCCGGAGATCGTGCAGCGCATGTCGCGCGAGGTGCAGCAGCTCTGCGAGCAGCCGGAGATCCGCGCGCGGATCGTGGCCATGGGCTTCTCGGTGGCGGCCTCCACGCCGGAGGCCTTCGCGGCCGCCTACCGGCGCGACGCGCCGGCCTGGGAAGCGCTGGTGAAGGAGTCGGGCGCGAGCCTGGACTGAGGCCTTGACGTCCTAAGCGCCGGCTAAGCCAGCGCTGGCGGCGATCGTGTCCAATCCGGCCATGGCTGCACGACGCGACTCCTCCGCCCCCGAACGCCCGACGTCCTCCCCGGCCGCCCTCGCCGCCGATGCCGGCACCGTCCGTGCCCTGGTGCTGCAGGGCGGCGGCGCCCTCGGCGCCTACCAGGCCGGCGTGTACGAGGCCCTGGCCCATGAGCACCACGACGTCGACTGGGTGGCCGGCGTCTCCATCGGCGCCATCAACGCCGCGCTGATCGCCGGCAATCCGCCCGAGCGCCGGGTGGCGCAGCTGCAGGCCTTCTGGCAGCTGGTCTCTTCCGCGCCCGGCCAGCGGCTGCCGGCCTGGGCGGGCGAGCGGCGGCTGCTGGGCGAATGGAGCGCCAATGCGGCCATCGTGGCCGGCATTCCCGGCTTCTTCACGCCGCGCATGGATCCGTCGCTGCTGCTCGGGTCCGCGGCGCCGGTGCTGAGCTACTACGACACCACGCCGCTCAAGGCCACGCTGGAGCGCCTGGTGGACTTCGACCGGCTCAACGACAGCGGCATGCGCTTCTCGGTGGGCGCGGTGAACGTGCGCACCGGCAACTCGGTCTACTTCGACAACCGGCGGGTGCGCATCGGCCCCGAGCACATCATGGCCAGCGGCGCGCTGCCGCCGGGCTTTGCGCCGGTGCACATCGACGGTGAGGACTACTGGGACGGTGGCGTCGTCTCCAACACGCCGCTGCAGTACGTGCTGGACGAGCACCTGCGCAGCCGCCGGCTGCTGGTGCTGCAGGTGGACCTGTTCAGCGCCCGAGGCGCCATGCCCACCACGCTCGGCGAGGTCATGGCGCGGCAGAAGGACATCCAGTACTCCAGCCGCACGCGGCTCAACACCGACGTGCTGAGCGCCAACGTCAACCTGCAGCAGGCCCTGGCCGGGCTGCTCGACCAGCTGCCGCCGGAGCGGCTGCAGGAGCCCGGCATGCGGGCGCTGTGCGAGCAACTGCGCAGCGCACCCATCGACATCGTCCACCTCATCCACCGCGCCGAGAACTGGGAGCACGAGGCCAAGGACTACGAGTTCTCGCGCACCAGCGTGCAGGCGCACTGGGCCGCCGGCCTGCGCGACATGCAGCGCACGCTCGGCCATCCCGGCTGGCTGCAGCGGCAGACGCAGGGCGGCGGCGTGACCACCTACGACCTGGCCGGCCCCCACGACGGCCGCGTCCGGCGGCCCGGCACGGCCGTGGGGCAGGGCGCGGTCGCCGCAGCGCCGGCACCGGCCGCGGTTGGCCCGGCCACGCAGCGGTGATAAGGTCGCCGCATGGCTGTCACCCTGTTCCAACCCTCCCGTCGCTTCCTGGGCCTGGCCCTGGCCTCGGCCGTGCTGGCCGGCTGCACCTCGGTCCCGCTCGATACGCCCTGGCCGGCGCCCCAACCGCAGCAGCCGCCGCGCCAGCCCCAGCTGTCCGCCTTCAGCACACGCCTGGACGGCCGCAACCAGGTGCCGCCGGTCGCCAGCATGGGCACCGGCACGCTCGACGCCGTGCTGGACAAGAGCACCGGCCTGCTGCGCTGGCGCCTGGCCTACAGCAACCTCAGCGGCCCGGTCACCGCCGCGCATTTCCACGGCCCGGCGCTGATCGGCATGAATGCGCCGCCGGTCATCACCATAGACGCCTCGCCCAACCGCGCGCCCGAAGGCCGGGCCAACCTCACGCCTTCGCAGCAGGCCGAACTGCTGGCCGGGCGCTGGTACGTCAACCTGCACACCGCGCGCTATCCCGACGGCGAACTGCGCGGCCAGCTGATCGAACGCCGCTGACGCCATGCGCCTGCTGCTGCTGGAAGACGACGTCATGATCGGCGAGGCCGTGCTCGACCTGCTGCGCGCCGAGCACTACGCCGTCGATTGGGTCAAGGACGGCGAGGCCGCCGAATCGGCGCTGCGCACGCAGGACTACGACCTGGTGCTGCTCGACCTGGGCGTGCCGCGCCGCGACGGGCTGGAGGTGCTGCGCAACCTGCGGGGCCGCAAGCAGCGCATGCCGGTGCTCATCACCACCGCGCGCGATGCCATTCAGCAGCGCGTGGAGGGCCTGGACGCCGGCGCCGACGACTACGTGCTCAAGCCCTACGACCTGGACGAGCTGCTGGCCCGCATCCGCGCGCTGCTGCGCCGTGCCGCGGGCCGGGCCGAGCCGGTCTACGAGCACAAGGGCGTGAGCCTGAACCCGGCCACGCACGAGGCCACCGTGGAAGGCAAGCCCATCGTGCTGTCGGCGCGCGAATGGGCCGTGCTCGAGGCGCTGATCGCGCGGCCGGGGCTGATCCTGTCGCGCCCGCAGCTGGAAGAAAAGCTCTACAGCTGGAAGGACGAGATCAGCAGCAATGCCGTCGAGGTCTACATCCACGGCCTGCGCAAGAAGCTGGGCGCGGACCTGATCCGCAACGTGCGGGGCGTGGGCTACATGGTGCCCAAGGAGTGAGGATGCGCTGGCCGGGCGTCATGCATTCGCTGCGCGCGCGCCTGCTCGTCTTCCTGCTGGCGGCCATCGTGCTGGCCGGCGGCATCCAGGCGCTGGTCACCTACCGCACCGTCCTGCGCGAGGCCGACGCCATCTTCGACTACCACATGCAGCAGATGGCCCTGTCGCTGCGCGCCGGCCTGCCGCCCAGCGCCGCCGTCAGCGGCCTGGGGCCCTCGGACCAGAACTTCGAGTTCGTGGTGCAGGTGTGGACGCAGGACGGCCAGCGCATCTTCGAATCCGCCGACGAGGCGCTGCTGCCCCAGCTGGCCGTGCTGGGTTTCGCCGAGGTCAATGCGCGCGGCACCACCTACCGCGTGCTGTCCATGCAGGCGCGCGGCCTGGTCATCCAGGTGGCGCAGGACATGGCGGCGCGCCGCCAGATGGCCGGCGGCCTGGCGCTGCGCACCGTGGCGCCCATCGCGCTGATGGCGCCGCTGCTCATGCTGGTGGTGTGGTGGGTGGTCAGCGGCTCGCTGGCGCCGGTGGCGCGCGTGCGCAGCCAGGTGGCATCGCGCCAGCCGGACGACCTGTCGCCCGTGGGCGAGGAGGGCCTGCCCGAGGAGGTGCGGCCCCTGGTCGCCGAACTCAACCTGCTGTTCGACCGCGTGCGCCGCGCCTTCGATGCGCAGAAGCATTTCGTGGCCGATGCGGCGCACGAGCTGCGCTCCCCGCTCGCGGCCCTCAAGCTGCAGGTGCAACTGCTGCGGCGCGCCGGCGACCCGGCCGCCCACGAGCAGGCCGTGCAGCGGCTGGCCGCCGGCATCGACCGCGCCACGCGGCTGGTGGAGCAACTGCTGACGCTGGCCCGCAACGAGGCCCATGCCGCGGCGGGCGGCACCGCGGCGCCGGTCGATCTGGCGATGCTGGCCCGCGAGGCGGTGGCCGACGCCGTCGCCGCGGCCGAAACCAAGCACATCGACCTGGGGCTCGCGCGCGCCGACGCCGTGAGCGTCGAGGGCCACATCGACGCACTGCGCATCCTGCTGCGCAATTTGGTCGACAACGCCGTCAAGTACACGCCCCAGAACGGCCGCGTGGACGTCACCGTGCAGCAGGCGCAGGAGGGCGGCGGCGTGCTGCTGGTGGTGGAGGATTCCGGCCCTGGGCTGGAAGAGGCCGACCGCCTGCGCGTGTGGGACCGCTTCTTCCGCGCCGCGGACGCCAGTGCGCCCGGCAGCGGCCTGGGCCTGGCGATCGTTCGCTCGGTGGCCGAACTGCATGGCGCCGAACTGCAGCTCGACCGCTCGGCCACGCTGGGCGGGTTGCGGGTGCGGGTGCGCTTTCCGGGCTGAGGGTGGCCTCAGGCTTCGGCGCGCCAGAGACCCGGGTAGTCGTGCACAAGGCCTTCGGCGCCGACCCGCAGCTCGGCCTCGAAACCCAGCGTGGGCGCCTCGTAGTGGTAGCGCGAGCCATCCAGCCGGCAGTAGGTCTGCGGCAGCGGCTGCAGGATGCCCGTGGACGGGTCGAACCAGGCCGCGGGCACCTTGGCCTCCTGCCCGGGCGCCAGGTTCAACCGCCGCAGCGGCAGCAGGTTCGTCGCCGGGGTGAAGCCCAGGTCCACGTCGAGGCAATGGGCCACCGACGGCACGGGCACGTCGTCGAACAGCCAGCCCTGCCGGGCATCGTGGAGGATCGAGAGGTGGACGGACGCGTCGCCCAGCCAGCCCCGGACGGTGGCGGCCCGGGTCTGCCAGCGCGTGTCGCACAGGACCCGGTACGACAGCTGCGCCGCCCGGCCGTCGGTGTGGCGGAACACGGCGCATCCCTCGATCCGATATTCCGCATCGTGCAGGGACACGCGGCAGGCGTCATGGCCAGGCTGGTCGAGCCGGCGCCAGAGGAGGGTGGCGAGCGTCCGCATGGCGGTGGATGATGCGGCGCCACCTCGTGGCGCGCAACCGCGCACGGCCGGGGCACAAAGCCGGAGGACGGCGCCGAACCGGGGCGGCCATTACAATCCGCGCCCATTTGCCGGCCCCGCCGTCGGCCCTTTGTCGCAGTCCGGGCATTGCCACCGACCGGGCCCCGACTGCTCAGCCCTTTCATGGCTCAAGGCGCGATGCGCTTGCGCCAGCGCAACCGACGCACCCACGACGACCCCACCATGACGAACCCCCTCAGCACGACCGACGACCGCGTCCGCGCACCGAGCATCGGGATGGTCTCCCTCGGCTGCACGGGCGAGGCTGAATATAAACCGCTCTGAGCGCCCTAGTGCCTCAAGGTTGCCAAGGCGGGCAGTTGGCGGCATGCCTTCTCAACTGAAAGAAGGGCGCATGCCTCGGCAGGTGAGTATGTGCGCTACCATCTGCAAAAGGAGTCAGAATGCCCAATGCAATCGTCGTCTCGCTTATCAACATGAAGGGCGGGGTCGGGAAAACAACTCTTGCAGTGGGTTTGGCCTGGGAACTTGCCATGAAGGGGAGAAGAGTTCTCTTGGTCGACATAGATCCGCAATTCAACGCAACTCAGTGGATTGTTGATACGGCAACATATTTGGGCTGGCTGAAAAATCGTCACACAGTTCTAAATATATTTATGCCAAACGGGATAGAGGACATTGCTCCCGCCAAACCAACTCCGGCCAGTGCCATCATTCCCGTAATACGGGGTGGACACAGACTTGATGTTCTCCCGTCTACGCTCGACTTGATGAAACTTGATGCCGCACCTCGCGGCACGGAGAATCGCCTACGGGTGTTTTTAGACAAAGTACGGAGCAGCTACGAATATATTTTGATCGACTGCCCCCCTACGGCATCACTATTTAGCTACAGTGCATTCCTATCCTCTGATGCTTACCTTGTTCCAATAAAGCCAGACCCTCTCTCAGTTCTAGGGCTGCCTCTTCTGGAGCGCGCAATGCAGGATTACGAAGATCGAGCGGGTCAGGCGCTTTACCTGCTAGGCTTGGTGTTTTGTCAGGTTCGACAGACCGAGGCGATGACCGATACGATGAAGTTAGTGCGCCGACAGTATGCAGGTCAAGTCTTTGAAGATACGATTGGTCAGACCACAGGCGTTGCGGAGGCCGCGGACAAGAATTTGCCGCTTCAGCTGTCTACCAAGGGCGGTAAGTTCAACGAAGTAAAGACCGCTTTAAATGGTATTTGTCGAGAATTTGAAAATAGAGTTGCCGCTTTGCTATGAGTAAACTATTGACCCGCCGCGCAGGGCTTGCACTAACAGCAAAAATTTACGAGCTTGCTGCCCAATACTCCCATGAAGAGCTAATGTCGTTTTTGAATGACAAGAGCCTGACAAATAGCTTAACAGTTAAATCGGTCGTTAAAAATCTTGCCGCGCTTCACGATGAGGTAGAGCAGAGTGAACTAGGCACTCATCAAACCAACCTCATGGACGTCGGTTCTGATGAGCAAGCTAGAAAGCGGTCTGCTGTCTATCGTGATGACGATGGCTGGAAAGTAGTTCGGCATTCTGATAAAGGTTCATATACAAAAAAGAACTCGTTCTATATGGATGAGTCTAGTCTGAAGACGTTGCTAGCCGACGAAAAAGTATTTCCGTCATTATCAGACGCTATAGCTGCTACAGGAATCCCAGGACGTCCAAAGGAAGCTCGAAGCCGGTACGTTTCAAGGGTTCATAAAGAATTCGAAGATATGAATTATGAGCAAAAGAAAGCTTTCATTCAACGACTGAGCAAAGTTGTCAGGGACTCTTCAAAAGATAGTGAGAGCTTCATCTATCGTTGGTCCGAGCTCATAAAAGGCATGTGATGATTCCCGACGCTGTGTCTACCGTGCGCCCTGTGGTCGCCAATCCGTCGAAGACGGTTAAGGACGACTTTAAGAAGTATTGGAATGGCGCAGAGAAGTCTAGGCTGGAGGATGAGGGCAAGCAAAAATCAACCATCGCCACAGCGCACAGGTTTTCAGTGGCATTTTCCTTTCTTGCTCGGGCCATGGCAGTTGATCGTGCCTTGGCTCCTCATCAGAGTGTTTTTTTTCAAGAACTTGCGTCGGACGCCGTACATCTTGTTCATGTCTTGCTCAACGGAGACGCTCGGGCGGGAAGGTTTTACCTTCGAAGCATAATTGAGAATTTTTGGCGACATCATTATTTCCGCGACCATGTTATTGAGTATGGATGGTTGCATTCGAGAAATAAATACTATCTGGAAATGAGGGAGTTGCGTGAGCACTGTGGATTTCTACCGTGCTTTGCCTCCCCGCTTGACGTGGAGTTTAAGGAGCTACCCCGGCTGTACGCGCTGCTTTCGACATCGGTGCATAGTACAGATTCTCGCAGCCTAGTTTTAAGAAAATCTCTTGAAGAAATCAAGCTGCTCCGACTTCAGAGCGAATCGCTAGTTCGCGACATGCGGCAAGTAATGCAGAATTGCCTGCTGCTTTGTATATATTCGGAACGCAATACATTTTCAGCGCTGCACAAACAAACGCAGGATTTTATATTTGAGCTACTCCCAAAGGCGAAACGAGAAAAAATTAAAGCGCTAGTTACTGAGATCGATCCGGCCGAGCCACCCGAGCCACCC
>NZ_LDSL01000046.1 GCF_001476815.1 Pseudacidovorax intermedius | reverse complement strand
CGTGCGCGTGCTGGCCGGCGTCCACCACCTGGCCGGTGGCGATGCGGCCGTTGGGCATGCGCACCCGCACCGGCTCGCCGACGGCGCCGGCGCTGAGGGTCTGGCCTTCGGTGCTGACCTCGAAGCCCTGGCCGCCGGCCAGCACGCGCACGGCGGCGCCGGCCTGCATCACCTGCTGGGTGCGCACCATGGACTGGCGGATCGGCTGGCCGGCGGCCAGGCCGCGCGTGGCCACGCGGCCCACCCACTGGGCGGGGTCGGCGACCACGGGCGAGGCGTCGGCGGCCCAGTCGGCCTCGGCCTGGACGGCGTCGCCCGGCTTGAGCACCGCCCCGGGCGCCACGCCGTCGCGCAGCACCCAGGCCGGGCCGATGGCCTTGACGGTCACGGGCAGGAAGACGTTCCAGCGCACGGCACCGTCGATGCAGCGCAGGCCCAGGCGGGCGCGGCCCCACAGGCGCTGGCCGGGCGGCATGTAGGGCTCGACGCTGGCGCAGGGCGCCAGGCGCAGCCGGCTGTCCAGCGTGCCGATGCTGACTTCCATGCGCAGCGGCGCCATGTCGGTGCCGGCGGCGCCGCGGCCCTGGGCCACGGCGTCGTCCACCCAGTGCTGCGCGGCCGCGACGAAGTCGGGGCCGATGTCGCCGGTGGTGCCGGGCAGCGTGGCGGCGCCGGCAGGCGCCTGGGCGAAGGCCGGCGCGGCGCTGGCCGCCAGGGCCAGGCCGAGGGCGGAGGCCAGGCGGATCGGAAGGGACGGACGCGGAGGCTGTGACATGGCGTGACGGCGTAGGTCGGCCGGGGGCCGGAAGAAGACGGAGCGCCGGGCGCAGCGGCATCGGCCACCACGCACGGCGGGGATGGCGGGCCGACGACGGCCGCAACACCCCGGGATGCGCCGCACTGTAGACAGCGGGGCCCGCCGCCAAAGCCGGGAACAGGCCGGGAAAGCCGCCTTTGTTCCAGCCATCCCGACCGGGGGTGCCGACCCACAATTTCCGCACGGTGGCGTTTGCCCCCCTGCAGGGGCGGCGCCAGTCCTCCATCCACCCGCAGCACCCAGGAACGCGCATGCTCGACAAGCTGACCCAATCGCTGGACTTCCACAGCCAGGCGTTGACGCTGCGCGCCGAACGCCAGCGGGTCATCGCCGGCAACATCGCCAATGCGGACACGCCGGGCTACTCGGCGCGCGAGCTGGATTTCGCCGCTGCGCTGGCCGAGGCCACCGACGCCAGCCGGGCCGCCAGCGTCACCGGCAGCCCGGCCCAGGCCGCCCGCGCCGACGACGGCCGCAGCAACGGCCGGCACATCGCCCTGGCGCCGCGCACCAGCGACGCCGGCAGCAGCCTGGCCTACACCGCCCAGGTGCAGCCCGCCATGGACGGCAACAGCGTCGACCTGGACCGCGAGCGCGCCGCCTTCGCCGACAACGCCGTGCGCTTCGAGGCCACGCTGCGCTTCCTGGGCGGCCAGAGCAAGACCTTGATGTCCGCGATAACCGGGCAATGACATGGAACACCCCCAGTCTCCGCGCTTCGCGCTCCGCCACCCCCTCGAGGGGGCGCACCCAGCGGCCTGGCAAAGCCAGTTCCGCGGGTGCCCGCGCATGGCCTGCTCCGCGGCCTCTCGGTCGTCTCCTAATTAGAGAGTCGTCATCCATGTCCATGTTCTCCATCTTCGGCATCTCCGGCAGCGCGGTGAGCGCGCAGTCGCAGCGCCTGAACGTGGTGGCCAGCAACCTGGCCAACGTCGACGCCACGGCCGGGCCGGACGGCAAGTCGTACAAGGCGCGGCAGGTGGTCTTCCAGACCGTGGACCTGGCCGCCGCCGACCCCGACGCCGACCCGACCGCCGCCGGCAAGACCTATTCCGCCGGCGTGCGCGTAGACGCCGTCACCGAGCGGCAGGACCCCGGCCGGCGCGTGCACGAGCCCGGCAACCCGCTGGCCGACGGCGAGGGCTACGTGACCTATTCCAACGTGAACGCGGTGGAGGAGATGGTCAACATGATCTCGGCCTCGCGCTCCTACCAGAACAACGTCGAAGTGATGAACACGGCCAAGAACCTGCTGCTCAAGACGCTGCAGCTGGGCACCTGAGCCGCACCAGGACCGCACCGATGAGCACCGTCACCGCCCCCACCTCCACCTCTTCCACGGCGGCCGCCGCGGCCCCGGCGAGCAGCGGCTCGTCGCTGGCCACCACCTCGGCCGCCGACATGCAGGACCGCTTCCTGAAGCTGCTGGTCGCCCAGCTGAGCAACCAGGATCCGATGAACCCGATGGACAACGCGCAGCTGACCTCGCAGATCGCGCAGATCAACACCGTCACCGGCATCGAGAAGCTCAACACCACCCTGGGCAGCATGTCCACGCAGAGCAGCACCATGCAGCGCCTGCAGGCCAGCGCCGTGGTGGGCAAGAACGTGCTGACCGAGGGCAACATCCTCTCCTACAGCAGCGACGGCAAGACCGCCATGGGCGCCCTCAACCTCGACGCCCCGGCCACCGAGGTGACGGTCAAGGTGATGAACGCGGCCGGCCAGGTGATCGACGTCAAGTCGCTGGGCCCGCAGGCCGCCGGCCAGCACGACATCCGCCTGGACGCCACCGGCTACCCCAGCAGCGAAGAGCTGACCTTCTCGGTCACCGCCACCAACAAGGGCGCCGACGTGGGCAGCAAGGCGCTGATGTACGACAGCGTCGTCTCGGTCAACACCACCGGCACCGACCTCAGCCTCAACCTCAGCCGCAACGGCAACAAGCCGTACTCCGCCATCTACTCGATTCTCTGAACAGGAGCCTTCCATGAGCTTTCAGCAGGCCATCGCCGGACTCAACGCCGCCAGCCGCAGCCTCGACGTGATCGGGCACAACATCGCCAACGCCGGCACCACGGCCATGAAGTCCTCGCGCGTGGAATTCGCCGAGGTGTACGCGGCGGCCGCCTCGGGCAGCAACAGCGTCAGCGGCGGCATGGGCGTCACGGTGAGCAAGGTCGCCCAGCAGTTCAGCCAGGGCAACATCAACTCCACCAACAACGCGCTGGACCTGGCCATCAACGGCAACGGCTTCTTCCAGCTGACCATGCCCGACGGCGCCCGCGCCTTCACCCGCGCCGGCAACTTCAAGAAGGATGCCCAGGGCTTCATCGTCACCAACAACGGCGCCAACCTGATGGGCTACCCGACCGACACGGCCGGCAAGCGCACCAGCTCGACGCTGCAGGCGCTGTCGGTGCCCACCGGCACCGTGCCGGCCAAGCAGACCACCACCATGACGGCCCGCGTCACGCTCGACGCCAAGGCCGCGGTGGCGACGGCCGCGGACGACCTGTCCAAGTACAGCACCTCGCTCACCGCCTACGACGCCCAGGGCCTGAAGACCGAAGTGGGCCTGTATTTCCAGAAGACGGCCAACAACGCCTGGAACGTCTACAGCAGCGTCAACGGCAGCGACCCGAAGAACTCCACGCCCTTCCAGATCACCTTCGACACGGCGGGCAACCTGATCTCCGGCGGCAAGCAGACCATGGTGCTGTCCTCGCCCAACGACCCCAACCAGAAGTTCAACGCCACGCTGGACCTGACCGAATTCAAGCAGGTGAACTCCAGCTTCACCGTCAACGACCTGCAGCAGGACGGCTACACCGCCGGCCAGCTGACCAACCTGTCGATCGACGACACCGGCACGCTGATGGCCACCTACTCCAACAACCAGACGCAGGCCGCCGGCCAGGTCGCGATGGTGGACTTCCGCAATCCGCAGGGCCTGGGCATCACCGACTCGGGCTACTGGTTCGAGACCACCGCCTCCGGCCAGCCGCTGGTGGGTGCGCCCGGCGAAGGCATCTTCGGCTCGATCCAGAGCAAGGCGCTGGAAGAGTCCAACGTCGACCTGACGGCCGCCCTGGTGGACATGATGACCACCCAGCGCGCCTACCAGGCCAACGCGCAGACCATCAAGACGCAGGACCAGGTCCTGTCGACGCTGGTCAACCTCCGCTGACGCACCCCGGGGCTGAGCACGCATGGACCGCCTGATCTACACCGCGATGACCGGCGCCAGCGCCGCGGCGCAGCGCCAGTCCGTGCTCGCGAACAACCTGGCCAACGCGGCCACGCCCGGCTTTCGCGCCGAGCTGGCCAACTTCCGCGCGGTGCCGCTGCGCGGCGACGGTGCCACCACCCGCGTGTTCGCGCTGGAGACCACCACCGGCTACGACAGCCGCCCGGGCGCGCTGCAGCGCACCGGCCGCGACCTGGACATGACCGCGCAGGGCAACGCCTGGTTCGCCGTGCAGGGCCTGGACGGCACCGAGGCCTACACCCGCAGCGGCTCCTTCCAGGTCTCGCCCGAGGGCACGCTGACCACCAGCGGCGGCCTGCAGGTGCTGTCGGACGGCGGGTCGCCGATCGACGTGCCGGCCGGCGCCAGCCTGAGCGTGGGCAGCGACGGCACGATCAGCGCCAAGCAGGACGGCCAGCCGGCCGCCGTGCTGGGCCGCATCAAGCTGGCGACCTCGGAGCTGCCGCTGGTGCGCGGCACCGACGGCCTGTTCCGGCCCGGCCAGGAAGGCGAGGTGCTGCCCGCCGACGCCACCGCCAAGCTGGAGACCGGCGCCCTGGAAGGCTCCAACGTGAACCCGGTGGGCACCATGGTCGGCATGATCGCCGCCGCCCGCCAGTTCGAGCAGCAGATGCGTCTGCTGCAGACCACCGAAAACTCCGACAAGTCCGCCGCTCAGCTGCTGAGCGTGCAGGGCTGACGTCCCACTTCCTCCGCAGGCACACCGCCATGATCAATTCCCTCTGGATCTCGAAGACCGGCATGGAGGCCCAGCAGACGCAGCTGGACGTCATCTCGCACAACCTGGCCAACGTGTCGACCACCGGCTACAAGCGGGCCAACGCGGTGTTCCAGGACCTGATGTACCAGAACCTGCGCCAGGTGGGCGCCAACGCCAACGAGCAGACGCAGCTGCCCACCGGCCTGCAGCTGGGCCTGGGCGTGCGCACCATCGCCACCAGCCGCGCCTTCTCGCAGGGCACGCTGCAGGGCACGACCAACCCGATGGACATGGCCATCAAGGGCAACGGCTTCTTCCAGGTGACCATGCCCGACGGCAGCACCGGCTACACCCGCGACGGCTCCTTCCAGGTGGATGCGCAGGGCCGCATCGTCACCTCCTCCGGCCTGCCGATCGCCAATGGCGTGACCATTCCGACCACGGCCACCAGCATCAGCGTGGCCACGGACGGCACCGTGACGGCCAGCATTCCCAACAACCCGGCGCCGCAGAACATCGGCTCCATCTCGCTGGTGCACTTCATCAACCCGGCCGGCCTGGAGCCGCGCGGCGACAACCTCTATGCCGAGACGGCGGCCTCGGGCCAGCCCAACGGCGGCACGCCGGGCACCAACGGCCTGGGCACCATCGTGCAGGGCATGCTGGAGACGTCCAACGTGAACGTGGTGACCGAACTGGTGTCCATGATCCAGACGCAGCGGGCCTACGAGATGAACTCGAAGGCGATCCAGACCAGCGACCAGATGCTCCAAAAGCTGGGTCAGCTATGAGCACCCCCGTTTCTTGCTCACTGCGTGTAGCCGAATCCCCCCTCAAGGGGGCGCACCCAGCGGCCCGGCAAAGCCGGTTCCGCG
>NZ_LDSL01000045.1 GCF_001476815.1 Pseudacidovorax intermedius | reverse complement strand
CCTGCGCCCACGCCGGCTCCAACGCCTGCACCCACGCCGGCTCCAACGCCTACGCCGGCTCCGACACCTGCGCCCACGCCGGCCCCGACACCTGCGCCCACACCGGCTCCGACACCTGCGCCCACGCCGGCTCCGACCTCCGCACCGGCCCCAGCGACCGTCCATCAACTCACCAACGGCGAACTGTCCAGCGTCCTGAACGGCGGCGATGCCGCGCTCGACGCGCTCATCCAGCAACTGCACAGCCAGGGCATGCAGACGCTGGAAGTGGACGCCTCGCAGGTCTCCCAGCTGATCACGGCCAACCATGACTTCAGCTTCGCGGCCGGCACCGAGGTCACCGTCGTCGGCACGGGCTTCCTGACGGCCGCCGGTGCCAATGCCGGCGCCACCGCCGAGCTGCTGGCGGCGGCCGACGTCACCGTGGCCTTCGGCGGCGGCATCGCGCCGTGGCTGAGCGGCGGCCCCGGTGCCACCGACGCGGGCTTCGACCAGCTGATCAGCCAGCTGCAGTCCGCCGGCATGGACCGCCTGGGCCTGACCGACGACGAGGTGCTGGCGCTGGCGTCGCAGGGCTACACGCTCAATGAAGGCGCGGCCGTCACCGTCAGCGGCGTGGACGACCTGCTCGCGGCCAACGCGGCCCAGCAGCAGAGCGCACTCAACTTCCTGGGCCATGCCGATGTCACGGCCAAGTTCAGCAACAACGACGTCACGCAGGTGCTCGCCGGCAGCGACGCGGCGCTGGACGCCCTGGTGGCGCAGCTGCAGTCCATCGGCGTGGACCACCTGGCGCTGGACGCGAGCCACGTCACGCAACTCGCCCAGAGCGGCAACTTCAGCCTGCTACCTGGCGTCGATGTCACGGTATCCGGCACCGGCTTCCTGAGCGCCACGGGCGTGGCGGCCGGCGGCGCCGCGGACCAGAACCTGGGCACGCTGCTCGGTGCCGCCGACGTCACCGTCCACCTCACGCCGCAGAACCTGAGCCAGGTGCTGAGCGACGGCGATGCCTCGCTCGACACGCTGGTGCACCACCTGCTGTCGGTCGGCGTGGACCACTTGGCGCTGGACGCCGACCAGGTCGGCGCGCTGGCCAGTGCCAACTTCAGCTTCGACCTCGGCACGCCGATCGTGGTCGAGGGCATCGACTTCGTGCAGGCCGGTGCCACGGCGCCGACCGCTGCGCAGCTCAGCACGCTGCTCGGCGAGGCCGACGTCACGGTGCGCCTCAGCGAGCAGGAGCTCGGCCAGGTGGTGCACAGCGCCAACGGCGACGCCGCGCTCGACGCGCTGGTGGCGCAGCTGCAGGCCGTGGGCATGGACCACCTGGGCCTGAGCGCCGGCCAGGTGGCCGAGCTGGCCCATTCGGGCAGCTTCAGCTTCGAGCCGGGCGTGGACGTCACCGTCGCCGGCACCGGCTTCCTGAGCGCCACCGGCCTGGTGGCCGGCGCCGAGGCGGACCAGCACCTCAGCCACCTGCTCGGCGCTGCCGATGTCACGGTGCAGCTGGGCGTGCAGGACGTGCAGCGGCTGCTCAAGAGCGGCGACGCCGCCATGGATGCGCTGGTGCAGCACCTGCAGGGCGTGGGCATGGACCGCCTGTCGCTGGACATCGGCCAGGTCGGCGCGCTGGCCCATGCCGATTTCACCTTCGCGGCGGGCACCGCCGTGGTGGTGGACAACTTCGACTTCGCGCCCGCCACCAGCAACTCGCCGACGCCGGCCCAGGTCAGCGCCCTGCTGGGCGAGGCCGACGTCACCATCCGCCTCAGCGAGCTGGCCGTGACGCAGGTCGTCCAGTCCGGGGACGCCGCGCTGGATGCCCTGGTGGCCCAGCTGCAAGGCATGGGCATGGACCATCTGGAGCTGAACGCCGGCCAGGTGGTGGAGCTGGCGCACGCCAACTTCAGCTTCGACGCCGGTGCCTCGATCACCGTGACCGGCACGGGCTTCCTGCACGCCGGTGGTGTGACCGAGCAGCAGCTGCACCACCTGCTGGATGCCGCCGACGTGACCGTCCAGATGAGCGACCAGGATCTGGGCGAACTCTTCAAGTCGGCCAACGCCGTCGCCGCCATCGACGACATGACGCAGCACCTGCACGACGCCGGCGTGGATGCGCTGTCGCTCGGCGTGGACCAGGCGCTGGCGCTGGCCGACGCCGGTGCCGCGTCGGGCAAGTTGGGCAACGCAGCGCTCGACATGAACGGCCTGGAGGTCAAGCTCGACGATGCCCTGGCCCTGGCGCAGCATGCGACGGGCGCCGAACTGCAGGCCCTGGACCGGCTGCTGGGTGCCGCCGACACGACGGCCCTGGTGGACATCGCCGACGTGCGCGCCACGCAACCCGGCACTGCCGCCGACCTGGCGAACGAGCTGGCCGCGATGCAGCAGAAGCTGGACGCCGCCGGGGTGGACCACATCCAGATCGACGACGCGCTGGCCAATGCGCTGGCGGATGCCGGCGTGCAGCTGGACGATCGCCAGGACCTGGTGCTCAAGGCCCAGGCCGATGGCAGCGGCCACACCGCCTACCTCGAAGCCTCGCTGCAGGAGCTGCAGAAGCTGGGCGTGGACGAGGTCAAGGTGGAGGCCGGCGTCGAGAAGATCGTGGTAGCGATGCACGGTGGCCAGCCGCAAGGCACGGCCGCCCCGGCCTTCACGCTGGCCGACCTGCCGCAGTTCCAGGTGGCCGGCAACACGAAGGTGGAGCTGGCGGTCACCGAGGACGACCTGGCCAGGCTGTTCAACGCCACCGACGCCTTCGGCCAGCTGGCCCAGCACGGCATCACGGACCTGCAGGTCAGCGGCAACGTCAGCAGCAGCATGCTGCAGCAGACGGAGACCGCGGCCCAGGGTGCGCACATCGCCGTCGAGGTCGCGCCGCTCACGCCCACCGAAGTCCAGCTGCTGGGCCTGGGCACGCAGGCGGCCGATCCGATGGATCCCTTCCACACCAAGCACAGCTGACCAACGCCATGACCACGCCGGGGCGGCGAAAACCGCCCTGTCCCTTTCAAAGCTCCGTCCTCGTTCGCGAGGAGGGGGCTTTTTTGTTTGGCGCTTTCCGACGGGGCGGCGCCTGAGCCTTCTTCGATGACCGAGAAATCCAAAGACCTTCCCGCCGGCGCGCCGCCGGCCCGCAGCACGCCCGTGGGGCGTGTGCTGCGTCTGTGCCGGCGCAGCTTCTGGTCGGTGGCGGTGCTGACCTTCGTGGTGGAGCTGCTGTCGCTGGCGCCCATCGTCTACATGTGGAACACCTTCGACCGCGTGCTGGCCAGCCGCAGCGTGGTCACGCTGGTCTCGCTCACCACGCTGATCGTGGGCGTGTACCTGTTCTGGTCCGTCATGGAGTGGATCCGCGGGCGGCTGATGGTGCGCCTGTCGCTGCGGGTGGACTGGGAGCTGGCGGCCGACGTGTTCGACGCCTCCTTCCGCCGCCACGTGGGCCGGCGGCAGGTCAACGTGCAGCAGGTGATGGGCGACCTGCTGGAGCTGCGGCAATTCCTGGGCGGGCCCGGTGTGCTGGCCCTCATGTCCGCGCCCTTCGCCGTGGTGTTCATCATCGTGGGGGCGGTGTTCCACCCCTACCTGGCGGTGTTCTCGCTGGCGGCGGCGGCCTGCATGCTGGTGGCGGCCATCGTCAACCGGCAGGTGACCTCGTCGGCGCTCAAGGCCTCGAACGACGCCAACGCCCAGGCGATGCAGCTGGCGGGCAGCGTACTGCGGCAGTCCGAATCCACGCTGGCGCTGGGCATGATGCCGGCCATGCGCCGGCGCTGGCACCGCAAGCATCGGGAGTTCCTGATGCTGCAGGTCAACTCGTCGGAGGCGGCGGGCGTGGGCAGCGGCATGACCAGCTTTCTGCAGCACTGCTTCCAGTCGCTGGGCATGGCGCTGGGCATCTTCCTGGCCATCGAAGGCGCCATCACCGGCGGCATGGTGATGGCCGCCACCATGCTGATCGCGCGTGCCGTGTCGCCGCTCACGAACCTGATCGGCCAGTGGCCGGCCATCGTCCGCGCGCGCCAGGCCTACGACCGGCTGAACACGCTGCTGGCGGAGGACGAGCACCACCAGACGCAGATGGCGCTGCCGGCGCCCAAGGGCCGGCTGGTGGTGGAAGACCTGGCGGTGGTGCCGCCCGGTGCCAGCAAGGTCGTGCTGTCGGGTGTCAGCTTTGCGCTCGAGCCGGGCCAGGCCATGGCCATCGTCGGCCCCAGCGCCTCCGGCAAGTCGGCCCTGGCCAAGCAGCTGGTGGGCGTATGGAAGCCGCATGACGGCTCAGTGCGGCTGGACGGCGTGGAGATTTCGGACTGGAACCACGACGAGCTGGGCCCGCACATCGGCTACGTGCCGCAGGAGATCGAGTTCTTCGATGGCACGGTGGCCGAGAACATCGCCCGCCTGGGCGCGGTGGACGCCGACAAGGTGGTGGCCGCCGCGCAGATGGTGGGCATGCACGAGGCCATCCTCGGCTGGCCCAAGGGCTACGACACGCTGCTGGGCGACGCCTGCTTCGCCCTCTCGGGCGGCCAGCGCCAGCGCCTGGCCGTGGCGCGAGCGGTGTACGGCGACCCGGCCTTCGTGGTGCTGGACGAGCCCAACGCCAACCTGGACGAGGTGGGCGAGCAGTCGCTGATCGCCACCATCCAGCAACTGCGCGAGCGCGGCGCCACGGTGCTCGTGACCACCCACCGGCCGCGGCTGATCGGCATCGTCGACCTGATGCTGGTGGTGAAGAACGGCCGCCAGGTGGGCCTGGGCACGCCCAAGGACCTGTTCGCCGCCGTGCAGCGCATGCCCGGCGCGGGTGCCGGGGCCGGCGCCACGCCCGTGGCCCCACCGGCCCAGCCGCCCGCCGTGGAAGGCCCGGCCAAACCCAACCTGCAGGTGGTCGCATGACATCCCTTGCCAGCCGCTTTCATCACTGGGCGACC
Source organism: Pseudacidovorax intermedius (assembly GCF_001476815.1). Classification (GTDB taxonomy): domain Bacteria; phylum Pseudomonadota; class Gammaproteobacteria; order Burkholderiales; family Burkholderiaceae_C; genus Xenophilus; species Xenophilus intermedius_A. Next base: position 8,009 of record NZ_LDSL01000045.1, on the reverse strand, counting down.
GACTGGAACCCCTACGACCCGCAACGCCTGAAGGCCAAGGGCGACGGCATCGAGCCCGTGCTGCTCGAAGAGAGCGAAGTGCGCCGTTCCGCCGTGCGCGTGGTGGTGATCGCCTTCATCGGCTTCTTCGTATGGGCGACCGTGGCGCCGCTGGACTCGGGCGTCGTCATCACCGGCAACGTCACCGTCTCGGGCAACCGCAAGGCCGTGCAGCACCCCACCGGCGGCGTGGTGCAGGACCTGCTGGTGCGCGAGGGCTCGCAGGTGAAGCAGGGCGACGTCGTGCTCAAGGTGAACCCGCTGGACAGCGAGGCCAACCTGACCGGTGCCGAGCTGCAGTACATCAACCTGCTGGCCACCGAGTCGCGGCTGCTGAGCGAACGTACCGGTGCTGCCGCCATCCGCTGGAAGCCCGAGCTGGAGGCCTTCGGAGCCAACGACACCCGCGTGGCCGAGGCCAAGCTGGTGCAGCTGCAGCTGTTCAGCTCGCGCCGGCAGGAGCTGGACAGCCAGCAGCGCATCCTGCGCGAGCAACTGTCGGGCCAGCAGGCCCAGGCCGACAGCCTGGTGAAGGTGGCGCAGGAAAAGAAGAACCAGCTGGAACTGGTCGAGCGCGAGGCGCGCAACACCGTGCAGCTGGCCAAGGAAGGCTACGTGCCCGAGTCCCGCGCCAACGAAGTGCTGCGCTCCCAAAGCAGCCTGCAGAGCGACATGGCCAACCTGATCGCCGAGGCCAGCCGCACCCGCGCGTCGATGTCGAGCACCAGCCTGCAGATGGCGCAGCAGCGCACCACCTTCCTGAAGGACATCGACAACCAGTTGTCGGAACTGCAGAAGAACCGTGAGGCCTACATGACGCGGATGGAGTCGCTGAAATTCGCGCGCAACCTGACGGAGGTGAAAGCCCCCGTGTCGGGCACGGTGGTGGGCCTGAAGGTCAACACCGTCGGCGGCGTCATCACCGCCAGCCAGGTGCTGATGGAGATCCTGCCCGAGGAGGGCAACCTGATCATCGAGGCGCAGGTGCCGCCCACCTCCATCGACAAGGTGCACGTCGGCCTGGAGGCGGACGTGCGCTTCTCGGCCTTCAACCAGCGCAACACGCCCGTCGTTCCCGGCGTGATCAAGCTCGTCGGCGCCGACAAGCAGAAAGACCCGAGCGGCGGCGCCAACGACTTCTACCTGGCGCAGATCGAGACCACCAAGGAAGGCCTGCAGCTGCTGGGCCACCACAAGATCCAGCCCGGCATGCCCGCCGAAGTCATCGTCAAGACCGGCGAGCGCAGCTTTCTCACTTACCTGCTGAAGCCGCTGACCGACCGCTTCGCCCGCAGCTTCAAGGAGGACTGAGCCCGCCTGCCTATGCCTTGTCTTCCTCCCTCTCCCCTCGCGGGAGAGGGCCGGGGAGAGGGGGCGCCACCTCAGTCCATCACTCCATTTGCCCCCGTCCCGCATGCCCATCCCCCGGCCACCTGCCGCTACGTTCGTCCGTTTTGCGCGCCACGCCGCCACCGCCGCCGCGCTGTTCGCCTTTTTCTCATCCGGCGCCAGTGCCCAAAGCTTCCAACAAGCCCTGGACGCCGCCCGCCTCCACGACGCCCAATACTCCGCCCAGGTCGCCGCCGCCGCCAACAAGCGCCTGCAGTCCAACCAGGCGAGCACGGCCTTCTACCCGTACGCGACCGCCGTCTATTCCAAGTCCGACGTCAGCGCCGACACGGCGAATTCGGAGACCCGGTACGTCTCGCTCAATCAGCCGATCCTGAGCTACGACCGCTTTCTGACGCTGCAGCAGTCCGACCCGCTCGCCGCCCAGGCCCAGGCCGACTTGGACCAGGCCGACAACGACCTGGCGCTTCGCGTGTTCACGGCGATGGCGGACATCGTGCGCTACCGCGAACAGATCCGTGCGCTGGGTGTGCAGATCGACGGCCTGGACGAGCAATTGCGCCGGTCGACGCGGATGCGGGAATTGGGGCAGGGGACGGTGACGGAGGTCAGCGACTTTCAGGTGCGGGTGGCGATTGCGCAGGCCAACCGGGTGAGTTTGCGTAACAGCCTGCAGGCGGCGGAGCGGAATTTCACGCTGGTGACCGGGCTGGCGGCGGACACCGCCAATTTGGAGGTTCAAGTACCGGCCTGGAGCGATGAGCGGCCGTTGGAGGAATTGCTGGTGCAGGTACGGGAGACGGCGCCTGCAGTGCGCAGTGCCAAATACAACGTAGAGCTGGCAGAGATCGCGGCGAAGCGGGTGACTGCGCAGTATTTGCCGCAGGTGGTGGCGCAGGTGAGTAAGGGGCAGAGGACAGGGAGCCCACTGGACAGTTCGCCGAAGGTGGCAGTTACCTTTTCAGCGCCTATCGGTACGTCTCCTTATTACGACTACCAGCGTGCGGCAAACGATATCTTGCAGAAGGAGGAGGGCCTGCGGTACGTGCAGGACAACCTCACGAATGAATTCACGCGTCTGCGCATGGCCAATCAGACATACAAGGATGAGATCCGTATTCGAGAACAGGCAGTCGAGGGAGCGCGCCTTTCGGTCGACGGAAACATTAAGAGCTATCAAGGCGGCGTGAAGACGAACATTGACGTAATCACGAGCTATCAAACATTGGCAGACACCGAAGTAGCTCTCGTGACCTCACGTCTGAGTCTTGCTGAGGCTGATCTTCGTCTGCGTCTACTCACCCGATCCTCAACGATCAAACCTGTCGAGCGGCAGTCGAGCGAACGAGGCACAACGGAATCGCTGAACACCACCGTAAGCGTCGACGCCCCGGCTGACGCAAATCTCCAAGGCGCCGACCATGATGAAGCGCGTGCTTCTGCAGGCTCACGGCCTTAGCTTGGCCGCTGCCAAGCCCTGCGACGCCAAATATCTCGAAAATCAAATAATCCTTGAATGAAATGGCTGATACGATCCTAAAAGGCATTGACCTGGTCCGCGCAGGAAAGTACGCGGAGGCGCAGAAAGTCTTTGAGAATGGTACTGGCTACCTCGCACGATATGGTATCGCCCAAGTCAAATATCTGCAGAAGGACTATGATGAGGCGATCAAGCATCTGATAGCTGCTCTTCACGAATGCATGGGTGACCCATGGATTTTCAATCTCCTCGGATTTTGCTATCTCGGTAAAAAGCAATATCTTCTCGCACAACAATCTTTCAAGAGCTCCATTCGCCTGAAAGATGAAAGCTGGCCCCATTACGGCCTAGGTTTGCTTTACGAGCGAACCGCTAATTTCAGATCTGCTGTAGACCACTATTCCCGAGTCGACGAGGCGTCTCCAATCTATCTATCAGCACGCAAATCGGTAGAGAAGATTTCGGCTCTTCAATACGCCAACAAGAACAAATATGAGTTATTCAGCATAGATGCTGAAAAAGCAAAGGAGAGAGACACTGATTTCAGTGCAGTCGTCTATCGGGAAATGAACCCCGAGCTCGCACACCTGGATCAGGTGTCACTGAAGGACCATTATCTAGCCCATGGTCGTGCAGAAGGGAGGGTTGCCACGGTCTATGAGGTGGAAGAAAAGACAAAGAACCTGGCCGCGAAAATCCCCCTCGAGTTCGAATACCAAGCATACTTGGCTCTTAACAGCGATCTCAAAAACCTTATCGACGGCTGCACCTTGGAAATAGTAAGAAAGTGCAAGCTGACCGAACACTATCTACGACATGGTAGGGACGAAGGTAGGTCAAGCAGCTTTTTAGAGAAGCGAGAAGAACTAAAAACAGTTGAAAAAAGCTATTATCTAGAGTTGTTTCGGAAGGATCTACTTTACTTTAAAAGGCGAAATAAAAGCCTTGCATTGGGTACCACCGATTCAAAACCCGTCATATCCATCGTCGTCGTTATTTACAAGAAGCCAGAACTGCTACTTCGCTGTTTGAGCAGACTGGCATTGTCCAATTTCGAGTCGTTCGAGCTGATCTTGGTCGACAATAATTCGGGTACTGAAGTCAGTGAACTGACAGGGCAGATTACCGGCGCGGTAAAAATCGTCAACAATTCGGAAAATCTGCATTTTCTACGTGCTGCCAATCAAGGTGCACGGCATGCTGTGGGGGAGTTTATCGTATTCCTGAATAGCGATGCATTCATAGAGATATCGGCCCTCGACGAAATGCTGGACACGTTCACCAAATATCCGGACGTTGGAATCGTCGGTGGACAGATTCTGCATCTTGACGGATTGCTGCAGGAAGCGGGAAGCGTTATTTTCAACGATGCGTCATGCCGGGGCGTGGGGCGCCGCAGGCGGCCTGATGCGCATTTGTTCTCTTTCGACCGATATGTGGATTACGTATCCGGCGCGTTTTTCGGCGTCCGAAGAAAGCTGTGGGAGTCGCTCAATGGCTTCGATGAAGCATTTGCACCAGCCTACTACGAAGAAACCGACCTGTGCGTTCGGGCTTGGAAGGCAGGTTCTGCGGTTCTTTATACGCCAAGAATAAAGGCACATCACTTTGAGTTCGGTAGCGCCAAAACCGAGTCGGAGTATCTGCAACTCCAGCAGACCAACCAGCAACTCTTCAAAGAGAGGCATTCTGACTGGCTCTCAGATCAGTCATCCCCGGTGGAATATAGTGAATTTAGCCTAGGCGTGACAGGACGATTTGATTCATACAAGAAAAGGGTGTTTTTGATTGACGATGTGCCGCCTGTCAGAAGCTGGGGCGCCGGCATAGCCAGGGCCAGTGATATTCTGAAATGTTTGATTGAACTAGGCTGCTTTGTCACACATTATTCAACCAACGTCAAGGACGACTCTGCGTTCAGCGGCGTCAACGATACCTTTACAGGCGTAGAGTTTTGCCACGGCGACGACCACTATCTGGAATATTTGATTCGCACTCGACAAAGTCAAAATTTCTACGATGTCATATTCTGTAGTCGGCCGCACAATGTGCAGCGGCTCGCCGGTCTAGATATCGTCAAGATGGCCGGCACTCGCGTGGTATATGACGCCGAGGCAATATTCAACACGCGGGAAATGCAATTGGACCACTATCTTGGAGAGTCGGGGATGATCTCTTGCCAAGACGCGAGGATCAGCAGGGAGCTTTCGATCTACTCCGCGAGCAGATACATTTCCGTTACCACGCCAATTGAAAAAGCCCAGTTCAAAAGAAAGTATCCTGGGGCGATGGTCGAAATCCTGTCTCACGCATTTGATTCATGCCCTGTTCTGGAGAAAAAGGCGAGGCAGGGACGGGTACTATTCTTGGGCGCAATTCACGACGTTGCGGCGCCGAACTTCGACAGCGCATTATTTATATTGACGTTCATAGCGCCGCTGCTCCATCAGTTAGATAAGGCCATAAAGATAGAAATTGCGGGGAACGTTACTTGTCAGGAAGCCAGCAAGCTGATCAGTGCAATGTGCAAGGCATCTCCGAACGTTCACTTCCGGGGAGCGATTGGCGACTTGAAGACGGCAGTGAATCAATACGATGCCTTCATCGCCCCAACGCGGCTGGCGGCGGGGCTTCCTCACAAAGTCCAAGAAATGGCTGCACTTGGACTTCCATGCATCATCACAGGGCTTCTGAGCACACAACTAAATTGGAAAAACGGTAAAGAATGCTTGGTTGCGGAAGACGCTGCCGATTTCGCGAACGCCATTATAAAGATTTGCGACAATAGTAAGCTTAGAAATGAATTGCGTGGCGCTGCACTGGAAGATATACAAATAAATTTCTCCTACATGAAATTCAAAGCCACTTTGGCCAAGCTTCTATTTTGAGTATTCGACTCGAAAGATCATGTATGGAAATATAAGATAATGCAAGGTGCTTTCGATCAGTTATATCTTGCTGGGCGCTATGACGAGTGTATGCTTGAATATTTAAGCAATACTCCGAAGAATTTCAATGAGTACGACGCTTACTGGATAACAAAGGCATTTTTTAACTGTCTTGGCGCAGAGCGTGCTGAGGCAGTTTTGGCAGAGATAGGTGCGGCAGGGCCCAAAATTGATCGCCTTAGGGCGCGTATTCTAATACGACTCAATAAATATCAAGAATTGAGGAAAATATTCGATAGTCGAATTTCTGAATCGCCAGCTGGCAGTGCCGATTTTGCATTTTTTATCATCCGCGAGCTTTTCGAAAACGACCTTCCCGAACAAGTGGTAAGTTTCGTCGATCATTGTCAAGGCGTCGATGCACCAGGGCTTCAAGACTGCTTCGCAGAGCTGGGTAATCGTAGAGAAAGCGCACGAAATTTGGTGTGGGAGAAAGTGAACATAAGCCCTGGGCGCTGCTCCTTCCGCACCGAGTCGGAAATAACCTTTGTCGATCTTGAAGACATTCCCACAGGTCAGCAGCACGGGAAGGCCATGAGTCAAGTGTTGCTGACGCGCGCTCCGGGCGCCGGGGCCGACGCGGCCGGCGCTGTGAAGCCCAATACCGGTCGTAGTAAGCATATTGACTACGCTGGGAAACAGATTCAGATTTCACCGCTTAATTTCCCTAAACCACTCACTATGATCGGATATGGAGCGGGTGCGTCCTTTTTTTCCAATTCTGATGGCAAAGGTATATTGATAGGTGGTGGGGGCATCGTCATCAGGGAATTGTCCCCAGGTATGTCTTTGGCTGATTACTTGGTGTTGCAGAGCCTGGAAAAAAATGAAGAAGAGGTAGTTGAAGAGCAGTGTATTCTTCTTCCGCCCGTTAATGACACAGGGTTCTTCAACACTCTGCTGAACGGCTTCGGACCGGTCGTCGTGAATGAGCAGTCTCCCAATCCGGTTCCCATCTACGTTCCTGCCGACGAGCATGCGGTTCTGAGCAATATCGTACGCAGTTTCTTCCCTCAATTGAGTTTGCGCTTTACCAGAAAGAACGTAATTTACCGTTTTTCAAAGCTTGTGGTTCCCTTCGTCGAAGGGCGAAGTATCGACAAGACGTACATAAATGTATTCCAGTCATTGCTGCCACCTGTATTGGAGGGAGATGGAACCAGACTGTATATTTCCCGTTCAGCCGCAAAGAACAGGCCGCTTCTTGAAGAGCCTCAAATTGAGGCCCTCTTGTCAGGACTCGGATTTGAAATTGTCCAGCTGGAAAATCTGTCGTTTTCCGAGCAGGCACAGACCTTGTCCAAAGCTGCATTGGTAGTGGCGCCCCATGGCGCCGGATTGGCAAACTTGGTATTTTCCAAAGGGCTCAGAAAGCTTGTTGAAATGATGCCGTCTTCATATCACGTCAGGGGGTTTGAAAATATCGCACGTGAAATTGGGGCGGATTATCTTTCCATTTATGGCCACTCTTCTGATTCGGCGATCGATGCACCTTGGTCTTTAGATCTTCAGATATTCCAATCAGCACTCTTGGAATTTATTTAGTCCGCCCTGAACAACCCGTAAGTTGTTGATCTTGTGCGAGGTTTTTGGGCTGGCTAGGCGCGGGATTTGCAAGGTATTGGTTCGGCAGAGCCTGTTTTCTTGCAAATTCCTCTGAGGAGTCCGATGGGTCCGAAGCCTTCGCAGCCGCAAACGGCCGAACTGTTGCGTCCAAGGCTGGACGAGCAGATCAACATGAAGCACCCGCTGGTCAGGCTGGAGGCGCTGATCGACTGGGCCGAGATCGAGCGCACTTTCGCGGTCTCTTTCACTTCTGGCCGTGGCCGGCCCGCCTTGCCACCGCGCCTGATCGCCGGGTTGCTGTATCTGCAGCACACCTTCGATGCTTCCGACGAAGCCGTGGTCAACACCTGGGTCGAGAACCCGTACTGGCAGTTCTTCTGCGGCGAGACCTATCTGCAGACCGAAGCGCCCATCGATGCGTCCAGCCTCACGCGCTGGCGCCAGCGCGTGGGGGAAGAAGGCGTTGAAGCGCTGCTGGCTGCCAGCATCGACGCTGCCCGGCGTGGTGGCGTGATCCAGAAAGCCAGCGTGCAGCAGGTCATCGTGGACACCACGGTGATGCCCAAGGCCATTGCGCATCCCACCGACAGCCGGCTGCTGGACAGGAGCCGCCAGCACCTGGTCAA